>PLUW01000100.1 GCA_003162935.1 Acidobacteriaceae bacterium
CATCTCGGCGGCGACGACATCGACAATCTGCTGATCGCCGTCGCGCTCGACGACATTCGCGGCGACTTGGGACTCGATCTTCGGACAGACGCCCGCCGCCACGGAGAAACCGTGGCCCGCATCCGCAAAGCCGTAATTGAAGCGAAGATTGCGCTTTCCTCGCAGCCCACGGCGAAGCTCGACGTCGATTTGCCCGGCGGGAGAAAATATCGGCGCGAAATTTCGCTCGAAGGTTTCGGGCAGATGATCCAGCCCATCATCGACCGTACCATCGGCCCCTGCAAACAAGCGCTCAAAGACGCAGGCCTGAAGCCCGAGCAAATCGACGAAGTTGTGCTCGTCGGAGGCTCGACCCGCATTCCCAAGGTGCGACGCCTGGTGCAGGATCTATTCAGTCGCGTGCCGCACACGGGTCTGAATCCTGACGAAGTGGTGGCACTCGGCGCAGCCGTGCAGGCAAATATTCTGGGCGGTGGCTCCGAAATCACCAAAGAAATGCTACTGCTCGACGTAACCCCGCTGTCTCTCGGAATCGAAGTTGCAGGCGGCGTGACCGATAAGATCATCCTGCGTAACTCGACCATCCCGGCGTCCGCGACCCAGTACTACACCACTCAGATCGATGGCCAGGCGAACGTAGCCATTCATGTGTTGCAAGGCGAACGCGAACTGGCGCGCGATTGTCGCTCGCTAGCCCGCTTCGACCTGAAAGGCGTTCCACCGATGCCCGCCGGCATGCCGCGCATCGAAGTCAAATTTCTGATCGATGCCAACGGCATCTTGCGCGTTTCGGCCCGCGAGCAGCGCAGCGGAAAAGAAGCCGAGATCGACGTCCAGCCCAGCTACGGACTCACCGACGAGCAGGTCGAGAACATGCTGCTCGAGTCGTTCGACTTTGCCGAAGAAGATTTCCGCCAACGCCAGATCATCGAAGCGCGGCGCGAAGCCGATACCATCCTGACCCCGCTCGCGAAGGCGAAGAAGGACCTCGCGTGGCAGCAACTCACCCACGAAGAACGTCGCAACGTCGAAACTTTGGAGAAGGCTCTCGTCGCCGTCAAAGATGGCAACGACTATCACGCGATCCGCGAAGCGATCGACGTACTGAACAAAGCCACCATGCGCCTGGCGGAGTTGATGATGGACACCGCCGTCTCCACCGCGCTTAAAGGAAAAGCCATGGATGACACGGGGATTGAAGTGGGCGAGCAAGCCGGCCATCCGGTGGCAAAAGCGGATTTTGAATGAGTGCAGGGTTCAAGGTTTCAGAGCTTCACGGTGAAACGCTGGCCTGTAGACTTTGAAACATTGAAACCTTGAAACCTTGAAACTTTGAAACTTGGGGTTTTCATATGTCTGACGAAAAAATGCAAAACACTGGAACTACCACAATGGACGCTCCCGCCGTCAAAAGTAGCGAAAACACGGTTGAAGTCACCTTCCTTCCCGAAGGCAAGACCGTCACCTTCGAACACGGCAAGCTGCCCTATAAAGACCACGGCAAGCAGGAATCGCTGCTCGACGTGGCCTTGAACTTCGGCATCCATCTCGATCATGCCTGCGGAGGCAACTGCGCTTGCACCACCTGCCATATCTGGGTTAAGGAAGGCGCCGACCTCATCTCCGAGATGGACGACGACGAAGCCGACAAGCTCGACATGGCCGCCGATCTTCAGCTAAACTCACGCCTCGGATGCCAGACGGTCATCAAGAAGCCGGGCAAGGTCGTAGTAGAGATTCCAGCGTGGAATAGAAACTACGTTTCCGAAGAACACTAGAAACCATAAGAACTGGCCGTTCCAATAAGAACTTGTCATTCCGATTAAGAACTTGTCATTCCGAACGAAGTGAGGAATCTCTACCCCACCAGACTCGTCAGTACGTGGGGATCTTTCGCAAACGTTCAGCACAACAACGCGCCGAGGACGCACAAAGCCAATGCCCAAAGAACTGACCTGGAGCGATTCCGACGACCTCGGCATTCTGCTCTCTGAAACCCATCCCAAACTCGACCCGCTCGCGGTCCGCTTCACCGACCTGCACAAATATGTGCTCGCGCTCCCAGGTTTCAAAGACGACCCCGCGAAGTCGAATGAAGCCAAACTGGAGGCCATCCAGATGGCCTGGCACGCCGAAGTTCTCGACCGCACCCAGGGTTAGCACCCCAGTTCAGCCCGCACCCGGTCTCACCGCTCTTTATTGCGGACTTAGCGGAGCGGACAAATCACCGGCAAAGCACCAGCCGCAATTGAAATTTCGGCGGGCGTCTCGCAAACAAACTCTCCATCGGCGTAAATCTCGATCGGAGTCTCGGTCTCCACCCTTACCCGCTCTGCCTTCGAGTACTCAACCTTAGACGACAACCGATGCTGCCCGAAATAGACCGTGAAAAACATACACAACAGATGAAAAGGATTCAACGTCGAGATCCGGCACACATCCAGCTTGCCGTCGGCAAAATCCGCTTCCGGCGCGATGCGCATGCCGTCGCCATAGAATTGTGTGTTCGCGAAAGCGGCGAGCAAGGTGGGCTTGGCCGCTTCGTCACGATGGTTTTCATTGCCGCCGTCTTGCGTCAGCCGCATCGCAAACGCCGGAAGCTTGCGCAGCAGCGGCAATACCGCCAAAACATAGCCGCCGTGTCCGCGCAGCCAGCGCGGCATCTGGTTGGCGCGCCTGGCGGCGGCCGAATCCAAACCGCACCCGGCGACGCAGCAAAAGTAGTGCGTGCGCTCCGGCGAAGCGGACGCAACGATCACGCCCAGATCAATGGCCCGCGCCTGAATCTTCCCCGCTTCGAAATCACGCCACAAACGCACAGAGTCGCGCATCGAACGCAGCTTCAACGCGCGGGCAAAATCGTTTCCACTGCCCACGGGGACGATCAGCACCGGTAGCTGGAGCCGTACCAGCGCCGGCAGATGACGATGAATCGTCCCATCCCCGCCAAAAATCAGAATGGCGTCGGCGTCACTGGAAGCAGCGGGCAACCCCTCCAGCCATTCGGTTCGAGAGTCCGTCTGAAACGGCCTCAAGTCTGCCGGCGAAGTTCCCAGCCCGAAGATGACGGCGGCGCGCATGGACTACTTCGGCAGGCACTTCTCCATGAACTCCACCAGATCTTTCTTCATCTTGTCGTGCTCCGCGCGATCGATATACACCATGTGCCCCGAGCCGTAGGTGGAGTACGAAATGTTCTGCCGGTACTGCCCGTCCAGATCCAGATGATCCATGGTCCAGTTGGCAGCGGCGAACGGCGTGGCCAGATCGTAATAGCCTTCCATCACCAGAATCTTCATATACGGATTCTTAATCATGGCCGACCGCAACCCGCTCGCCGTGCTGGGGAAACCTTCCACGGCGTTGCCCCACTCCCAAGTCTGGAAGCCCGGCTGATCATAGGCAAAGACCCTATACGGCATGTCGGATTTGTAGTTCAGTTCGGTGCGTAGGTAATTGTTGAACGCTGAGGTGTACGGAGGCAAAATCGCCGCGCTCGTCGGATCGTAGCCACCACGCTCATCGCCCGGATTGGGGCTGGTGAAGCGGCCATCGAGCCGCCCGCTGATCAGCTTCCGGTCCAGCAACAACTCTTTCGTAAAGGTCGGAACGTCAATCCGCAAATCGTGCGCCTCAATCACCTCCGGCTTCAGCCCGATATACCGCGACAGTTGCTCGACAATCTTGCGCCGTTCTTCCGGCGTCATCGCATCGCCCTTGCCGAGCGCGAGCGCGTATTCGTTGTTCGACCAGCGCACGACCTCCTCGCGCGTCTTCGCCACATCCTGCGTTAAATCGGCCGACAGTTTGTGGTGGTAGCCGGCGATCATGTTGAAAGTCGGCACCAGCAGCAGATACGGCAGGTCGTTCGACTTGTTCCATTCGAGCGTTTGAAAATCCACCGCCATCGAAAGCAAAGTCACGCCGTTAAAAGCGATGCCATGATCGGCCAGATACCCGGCGATGCCCGCCGCGCGCGTAGTTCCGTAGCTCTCGCCCAGCAAGAACAGCGGAGAACTCCACCGCTCGTAACGGGAAAGATAGAGTCGTATAAATTCTCCGAAGCCTTGCACGTCGCCCTTGACGCCCAGAAATTTCTTGGTCAGTTCGGCGTTTGCGGCTCGCGAGTATCCAGTGGCCATGGCATCGACCATGACAATGTCGGTGCGATCCAGCAAAGTGTCGGGATTGTCTTCTAGGCGATACGGTGCTGCCGGCATGAATCCATTCGGCTGCAGCACCACACGCTTCGGCCCCAGCGCTCCCATATGCAGCCACACCGAAGCCGACCCGGGCCCTCCGTTAAACGCGAACGTCAGCGGACGCCGCGCCGTTTCCTGCCCGTCCAGCGTGTATGCCACGAAAAACATCTCCGCTTCCGTTTTTCCGTCGCCGCGCTTGATGGGAAGCCTGCCGGTCGTCGCCGTGTAATTGAGGGTCTTGCCGTTCAGCGCAATCTGGTGATGCGTGACCACTGGCGGAACTTCCGCGACGTCGTAGTGTTCTTCCTTGTCGGTGGCTTCATTGGCCTCGGTTTTAGCCTCCGCCGGCTTGGCGCTTTCCGAGGCCTTATCCGCAGTTGCGGCGCTGGTCGTTGCCGGCTGCTTCTTGTCTTTCTTGGCAGCAGCCTGCGCCGCACTCTCGGGCGCTGATCCCTGAGATTGATCTTGCTGTGCGATTGCCGCCGAAATCGTCAGCACGGCAAAAAGAAGAACTCGCAAAGTCCTCATGTTCGTTTTCCCCCACAAAGGAACTGGACCAGCATTATAGCCGCTCGCCGATTGCGTTTCGACAAAGCGAGCTTTGAGGTACAATTTCGCTACCCCGGACATTTCCACCAGAATCTTCGGGGAGTGTCACGCGCGCAGCAACACTCAGCGGCAAAACTCAAAGGAGCATCCCAGTGAAAAAAGTACTCGCGTTGCTATTCTCCGTAGCTCTCTCCATCTCGCTGTCGTCGTTCGCCTTTGCCCAGAACGACAAACCGGCCGATCAACCGGCGGACAAGACGGGCCAACCCGCCGACAAAAGAGACGGCACCTCCACCTCGGCGCACCATCACCACCACCACAAACATCACAAGAGAACCCAGAAAGACGAAACCAAGGACGAAACCAAGAAGGGCGACACGAAATAAGAAGCCGCCTTCCCCTGTTTCAGCCCCGGCCCTGTCCGGGGTTTTGTTTTTCGCATCGACGGCCCGTTCCGCCGGGGGCAACTCCAGACGTGCTAGAATTTGTTGCGCGCGAAAATGCTTCGACCGGCTCGCTGGCGCAGCAGATCTCTCCACCCTGGCAATGACGGACTGAACAGTGGCCCACAATCCCAACGCCCCAAGCGACTCGATCACCTACGCGGATGCCGGCGTCAGCATTGATCGCGGCAACAAAACCAAGCAACGCATCAAGTATCTCGCCCACAAGACCTTTACCAAGGGCGTCCTCAGCGAAATCGGCGGCTTCGGCGGCTTGTTTTCGGTCGACAAGAAATATCTCGATCCAGTGCTGGTCTCCAGCGTCGATGGCGTAGGCACCAAACTGAAAGTCGCCTTCGAAATGAAGATGCACCACACCGTTGGCGGAGACCTCGTGAATCACTGCGTGAACGACATCGCCGTGCAGGGCGCCGCGCCCCTGTTTTTTATGGACTACCTGGCGACGGGCACACTCGACCCGCAAGTTGCGGAAAAAGTCGTGGGCGGCCTCGCCGACGCCTGCAAGCACAACGGCTGCGCTTTGATCGGCGGCGAGACCGCCGAAATGCCGGGTTTCTATCCCGAGGGCGAATACGATCTCGCCGGATTTATCGTCGGCGTCGTCGAGCGCGATCGCATCATCAGCGGCAAGGACGTGCAGGTTGGCGATTGCGTCCTCGGCCTGCCTTCCAACGGCCTGCACACCAACGGATATTCACTCGCCCGCAAATTGCTGTTTGAGGTCGCAGGTTACTCGCTCGAAACCTTTGTCAGCGAAATCAAGAACAAAGTCGGCAACGAGCTCATGCGCACCCATCGCAGTTACTGGTCGATCATCCGCAAATTGATCGCGGGAGATTGCGTGGCGGCGCTGGCCCATATCACCGGCGGCGGCATCACCGAGAATTTGCCGCGAGTGCTGCCCAAAGGCACCTCGGCCGTGATCGAACTCGGCACTTGGCCCGTTCTGCCCATCTTTGAGCATTTGCAGAAACTCGGCAACGTCGCCGAGGAAGAGATGCTCCGCACCTTCAATATGGGCCTTGGAATGTTGATCGTCGTCCCCGCCGCGAAATTCAAGAAGGCGCAGACGCTCCTGGAGCGCGCCGGAGAGAAATTTTACAGCGTCGGCCGCATCGCCAAAGGCGATCGCAAAGTCGTGTTCAGCTAAATGAGAGTCCGCTTCGCAAGCGGTTGCATGAAATAAAATTGTCATCCTGAGCGAAGCGAAGGACCTGCTTTCTTCATTGTGTTCCATGAAAAACCTCGGCATTCTCCTCTCCGGACGCGGCTCCAACTTCGTCGCCATCGCCGACAGCATTGCGGCCGGCGCGATACCCAATGCCCGCATCGCCGTCGTGATCTCGAATCGCCCCGACGCCCCCGGGCTCGAAACCGCCCGCCAGCGCGGCCTCAACGCAATCGCCATTCCCTCGAAAGGTAAGCCCCGCGCGGAACACGACCGCGAAGTTGTCGCGGCTCTTCTCGATAACAAAGTCGATCTCGTCTGCCTTGCCGGTTACATGCGCCTGCTCTCGCCCTGGTTCGTACAGCAGTTTCGGGCAAGAATTCTCAACATCCATCCTTCATTGCTGCCATCGTTCCCTGGCCTGGAAGCGCAGCAACAAGCATTCGCCTATGGCGCGAAAGTGTCGGGATGCACGGTGCATTTTGTGGACGAAGAACTCGACCACGGCGCCATCATCGTGCAGAAAACGGTACCAGTGCTGGACTCCGACGACGAACCCACGCTAGCGGCAAGAATTCTGCAGCAAGAACACATCGCCTACACCGAAGCGATCAACATTGTGCTCGAAGGAAAATTCAATCTCGTCGGACGACGAGTCGTGAAAGGTCAGAGGTCAGAGGTCCGATTGCAGAAGTAAGAATCCAAAATTAAAGACGCGCCTGTTTTCACCTCTGCAATCGAACCTCTCACCTCTCCAATTGTCCCCTGCAATCCTACATAATGAGGTCGTTGCTGCGGCGCGCAATCGGATGCTGCATCACCTCAAGCTCATTCTTCACCAGGTTCAGCCCATACACGCACTGCTCAAATTGTTGCGAGAGTTGCGCGAACAGCGGCGCCACCTTGGCGTATTCGAAGTGCTCGAACTTCGACACGATATAGTAGCTTTCTTTCCCCGCCTTCACCCAGTCCACGAAACCCTCTACCCGCTGTCGCCGCAGGCGATAGTGGTTGACGCTCTCGGGAAACATGCCGGCATAGAACAGCGTGTAGTCGCCAATGTGTTTCCGCACCTGGCGTTCGCGGTCGAACGACGGTGCGGGGCCGTAGATTGGGTCCGACTCGATCAGCATCTCGCCCACATCGTTCAACGGCTTCCCCGCCGTATTGCGAATCTTCAACAACTGCTCGGCATCGCAAAACTCCGAGAGCAGATGCGCGACATAGCTCACAATTTGCGGATCGCGAATTCCGATCTCCTGGGCGTAATGACGCCCCACCAGTTCAAGAAACAACTGCTGTAGCGGATGGTCTTCCGAAATCGGTTCCATGTCCATTGTTCCCCCCAGCCCTGACCCCTCTTGTCCTTAGATCGGAACAAGATGTTGTTTGAATTAGATACTCTGAATCCGAATCCCACACAAGGGCACCATTGAGCCATTCGTGTGCTTACAACCCTTGCTGGGCGCGGAGTTTGGATGCGTTCACTGGCAGCCAACGGACCCGACTGCTAACTTTGCGTCAAACTGCGAGCAATCGGTTCCATCGCATCTGTTTAAATAATCGGGTCAGGACCAAAGGAGGCAAAGTGGAGCGAATCCAGATTTCCAGCGGCACACCTTGGGAGCCCATTGTCGGTTACTCTCGTGCGGTTCGAGTTGGCCCGCACGTCCACGTAGCGGGTACCACCGCAACTGGGCCCGATGGCAAAATTGTCGGCGCGGGCGATGTCTACGCGCAGGCGGTTCAAACGCTCAAGAACATTGAGCGCGCACTCGATCGCGCCGGAGCTTCGCTCAAAGATGTCGTCCGCACCCGCATATTCCTAACCAACATTGCGGACTGGGAAAAGGTGGGAAAAGCACACGGAGAATTTTTCCGCGACATCCGCCCCGCGAGCTCCATGCTGGCGATCACCGCCCTGGTCTCTCCGGAAATGTTGGTCGAAATCGAAGCGGAAGCGATCGTTCCCGGCGGAAAATAGCCCGGCAACAAGAAAATGGCGGAAGCCGGAAAACCGTCCTCCGCCATCACGATATTCACAAACGTGGCCGACTAGCGTCGGCCTTTCTTGCCGGCGCCTTTTTTCTTCGCCGCTTTCTTTTTTGCCGCTTTCTTGGCGGGCTTCTTCGCCGCTTTCTTCTTGGAGGCTTTCGCTTTCTTCCGGGCAGCCGGTTTCTTTGCCGCTTTCTTCTTCGGCTTCNNAGGTCCGCTCTCGCCGCTGCCACCACCCGACGGCACTACAGGCGGAGGTTCTCGCATCACTGGCGGCAAGCCAATTTCGTCATCTTCCTCTTCCTCGGCCAAAACCGGCTCTTCTTCCTCTTCTTCCTCTTCGTCCAGATCCTCTTCCAGCGATTCGCCGTAGGCGCCGCTGTCAATGTACTCATCCGTCTCATCGTCCCGGCCATATAGGGTCGGATCATTGAAGCGCATATCTCCTCCTCAAATATTGAATTAGGACAAGCCTGCCCGAGAAACTGCAATGCCTCTACGGAACGCAGCGCGATTCTAGCACGAACAGTTTCACCGGGCAGTATCGTGCATTCTCTCCAGATTTGCGAGGAAAATTATGAGGAGAATTCCGAGATTTGGCGTCAAAGCCGACTATAGGCGAATCAAAAGCGAAATAGAAATCGAAGAACGAAGCTTCTCTTATTCGTAAGCCAAAGCGTCGATGGGATCTTTCTGCGCTGCCTTGAACGCCGGATACAGCGCCCCGGCAATCGCGCCTGCAATTGCAATCAGGGTCGCGCGCACCACCCACCCGCCATCCACCACCACCTGCAACAGCGGAAACCTCTGTGCCAGCGCCGCCCGGGCCGCCAGACTGACCACGATCCCCAGCACAATGCCGCCCACCGCCAGCAGCACCGTTTCCCGCAGCACGACATTCACGATATACAACCGCGACGCTCCCATCGCCTTCAGAATCCCGATTTCCCGCGTCCGCTCCATCACCGCCGTGTACATCGCCTGGAAAATCACAATGAACCCGATCACCACCGAAATCCCCACCACCACATCGAGGAACGTCGAAAGCCCCGGATAATTGCTCGTGGTCATCATCGCCAGGTACGCGGCCATCGAGTTCGCCACGTATCGCTCCATCCCCGGAACCTGCTTGATTTCCTCAACCACCGCGTCCGCATTGGCCGGATCGTCGAGTTTAAGATAGAAAATCGTGGCCTTGTCCTTGGCGCCGACCAGATCCTGCAGCGTCTCCAGCGGAACAAACTTGCGCGCCCCCTTGCCCCGTTCCACGATCCCCGCGATGCGGAACTTGTTGTTCAAAATCTCAATCGTGCCGCCCACCTTCGCATGATTCGACTTGGCAAACAGATCGTCCACCAGTACGTCGTACGGCCCTTGAAACGGACCGCCCGCCAGATAGTGGAAGCCCGCCGACATGCTTTCATAGCTGGGCAAGTCGATTCCCGCAATAATCTCGAGCGAGCCGGTCGCGGCGACCTGCGTGATCACCGGAGCCACGCTCTTCACATGGGGCAGTTTTGCCAGCACGCCTCCAATCTTGATCGGCATCGGCGCGCCCGAGAACGCACTGATAAACGAAGACCCCGGCGGCCGCACCAGCACGTCAGCCCCAATGCCGGCAGTCCGTGTGCGGCTGTCCTGTAGCATTCCCAGCGACAGACCCACGATCAACAGAATCATCGTAACTTCCAGCGCAATCGCCACCACGCTGATCAGCGAGCGCAAGGGCCGATGCACCAGATTCCCGACGATCATCCGATTCATCATGTCGTTTCTCAACACACGGCTGGCCGTGCGCAGCTACTTGCTTTGGCTGTCCGCCTTTGGCGCGTCGGCATTCGACCGGTCGAGCCGCACCACTTCCGCCCCCGCCGGCTGTTCCAGCGCAAACTGGTCGTCGGTCAGCGCTTTATTGATTTCCAGTTTGACCATGTTCAGCGTGATGTCGTAATTCTCCCGCGGTCGTTCGATCTCAATCGTGCTGGCAAACATCGTCCCCGCGTAGTCCTTGTACTCGTGGTAGTGGACATCGGAGGCAACATTGCCCTGCTGGTCATAGATCCTTTGCCGATATGGCAGCAGGTCGATGCGGCTGAAGTCGATCTTGCGCGACAGATATGCGCCCTTCGCTCCCTTGCGGATCACCAGCAAGCTGTAATTCGGCTGCTCCACCCGATGCCGTCGCGAGTCCAGAACGGTTTCATAGCCGTTCTCCAGAACGGCATCGTCTCCGTCGATTTCCGGGATCAGCAGCGCATCATAGATATACTGCGGCCGCATGTTTTCCAGACGCTTGTCCGGTTGGTAGCCGCCGGCGTCATTCGCGCCCATGACGAACTTATTCCTGGGCGGAATCCACAGCTTGAATTCCTTTCCGTCGCTCACCATGTCGAACGCCGTCGTCCGCACCACCGGCATCAGCCCCTTCATCCGGAGCATCGCCGGCTTGCGCGCCAAAACATAGCCACGAATTTCTTTGTAGTCCGTAACCTTCCCGTTTCTCGGATCGCCCGCCGAAGAGTCGATATCCACCGTCGCCTGCATGGACTGAATCTTGCCCGCCTGCGAGTTCACAAAGTCGATCAGTTCCTGCTGGGTCGAGGTTTTCAGCGGACGATCGGAAAGCGGGCGGTCCACAGTCCGGGTCCGGAACAAGCACCCGCTCAGCGGGATAGCCGCCGCCGCCAGAAATAGCAGAAAAAATACTCGCAAATGAGGACGATACATTCCTATGCCGTGACCTGCGTAAACCCTTGTCTGAGTATCTAATTAGTATAAGGCAGCAAACGGTTCAACGCTTAGATCTGGTCTCATAAATGGTTTTGGGCAGGGCACGGCTTCAGCCGTGCCGCCAAAGCCCAATAAAGACAGGGGATTTAGCCCCTGAGGGCCAGACAGCCCGCTCAAGAAACCGCTGATAAGGCCAGTTTTAGCGGGCGCGTCCCAAACCCGACTCATTTCAGCGGCGAATGGCCTCGCCGTCCCCCCGTGGTCTCCTGTGCTCCCTGTGGTGGAAGGTTCTGATCTTTTTCAATCGGACCGCAGAACGTGGCCCCGCACGAGCTACCGCATGCCCACCGCCCGCCGATAAGCGTTCACATTCCGGTTGTGTTCTTCCAGGTTCCGGGCAAAGCGATGATGCCCATTCCCGTCGCTGACAAAATAAAGAAAGTTTGTGCGATCGGGGTGCATAGCCGCTTCCAGCGCGCTTTTCCCCGGATTCGCAATCGGCCCCGGCGGCAACCCCGCAAACCGATACGTGTTATACGGAGATTTCACCGCCAGATCGGCGTGATGAAGGCTCCCCGAATACGTCCCCGTCAGTTGCTCCGCATAGATCACGCTAGGATCGGCATCCAGCGCCATCTTCAGCCCCAGCCGGTTGTAATAGACGCTGGCCACGCGCGGACGCTCCTCCGCAGCCGCCGTCTCTTTCTCCACGATCGACGCCATGGTCACCACCCTGGGCACGTCCGCGCTCAGCCCGATCTGCTGCGCTACCTGCCGGAACTGGTGCACCATCTCCGCCGCCATCTCTTCCAGGCTCTGCGTGCGCGTGAACTGGTAAGTGTTCGGAAAAAGATACCCCTCCAGCGACTTGGCCTCCGGCGCGAAATCCGAAACCAGCTGGGTCTGAGTCTCAGCCACGCGCAAAAAATCGCTCGCCGACCCCAGCCCCGCGTCCTCCATCGCCTGTGCGATGTCGAACATCGTGTACCCCTCGGGAATCGTCACCACATGAAAGTAAATATCCCCCCGCGCGATCCGCCCGTAAACCTGCGGCAGCGTCGCCGCCCGCTCAAACCGATACTCGCCCGCCTTCAACGACGGCTTAGGATGCGCCCAGTGCCATATCCGAAAAGCCAGTTCATTGCGAATCACTCCCGCCTTTTTCAACTCCGCCGCAATCCGCCGCGTCGAATAGCCGGAATGCAGCAGCAAAGAAGTATTGGCTGGAGGCGTAACCGGTGCATGCACCACCCACGCCGCCCAGCCCCCAACTGCCGCGGTAACAACCAGAAATAGTGTGATCAGAGCGCGCAAGGTTCCAGTGTAGAAGCCTTTGCCGATTGCAACCAAGTGGCTGGAGTACAGGCCCCCTGGACTAATCCGCCTGGGTCATCGACAAGCCTCCGACCCAGGACTAATCCACGTGGGTAATTGCATGAACCATCCACCGAAGCGTAAAAGTCTTGCAAACGCGCCAACGATAGATTTCCTCCCCCCTAGCTGCCCGGCGCCGCAACCATGCGGTATAGGAGTATCCACCATGACAAAGAGACTCGTGTTTCTATTTTCGATCCTGGCCATCGCAATGACTCTTGGGGGGAATGCATCCGCTCAGAAGGCGCGGGTAACCGGCTTAGGCCAGAAAACCGGTGGAACCGCTCCTGGCCAGAACACGGGCGGCAATGCGCCAGCCCAGCCCGCGGGCGACAGCAGCGTCTTTTTCGTCGCCTACTATGCCAATGCCAATACGTCTGGAGCGCCCGACCAAACCGTGCGCATCATCAACGATGGCGACATCGGAGCCAGCCTGTGGGCTTCTTTTTACGTGTTCGACGACAGCCAGGAAATGCAGGAGTGCTGTAGCTGCGGCGTTTCGCCCGACGGGTTGCTCTCGGAATCCGTGGACAACAATCTCGCCGGCAATAGCCTGACCCGCAAGATCAACCAGCGCGGCGCCATCAAAATAATCTCTTCCTCGGTAGCTGCCGGTGGCCCCGTGAACTACACCAACACACCGACCGCCGGCCTCCGGGTCTGGTCCACTCAAATCCAGAGCGCCGCTGGGAGCTACGGCGTCACCGAAAACTTCGCCGCCCGTTCAAACCTAGTATCGTCGGAGGAGACGCTGGTGGAGACCCTGTGTTTTTATATCAATCTTCTCGGCGGCAGCGACCAGGGAGTTTGTAGTTGCACCCCCGAGGGCCAGAGTTTCTAACCGGAAGAGCCCAACCGCTCAGAAGCGAATCCGCTGCAAGCAGTGCGGGGGTTTCACTTCTGCAATCTGACCTCTTACCTCTGACCTCGCTTCACTCCCCCAGCCAATCCGCCCACGGTTTCATCGACTCCACGTGGTCGCAAATAATCTTAAGCGCGCCGGTAATCGGAATCGCCAGCACCAGCCCGACCGCGCCCCACACCGCTCCCCAGAACAGCAGCGCGATCGTCACCGCCAGTGGATTGATCTTCAACCGGCTCCCCAGCAGCTTCGGATAGAGCACATTCAGCGCCAGCAAGTGCATTCCGACCACGCAAACCGCCACCACGACGAGGTCTCCGGGTTCGAGCTGCCCAAGTCCAACTAGGATCGGCGGCACCATCGCCAGCACAATCCCCAAATACGGAACCAGGCTCAGGAACCCGCTGAGAAAGCCCACGAAGTAAAAGAACGGAACGTGCAGCAACCCAAAGATCCCCACGCTGACCGCGGAAATCAGCAGTCCAATCAGCAGGTTCCCGACAATAAAGCTCTGTAGCATCTTCCCGATCAGCCCCAGCGTCACGAATGCCGTGTTCCTGTGCTCCAGCGGAAACAGCATCACCGTCGCCGAACGCGCATGGCTCTGCCACGTCAGCAGAAAGTAGGCCAGGAACGGCACGAACGACAACGCCAGCGCAATATCGGTCACCGTACCCGCTCCATGGGTCAGCGCCTCCGACCAGCTCTGCACCTGCCGCACCGGCACTATATTCTTGTCTTCGGGCCCAACTACGTCGCCCGTTTTCTCCAGCCGTTCCGCCTGCTGCTGGTAAGGCTGCAGCATGGAGCGGATCTTCTGCGAATACTTCGGCAGGTTGTCCGCGAACGTCAGCGCCTGGTTGTACGACGCCACCGTGACGCCATAGAGCACCGCCAGCAGCGCCACCACGCTGATCAGCGCCGCCATCGCCCGCGGAAGGTGCACATACTCCAGCGCCTGCACCACCGGAGAAAGCATGAACGTCAGCAGAATGGCAAAGAACAGCACCGCCAGCACCGACTCGCCGTAGTACGCGAACATGATGATCAGGCCCACTCCCAGCAGCGTCTGCGACCAGTGATGCCCGTTCCGTGTTTCCGTTGTTTCCATAGCGTGTTGTCGTGTGGTTGCGACTGGCCAATAATTCTGCCCTACAACGGCAAGAATTGCACCACCTCAAATCGAGGGTGGCTTGCGCCGGGCCATCGCCGCCTCAGGGCGAAACGGTGTCAAGCCCCAGTTTCGACGCTTTTCCCGGTAAGCCCATGAAAACCCACGGAAAATAAAGTTGGAAATCATGTCCAAACTACCCTGTTGAAACTGATAAAATAGAAGTAGAGTTTAAGAAACTGAGAGCTGAAAGCTGAGAGCTGTACTTAAGTCCTTATTCCGGAATATTTTACGAATAAGTCCTTCAAAATCAAAGATCTAGCTGGATTTTTTCCCTAAATCTATGATTCCAAAGAACCAGAAAAATAAAAAAATTGCGAAACTGCTGGAATATTACTTAATAG
>PLUW01000083.1:0-6759 GCA_003162935.1 Acidobacteriaceae bacterium
TCGCCGTGGATCCCTCTGACCTTGCCGCTGGCGGGAATCGTACTGTTCGGCTTGGCGGGACGGAAAATGTCGCGGCACTCCGCGATGGCGGGACTGTGCATCTCGCTGGCGCTCCTCGGTTTGCTGCTGGCCTGCGGAGGAGGCAGCAGCACGCCACCGGTAGCCGTCAGTGTAAGCCAGGGCGCAACCGTATATCCAAGCTACGCGAACTGGCCGGCTGGAACGCCGCAAACGACGCAGTTCACAGCCACCGTCACGAATTCCACCAACACGGCTGTGACCTGGTCGGTATCGCCAGTGAACGGAGGATCGATCAGCGCGACTGGGCTGTACACCGCTCCGCCGATCGCGCTCGGCCTGCCGGGAAGCGCCACGATCACGGCAACTTCCCAAGCCGATACGACCAAGACCGCTCAGGCCACGGAGACCATTACACCCACGACCGTCCCCGGAACCTACCCGACGATTACCGTCACTGCGACTGAGGGCTCAAACCCGCCGGTCACCACAGCCGATATCACGCTGACAGTGCAGTAGGGAGTCTGGCGGTTGGCGGATTCGTACTCGGGGCGCGGAGAGGTTCCGCGCCCTTTTTTTTTGTGCTCGATGGTGCAGTATGTTTTGCGCGCGGGATTCACGGGAAGGTTACAAGAAGGTTGTGGTTTGAACAGTACTGTTCGGCCGGGCGCAGCTAACCATTCCTTGGCGCATGATCGGCCAAGCGACATTCCCACTCCAGCGGAATCTAATCGCGCCGCGCTGAAAGAGTGGCAACCTGTTCCGGTGCATCCCTGTATTTGCAGCGTGCAATTTCCAGTCTGCGTTCGACCTCGCCCAGACTTTTCTTGATCTCTTTCAGCCTGTACTCGGTCCGCACGAATCCGCTGGCCGTAAACAGGGCGCTAATGACGATGACAATAATGAGAACAACAACCTCTACGTACCCCATGGACTGCCCCCCTCGTGGCAGGCGGTGGCGCACCAAAAAACGGAAAAGCCCAAGGTCTCGCGAACCGAGGAGCTTCTGGCCAATTTCCCCGAATACCCAATCCGTGCCTGGACTCGCTCTTTGGCGGCTCGCTATACGCTCACCGCTGATGCTCACTCTAAGTCGGAACATGGCTTGAGTCAAGGATTTCGCATCACTATTAGAGGAATTTCACACGCTATTCACAGCGCTAATCCGTGGTCCTTCGCGAATGGCGGCGGCAGGGTCCGACGCATCCCCAGTAGGCTGCGGAAAGAGGATTTCTCGGTGCAGCATTCCCTCAGCGGCTGGAAGCCGCTGTTGATTTCGCGGCAGTTACGGCACGAGTGGAACTCGTGCCCTTCCCAAACCGGCGCGAAGCGGAGTTTTCCGCAGTCCGCTAGGTCATGGTAATGATGGCGATTCAATGACGAGCAGTGCGGCACCGCAAGCGGAAAACTGTTTCACGTTGACGGGAACGGAGATTGNNGGAAAGGGCTGACAACTTAATGCGCTTGAAGCTACTGATCACAATCGTTCTTGCAGTTGTGGCATTTGTCCGCGCCGCTAGCGCGGCCCAAGCCCAGCCAGCGCTCCCGCTGCATAGGGCCGGACCCTACATAGTGGACAGCAATGGTGAGCGGGTGCATCTGAATGCGGTGAGTTGGTACGGCGCTGAGTCCAGGGATTTCGTGGTCGGCGGTCTCGATCTGGCTTCTTTGCAGAGTATCGTGCAGGAAATCAAGAGCCTGGGTTTCAATGCAGTCCGCCTGCCCTGGTCGAACGAACTGTATGAAAGCAACCCGGTGGTGGGCCGATATGCACTTGCCGCCAATCCCGACATGGAAGGCGAGGATGCACTGACAATTCTGGATGAGGTCGTCAACTCGCTCACCGATGCGGAAATCATGGTGATTCTGGATAACCACAGCAGCAACGCCGAGTGGTGCTGCGGCAACGACGGCAATACGCTTTGGTACAACAAGCACTACCCGCAAACAAGCTGGATTGCCGACTGGGAGGGCATGGCGACGCGCTACGAGAGCAATGCCTGGGTGGTTGGCGCCGACCTGAGGAACGAGCCCCGAGTGAATGCGACGTGGGCTGGCAGTCCCGCCACGAATTGGCAAGCGGCGGCCGAACTGGGAGGCAATGCCGTATTGGCGGTCAACCCGAACTTGTTAATTTTTGTTGAGGGTGTGAACTATGCGCTCGATCTCTCCGGGGCATCACGGCTGCCGGTGCAACTGAATGTTGCGGGCCGACTGGTCTATGAGGCCCACGACTATGGATTCGACTATTCCGGGCTCACGGGTTACCGCGATTACGTGAGACAGATCACGCCTCGTTGGGGCTATCTGGTGACCGGCAGCAATCCGCAAGCGCTGTGGCTGGGAGAATTTGGCACCTGCAATACCGGCCGCAACTGCGTGAGCAGCAACAATCCCAGCGACAACGGCTACTGGTTCGGCTTTGTTACGACGTATCTGCAAACCAACGGCGTCGATTGGTGCTACTGGCCAATCAACGGCACCGAATCGACGGGCAGGGGCCGAACCTATGGTGCTCGCGAAACCTATGGTGTGCTCAATACATCATGGGATGGAAGCGCGCGTCCGGCGCTCACGGCGCGGCTTCGCAGTCTAATCGGAGCAGCATCCAAGGAAACTCGATACCTCGTAACTCCAGCCATCACGCCGCCGGCAAACTGAAGTAAAAAACCGACCCATGCCCCAATTGGCTGGTAACGCCGAGCTGTCCGCCGTGGGCCTCCACGATGGCTTTGCAGATGGCCAGCCCCATGCCGGTGCCGTGGACTTGCACACGCTGGTTTCTTCCCCGATAAAATTTTTCAAAGACGAGCGATTGCTCGAAATCGTCGATGCCCGGGCCACGATCGGCGATATTGATGGTCAGCATCCGGTTCTTGGCTTCCGCGGTAATGCGGATCGGAGCCTCGGCGGGTGAGTACTTGGCGGCGTTCTCAATCAGATGCACCAGGACTTCCTTGATATGGACCGAGTCCATGCGTGCGTTGGGAAAATCGGGGGGAATTTTGACTTCCACGGGATGGTGGACGAGGGTTTGCTTCAGTTCATCGAGCACATTCGCGACCACGGGGCCGATGGGCGCGAATGTAAAGCGAAATTCCACTTTGTTGGCATCCAACTGGGCCATCTCAGCGGCTTCTCCGATCAGCCGGTTGAGGCGGTCGCTCTCCTCATCGATGATGGTCAGCAATTCCTGCTTTTCCTCGGGCGAATGACGCTCCGGAGAATGATTCGGGCTGCCGAGAAGCGAGGTCACCGACGCTTTGATTGCGGTGAGCGGACTGCGAAACTCGTGGGTAACGGAATCGAGCAGAACGGAGCGCAATTGCTCGCTCTCGCGGGCGGCCTCGGCGCGGCTAAGTTTTTCAACCGCGCCGGCGCGCTCGATGGAGATGGCCACCAGGCTGCCGATGGCCTCCAGCGTTTGCCGCGAAAGCACTGACCCGGAGACGCCCACGCAGCCCACCACCCGCATGCCCATGCGCAGCGGCATGAAGGCCAACTGCTGCGCGGCATCGAAGCGCGGCTCGCCGCGCAGGCAGATCAACTGGAGATCGCTCGACTCCAATCCGTCGATGTTGGGGCCCGAGCGATACATGTCGCTGCGGCTGGCGAGCGAAATCGCCGCCGAGCGGATGCCGAACGAATCCACGATGTAGCGGGGAATCAGGTTCAACAACTCGGCGGGGTTGTCGCTTGAAAGCAGCAACTGGCTGAAAGCGTAGAGGCGCTCCAATTCCTGCCGCCGCTCGATGGCGGCTCGCGCCCCGCGCCGTGCGCGCGCCGACAGTTGGCTGGCGGTGACTGCGGTGACGAGAAACGCGAAAAGCGCAATCCAGTTCTGCGGATCGGCGATGGTAAAGGTGCCGATCGGCGGCAGGAAATAATAGTTGAAGGCGAGAGTCGCGATCACCGACATGAAGACGGCTTCGCGCAGGCCCCAGGAAGCAGAGATTCCCAGCACGCCCAGAAGAAAAGCGAGCGCCATGGTGGTCTGGTTGAGATGGAGGCCCCGGTAACCAACGAGAGTGATGCCAACAACCGACAACACCGCCATGATGTATCCGGTTGCGGCTCTGGCGACAGCGGTCACGAGCCGATTGTAGTCGAAAGACGAGGTTTCAAGGTTTCAGAGTTTCAAGGTTTCAAAGACATGGGCGGTAGTAAGCACTTGCGGGCAGCTGAGACTTTGAAATTCTGAAACTCTGAAACTTTGAAACTCTTTTCTGAGACAATGATCGCGATGCCCAAGACTCCCGAGCAATGGCTGGAAGACGTTGCGCCGACGACCAAGGGCGGCAAGTTCAAGCTCTTTCTTGGGTACGCTCCCGGCGTGGGCAAGACCCACACCATGCTCACGGAAGCAATCCGGCGGCACGCGCGCGGCGAAGACGTGGTGATCGGAGTGGTGGAAACCCATGGACGAAAGGGTGTGGGCGAACTGATCGTGAATCTGGAAGTCGTGCCGCGGAAAGCGATCGAATACAAAGGGGCGGTATTCGAGGAGATGGACGTCGACGCCATTCTCGCGCGCAAGCCGCGCGTCGCGCTGATCGACGAACTGGCACACACCAACATCGAAGGCAGCAAGCACCGCAAGCGCTATGAAGATGTGTTCGAACTGCTGGATGCGGGGATCGACGTTCTCTCCACCATGAACATTCAGCATCTGGAGAGCGTAACCCCGACGGTGCAGGGAGTGACCGGGATTGTGGTGCGGGAAACGGTTCCGGACTGGGTGCTGCAAAGAGTCAACGAAGTGGTGATGATCGACCTGACTCCCGAGGCGCTGCAGAACCGCATGCGGCGCGGCGACGTTTATCCGCAGGAACGCGTGGGACGGGCGCTGAACAATTTTTTCCGGGAGACGAACCTGATCGCTTTGCGGGAACTGGCGTTGCGCCAGGTGGCGCAACAGGTGGACCTGAGCCTGGAACAGCATCGCGGAGTGGAGGAGAAGGATCGGGCGCCAGTTGCCATCCGCGAACGCATTGCCGTATGCATCAGCTCGAATCCGGCGGCACAGTACCTGGTGGCGCGCGGCGCGCGCATGGCGCAGGCCATGAATGCCGAGCTATTTGTGCTCTATACCGACATGGGGCAAGACACGAGCGAAGCGAACCAGCGCACTTTGGCCGCGAATGTGCGCTTCGCCGAAAACGTGGGGGCGTCGATTGTGCGACTGAAGGGAAAAAGCGTCGCCAGTGCGGTCGCGGAATTCGTCAACGAAAAACACATTTCGCAGGTGGTTTTTGGCCGCTCGGCGACACAAGGCTGGAAACGATATTTCTATCTTTTGGCGATTCATCAGTTTCTGCGCGACGCGCCAACCGTGGACGTGCACATCGTAACGCAGGAACCGGGTTGATTCCGATGCCAGAGCATAAACACATTCTTGTCGTCGACGACGAATCCCAGATCTCGCGGGTGCTGCGGACTTCTCTTTCCAGCCACGGCTATGACATTCGCGTCGCCAACGACGGCGAAACCGCGCTCGAAATCATGAAAGACTGGACGCCGGATCTNNCAAATTCCGATCATCGTCCTCTCGGTGCGAGGCGAGGAGCGAACCAAGGTCAAGGCGCTCGATGCCGGCGCGGACGACTACGTGACCAAGCCGTTCGGCATGGAGGAACTGCTGGCGCGCGTTCGCGCCAATCTTCGCCGTTCGCCGAAGGAAGCGTCGGAACTGGAGCCGATCGAAGCGGGGGACTTCAAGATCGATCCGGGAGCGCGCAGCGTTTTTGTCAAAGACCGCGCGGTACACCTCACGCCAAAGGAGTTCGACTTGCTGGCGTACCTGGCCCGCCACTCCGGCAAAGTGGTAACGCATCGCACCTTGCTGGCCGCGGTCTGGGGCGGCGAAAGCACGGAACAAGTTGAATACCTGCGCGTCTTCGTCGCGCAACTTCGCAAGAAGTTGGAGCCCTCGCCCAATTCCCCGCGTTACATCGTGACCGATCCCTGGGTAGGTTATCGCTTCGAGCCCGGCGACTGATCGGCGGCGCTCTTCTTTATGACTTCTTTACGAACCGCTTACCGCACTTTTATGGGGAAACCTGTGTAATTGTCGATGTCGTACGACATCGATTGTTCCGCCCTTACTTACCCGTGCAAGCTAGTCCGCACTTGGAGGAGGCTGTGTGCAAGACCTGATCTTTATCGCGGTCACGATCGCGTTCTTCCTGCTGGCGCTCGCTTATGTGAAATTCTGCGATCGAATTCACTGAGGACAAACACCTATGAATGCGGAGTCCATCGTCATGCTGATTGTGAGTGCAGGTTTGATGGTCTACCTGCTCTATGCGCTGTTGCGACCGGAGAAATTCTGAAATGACAACCAACGGCTGGATGCAGATTGGCTTATTTCTGGCTCTGATTCTGGCGATCACGAAGCCGATCGGCGTGTTCATGGCAAGAGTGTTCGGCGGGGAGCGCACCTTTCTCGACCCCGTTCTGCGCCCCATCGAGCGCTTGCTTTATCGCGTCACCGGAGTCGACGAAAAGCACGAGATGCGCTGGACGGAATACGCCTTCACCATGCTGCTGTTCAGCGGCGCCAGCATGCTGCTGCTGTACCTGATGGAACGCATGCAGCAGTGGCTGCCGTGGAATCCGCAGAAGTTCGGAGCAGTCGGCCAGGCACTGGCTTTTAACACCGCCGCGTCCTTTACAACGAACACGAACTGGCAGAACTACTCGGGCGAGGTCACCATGAGCTATCTCACGCAGATGGCTGGC
>PLUW01000083.1:6791-21161 GCA_003162935.1 Acidobacteriaceae bacterium
AAACCCTACGACACCGCGAAGCTGGTCGAATCGCAACAGGTCCAGAAGACTGGAACCGACGGCAAGCCGATGGTTACGCCAGACGGCAAACCGGTGATGGACACCGTGACGGACCAGACTATCGCGCAGGGGCCGGTTGCTTCGCAAGAGGCGATCAAGATGCTGGGCACNNGGCGGCGGATTTTTCGGCGCCAACAGCTCGCATCCTTTTGAGAATCCGACACCGCTCAGTAACTTCTTGCAGATGCTTTCCATCTTCGCGATCCCGGCTGGGCTCACTTACACTCTGGGCCGAATGACGAAGTCGCAACGTCATG
Organism: Acidobacteriaceae bacterium; assembly: GCA_003162935.1. GTDB lineage: Bacteria > Acidobacteriota > Terriglobia > Terriglobales > Acidobacteriaceae > Acidiflorens. The sequence continues at coordinate 7,109 of PLUW01000083.1, forward strand.
GCTGGGCGGTGTGGGGGGCAATGGCGGTTCTATTCGTGTGCGGGGTTACGACGGCTTACTGGGCCGAGGCCAGAGGCAACCCTCTGCTGCACGGAGTTGACCAGCGCGCGACCGCCATGCAACCCGGCGGCAACATGGAAGGCAAGGAAGTGCGCTTCGGGATCGCCGATTCCGCTCTATTCGCCACCGTCACCACCGACGCCAGTTGCGGCGCGAACAACAGCCAACATGATTCTTTCACTCCGCTCGGCGGGCTGGTGCCGCTGGTCAACATCATGCTCAGCGAGACGGTTTTCGGAGGAGTGGGCGCGGGCCTGTACGGCATCCTCATCTATGTGGTACTGGCCGTCTTTATCGCCGGACTGATGGTCGGGCGCACGCCGGAGTACTTAGGCAAGAAGATTGAAGCCTATGACGTGAAGATGGCGATGCTGGTCACGCTGGTGTTCCCGTTGATCATTCTGGCGCTCACGGCCATCTCATCGGTCGAGGGGTTCGGCACGTCGAGCATCAGCAACGCAGGCCCTCACGGGCTGACGCAAATTCTCTACGCGTTCACGTCTATGGCAGGCAACAACGGTTCCGCGTTCGGTGGATTGAACGGCAACACGCTCTGGTACAACACCGCGGGCGCAATGACCATGCTGGTGGGGCGCTTCTTCATGATCATCCCAATGCTGGCAATTGCCGGCAACCTGGCAAAGAAGAAAATGGTGCCCGCTTCGGCAGGCACGTTCCCGGTGACCACGCCCCTGTTTTCCCTTNNGGACCTGTACTTGAACACCTGCAAATGATGGCCGGGAAAACTTTCTAAGACGGACTTTTTCCGAGACAGGGCTTTCTGAGGTAGAAGATGGCAGAAAAGAAAAGCAAGAGTTTGTGGGACGCAAAAATCATCCGGCGGGCGCTGGTCGATGCCGTCGTCAAACTCGACCCGCGCACCATGATGAAGAATCCGGTAATGTTCGTGGTCGAGGTGGGCAGCGTGGTGACAACGTTGCTCCTGTTCCGCGAGAGGCAGAGCTTCGCCTTCAATCTGCAGATCACGCTCTGGCTCTGGTTCACCGTGCTGTTTGCGAACTTCGCTGAAGCCATGGCCGAAGGCCGCGGCAAGGCGCAAGCCGACACGCTGCGGAAAGCCCGCTCTGAAACCGAAGCCAAACGACTCATGCCGAGTGGGACGACAGAAACGATCCCTAGTTCGCAACTGCGTGCGGGCGATGTCGTAATGGTCGCAGCGGGTGAATTAGTCCCCGGCGATGGCGAGGTCATCGAAGGTGTGGCCTCGGTCGACGAATCCGCTATCACCGGAGAATCCGCGCCTGTGATTCGCGAAGCTGGCGGCGACCGTTCGGCCGTCACCGGCGGCACGCGCGTGCTCTCCGATCTGATTAAGGTCCGCATCACGTCGAATCCAGGCGAAACTTTCCTTGACAGAATGATCGCGTTGGTCGAGGGCGCGGAACGGCAGAAGACTCCGAATGAGATCGCGCTCAACATTTTGCTGGCTGGTCTTACGATCATTTTCCTGCTGGCCGTGATTACGCTACAGCCTTTCGCGATCTATTCGGGATCGCCGCAGACGGTGTTTGTGCTCGTCTCGCTGCTCGTCTGCTTGATTCCGACGACGATTGGCGGCCTCCTATCCGCGATCGGCATCGCCGGCATGGATCGCCTGGTGCAGCACAACGTACTCGCCATGTCCGGGCGCGCGGTCGAAGCGGCGGGAGACGTGAACACATTACTGCTCGATAAGACGGGAACGATCACGCTCGGCAACCGGCAGGCAGCCGAGTTCATTGCCGCGCCGGGCATCACCGCAGCCGAGATGGCCGACGCCGCGCAACTCTCTTCGCTCGCTGACGAAACGCCCGAAGGCCGGTCGATTGTCGTGCTGGCAAAGGAAAAGTACGCTCTGCGCGGCCGTGAATTGGCTTCGCACGAAGCCGTGTTTGTCCCCTTCACGGCGCAGACCCGCATGTCGGGAGTGAATCTTGACGGACGCGAAATTCGTAAAGGCGCAGTCGACGCCATCACCAAATATCTGCATCAGTTCGGCACCTCGCTCCCGCGCGAAGTTCAGGCGAGCGTCGAACAGATCGCGCGCTCGGGAGGAACTCCTCTGGTGGTCGCCGAAAATCAGCGCGCGCTGGGCGTGATTTACCTGAAAGACATCGTCAAAGGCGGCATGCGCGAACGTTTCAATCAACTGCGCGCCATGGGAATCAAGACGGTCATGATTACGGGCGACAATCCGCTGACGGCGGCGGCGATTGCGCGCGAAGCCGGCGTGGACGATTTTCTGGCCGAGGCGACTCCCAAAGACAAGATGGACTTGATCCGTCGCGAGCAGGCGGATGGCAAACTCGTCGCCATGACCGGCGACGGCACCAATGACGCGCCCGCGTTGGCGCAGGCCGATGTGGGTGTAGCCATGAATACCGGCACGCAAGCGGCGAAAGAAGCCGGAAACATGGTTGACCTCGATTCCAACCCAACCAAGCTAATCGAGGTGGTGGCGATCGGCAAACAGTTGCTGATGACGCGCGGAGCGCTTACCACATTCTCCATTGCCAACGACGTGGCCAAGTATTTCGCAATTATTCCAGCCATGTTTGCCGGAACATTCCCGGTGCTCAACGCGCTAAACATCATGCACCTGCAATCGCCGCATTCGGCCGTGCTTTCAGCCGTCATTTTCAACGCGCTCATCATCGTGGCCCTGATTCCGCTGGCGCTGCGAGGGGTTAAGTACAAAGCGATGAGCGCCGAATCGCTGCTGCGGCAGAATCTGCTGGTCTATGGACTTGGCGGCCTCGTCGTCCCGTTCATCGGCATCAAGTTGATCGACATGCTCATCACCGGCGTCAAGCTGATCTAGGGAAAGCTCATGAAAAAGAATCTGATCACCACAATCCTCATGACGATCGCAACCACAGTCCTGTTGGGAATTCTGTATCCCCTGCTGGTGACCGGAATCGCGCAAGCGATTTTTCCCAAGCAGGCCAACGGCGAGTTGATCCGTGGGAAGGATGGAGTCTTGGTCGGCTCGCGATTGATTGGGCAGCCGTTTTCGGGGCCAGGCTATTTTCATTCGCGGCCGTCCGGCGCCGGCTCCGTGGGCTACGACGCCACTGCCTCCGGCGGTTCGCAACTCGGCCCCACCAACGCGCAGCTGATCACTCGCGTCAATGGAGACGTGGCCAAACTGCAAGCCGAGAATCCTGGCATCCCCATCCCTGTCGATATGGTCACGACCTCGGCGTCCGGGCTCGATCCGGATATCACGCCAGCGGCCGCGGAGTTCCAGATCCACCGCGTGGCGGCGGAACGCAAGATTTCGGAAGCGGAGGTCGCGCGCCTCGTTCAAGAGAACTCCAAGAACCGGCAATGGGGATTCCTGGGCGAGCCACGCGTCAACGTACTCCAACTAAATCTCGCGCTCGACGCGCGCTAGCACAGGCGAGCCGGATTTTGTTTTCGCTAGCTTGGCACGCCATGACTACATCGCTACGCAGTCCCTGTCTTCGATTGGCCTTTTGCGGAAACGGTCAATCACACACGTCTCGCAGTTTCATGCGCTGAGTCGCACCAGGCGTAAAGCCGTAACTCATTGAAAAGATGGTGGGCAGTGCAGGACTCGAACCTGCGACCTCCTGCTTGTAAGGCAGGCGCTCTAACCAACTGAGCTAACCGCCCGCTTGGCGGGGATGCAACGACGGCGTGTTCCACCGGTTTATAAAATGCTTCGGCGAAACTTATGCTGAGGATACTGGACTGATTCCCGGCGGTCAAACGACCTCGCGAGCGAGAGAGACCGATACAAGTCTGAATCTTTTCGTCTGCGGGATTAGATCGAGCCTCGGATTGAAACCAAAAAATGCGAAACTCACCCTCGCGGCTGCTACACTTTCTGCGTGCGCAGGTTGATCGTCAACGCCGATGACTTTGGTCTGACCGCGGGAGTAAATCGGGGCATCGTGGAGGCCCACAACCGCGGAGTCGTGTCATCGACAACGTTGATGGCCAACGGACCCGCCTTCGAAGATGCCGTGACGGCGGCGCGCTCGACGCCGAATCTCTCCGTGGGATGCCACGTTGTGCTGGTCGACGGAACGCCGGTGCTACCGCAGGATGCGGTCGATACCCTGCGGGCGATTCGTTCGGCAGAGCCAAACCATTTCTATTCCAGCCTTTCGGCCTTTGCCGCGCGCGCCATGCTGGGCGGCTTCGACCGCGATCAACTGGTTGCCGAGGTGGTCGCGCAGATCCGGAAGATTCAAGCCACCGGTCTCCGGGTGACGCACCTCGATACGCACAAACACGCTCACGTCTTCCCCGAGATTCTGGCGGCGTTGCTGCGAGCGGCGCGGATCTGCGGGGTGCGCGCCATCCGCAATCCCATCGTTCCGGTGAAGGCGATTTCCGCGCGCTTATTCAAGGACAAGCGCGAACTCTGGAAGCGTTATAGCCAGGTGCGCGTTTTGCATGCTTTTTCGGGGCAGTTCCTCCAGCGAACCAAACGAGCCGGGTTGCTCACGCCGGACGGCGTCCTGGGAGTGATTGAAACCGGGGCGCGCTTTGGTTCTGGGGAAGGCTCCGGCCGCGATTCCCTGCTCCGCGAAACCCTCGCCGGCCTGCCAGAGGGAACCTGGGAGTTGGTCTGCCATCCTGGGTATAACGACGCCGACTTGCGGGCGGCGGGTACGCGCCTGCTCGATTCTCGCGACGAGGAGCGGCGCCTGCTGACGTCGCCGGAACTGCGGCAGTTCCTGGACGAACAGAAAATTCGAGTGATCGGCTACGCTGAGTTCTGCGCCTAAATTCGCAAACAACGGCTCAGAATGACCGGCAGATGCCTAAAGTAACGCCTTTGCCGGTTACCGTCCGGAAAACCTTTGTAACTTAGCAAAGGCCGTTGTCGCGGCTATCATGGCATCAGTCGTATAGCATGAGTACAAGGAAAAGCATGGCTAGCGATAAAACCGAACCTCGCCTGACGGTGGATTTGCCGGTGCGAATCTGGGGATTGAACGCGGAGGGACGCGTCTTTTCCCAATCGGCGCGCGCTCAGAACATCACTTCCGACGGCGCACTGATCTCGGGAGTCGAAACCGAACTGAAGGTAGGCGACGTAATCGGAGTGCAGTGCGACGAGAACAAAACGCGCTGCTCGGTCATCTGGGCGATGAATGCCGGCTCAATCAAAAAGAACCAGATCGGCGTGAAGCTGGTGACCCAAGAATGCCCCTGGCAACATTATTTGCCACTCGACGGCGCGACGGTGGGGTTTTCCGCTTCCAACCGCCGGCGCTTTTACCGCCATAAGATTTCGCTGCCCCTCGAACTTCGCGACCAGCGGGTCAACGCGCCGCTCCGCATCAATGCCACCGACGTAAGCGCCAATGGCTGCTACGTCGAGAGCATGCAACCTCTGCCGCTGGGAACCGTGCTGCAAGTGGATCTCTGGCTGGATTCGGAACACATCAAGGTCACGGCTGTGGTCCGCACGTGCGATCCTGGCGTGGGCAATGGAATCGAGTTCACAGGGATGCCCGCCGACACCAAGCAACGCATGCAGTCCTATCTGGAAGCCATTGACCCGCAAATGGGAGTCTCCTCGGCTTCGAATTCAAACTAGGAGTAGCGTCCTAGGTACCCTCATCTTTGACTGAATGTCTCAGTCTTTGCCAGCTTTCGCGTAGCGGGCGAGGACGATGGCGCGAATCAGTCCGCCCATGGTGAATTCGCGAGCCTCCATTGCCACCGGCAATCGCAATTCACGCAGTGTCGCCGAAGTTACCGGGCCAATCGAAGCCAACTGAACGCCTTTGAACAATCCCTTGCCGCGCGCACCTGCTTTGGAGGTACCGAGCAGTTCGGCAAAATTCTTTGCGCTGGAGGAACTGGTGAAGGTCACGACGTGCGGACGGCGGGTTGCATTTTTCATGAGGGCCTGCAAACGCGTACGCGATTTTTCGGGCACCACGGTTTCGTAAGCTTCGACAACGTCAACTTGGGCTCCGGCGGCGCGCAGTTCTTCGGGAATCACATCGCGCGCAACTTTGGCGCGGATGAGCACGACGCGCTTGCTCTTGACCTGATCCCGCAACCCTTTCACGACAGACTCGGCGACGTACTCTTCGGGAACCATTTTGACCTTCAGGCCGTGTTTCACGATCGCCTTCTTGGTTGCAGGCCCGATGGCTGCGATTTGCAGATGCTTGAGCGTGCGACGCGTGATGCGCAGCTTGCGGACGCGTTCCCACATCGCTTCGACGCCATTCGCGCTGGTGAGGATGAGCCAGTCGTAGTGTTTGATGTTTTTCAGGGCGTCGTCAAGCGGCCGATACGATTGCGGCTTGCGAATCTCTATGAATGGGATTTCGACGACGGCCGCGCCCAGGCTGCGCAAACTGGTGGAGAGGCTGCCGGCTTGGTGGCGGGCGCGTCCGACTAGTATGCGGGTTCCGGCGAGAGGACGATTTTCGTTGGGCTTAAGCATGAGACAGTTGCGAGTTCTCCAGTTTGCCAGAATTATCTTTCAGGGCTGCGACGTCGGATTCCGCAATAAACAACAGGTCCTTCGCTTCGCTCAGGATGACAGATCTTAAATCGACGATGATTACGGTTGCTGCGGCAGAGCAAATCCTTCGCCGTAAACTTCTTCGAGAATAACATCGCCGCCGCGACGCAGAAGGGTCTCGCCGACCTCTTCTCCGAGGCGCACGGGATCATCCCCATCGCGCGTTTCGCGCAGAACTTTTGTTCCGTCGGGATGGGCTACGAGTCCGTTCAGATGAATGCGGCCGTTCTTTACTTCCGCGAAAGCTCCGATGGGAACCTGGCAACCGCCGCCGAGTTTATTGAGCAACGCCCGCTCGCAGGTGGTGGCAGCGCGGGAGGCAGCGTCATCGAGAAATGCCAGCAAGGCCCGGGTCGCGCTGTCGCCGTTGCGGATTTCAATTCCCAAAGCGCCTTGTCCGGCGGCAGGAGTCATCACATCCGCAGAGATGACCTCGCGGACGCGCTGAGTCTTGCCCAGGCGATTTAGTCCAGCGGCGGCCAGAATGATGGCGTCGTAGTCGCCGGATTCGAGCTTGCGCAGGCGCGTATCCACGTTGCCGCGCAGCGGGTGAATCTGAAGGTCGGGACGAAGCGCCTTCAACTGGGCTTGGCGGCGCAGGCTGCTGGTGCCGACGTTCGCGCGCTGCGGCAGGGCTTGGATGCCGGAAAAGTTGACGGCGCAGAAAACGTCGCGCGGATTTTCACGGGTGGTGATGGCGGCAATCTCGAAATCGGCGGCCAGTTCGGTAGGCAAATCTTTCAGGCTGTGCACGGCTAGGTCAACGCGGTTTTCGAGCAGCGCCTCTTCGATCTCCTTGGTGAACATGCCCTTGGTGCCGACCTTGGCAAGAGCAACGTCAGTGATTTTATCGCCGGTGGTCTTGATGATCTCCAGTTCGACGGTGTGGCCTTGCGCGCGCAGCAGGTCGGAGATGTGATGGGCCTGCCAGAGGGCAAGTTGTGAGCCGCGGGAGCCGATGCGCAGGCGAGCCATCAGTTTTGTCCTCCTGCCCCGCGGGTTGACTTCGCGGCAGCTTCCTTGGCTTCATCGTGCAAATTGAACAGGCGGCGCACGAGTTCGATGACAGTGGTCGATTCCGGGTCGCGCGCAGCGGTTTTCAGGGTGCTGATGGGGGTATGCATGATTTTGTTGACGATGCCTCGGGTAAGGGCTTCGACGGCGAGTTCCTGGTCGGTGGTCATGGAGCCAAGGCGTCCGCGAACGCGATCGATCTCGGCCTGGCGAATGGTTTCGAGGTGGTCTTGCAGGCTGACGATGGTCGGAACCACATCGAGCGTCAGCAGGCGAGCGTGGAACTTCCCGACTTCGTCGGTGACGATCGCCTCCGCCTTTTCGGCTTCTTTTTTGCGATCGGAGACGTGCGAACTGACCGCCTGCTGCAGATCGTCGATGTCGTAAACAAAAATGCCGTCGATCTTGTTCATTTCCGGATCGACGTCGCGCGGTACGGCGATATCGATAAAGAACATGGGCTTGTTCTTGCGCAGCGCCATGAGCTTTTCGCCGTGTTCGCGTTTAAAGATGAAATTGGGCGAGCCGGTGCCGGTAATCACGATGTCGGCGCGATCGCAGGTTTCGTAAAGCCGGCTGAATTCGATGGCCTGCCCGTTGAATTTTTGCGCTAAACGAATCGCCCGGTCGTAGGTACGGTTGGCGACGAACAGCGAACCGGCGCCGTGCGCCAGCAGATGCCGAGCCGCGAGTTCGCTCATCTTCCCTGCTCCGACCAGATAGACGCTCTTGCCGTTCAGGCTGCCGAAGATTTTCTTGGCCAGTTCAACGGCCACCGAAGCGATCGAGACGGACGAAGACCCGACGGCCGTCTCTGTCCGCACGCGCTTGGCCACGGCAAAGGCGCGGGTGAGCAACTGATCGAGTTGGGCGCGCACCGCTCCAACGGCGCGGGCGGTGGCGTAGGCTTCCTTTACTTGTCCCAGGATTTGGGGCTCGCCTACTACCATGGAATCGAGGCTGGCGGCGACGCGAAAAATATGACGGATGGCGTCGTCTTCGCGAAATTCGTAAAGATGGCTTTCGAACTGCGCTAGATCGGTTTCAAAATACTCGCGCAGAAATTCGCGCAGATCGCCGGTGCCGTTGCGCATGTTGGCGATAAACTCGACGCGGTTGCAGGTCGATACGATCATGCCCTCGGCCACGGCGGGGTGCTCGGACAGCCTTTTGCAAGCTTCCGGCAAGCGCGATTCCGGGATGGCCAGGCGTTCGCGCACCTCGACCGGCGCGGTCTTATGATTGACGCCGATGAGCTGGAATCTCATGAGGCGATAAACCTGTGCATTCCACTGAAGTAGTTGGAAATCCACGCCACGATGGCAGCAACGAAGGCCACGCTGGCGAGCAGCGCGGCGCGGCGTCCGCGCCATCCGGCATTCAAGCGCATGAAGACCATCAACAGGTAGACGGCCCACATCAGAACCGAAAGCAGAATTTTGGGGTCGAAGAAGTCCAGCCGTCCGTAGGTGGACTCGGCGACCACGATCCCTGCGATCAGCCCCAGTGTCATGAAGGGAAAGCCGAGCATGAGCGAGCGATAGCCGATGTCGTCAATCACTTGCAGAGCGGGCAGACGCGAAAACATGCCGCTCGAACTCTTGGACTTCAGAGCGCGCTCCTGCATCAGGTAAAGAATGCTGGCGCCAAAGCTGAGGAACAGAGCCGCGTATCCGGTAAAGATCATCAGGATATGCACCGCCAGCCAACTGTGCTTGACAGCAACCGAGGCGAAAACGAGCGGCTGCTGGCCGGTGGCGGCCACGAAGGTAAGCAGGAACACCAGGGGGAAAATCACGATGCCCGGAGTGGTCGTCTTATACACCAAGTAGGCAATCATGAAGCCGACCATGATCAGGAAAGCGAGCAGCGACTCCGAATTGTGCACCGAGGCGGTAGCGATCTGTCCAGTTTGCACGACGGCTTCGGTCAGCGAAACGAAATGAAACACCATGCCGAGGTAAGAGGCGTGGAGCGCGATCTTGCCGAGGGTTTCCGAGGTGCTGGAGGTGCGCGCCAGCGCGACCAGCGCATACAGCAATCCCGCAGCATAAAAAACCAGCGCCACGCGCAGCCAAACTAGGGTCATCATTCGTTGTTTGCAACTTGGGGCATAACTTTGTTGTTTGTTTCCCGGTACTTCCGCAGGCTGGCAACGCGCTCCCCACCCCGCCTGGGTGATTATAGTTTGCCGGGCGACGGGTGCGGGAGGAAACGGAGGCGGTCACAGGGGTGTGTGATGGGGATCACACAACAAAGCTGGACCGGGTAAACCGTCACTCGATGCCCAGCGAGGTCAGCGATTCTTCCAAAGACTGAAAGTCAACCTGCAGTTCTCGCCCGTATGCCTGCATGTCCTCCTCTTCGTCGAAAGCGCGGAACAAGCGCATCTTGACGGCGGCGTACTGCTCGGCATCGGAAAGCGGGCGTCCGTGGGAGTCGGCCCAGGCGGTCACCACTTGGTGCGGGAGAAAAATACTGACCGCGTAGGTTAGCTTGCGGTCGCTGGTGACGTCGAAGATGTATTCGCCGACGGCAGGCTTGTTGGTCGCGGAGTCCTGCGCCTCGGACCCTCCGGCTGGGCGTTTGCCCACGAAGTAGTACTGGTAAACGTAGCCTTGCGATCCGGTGTAGGTTTTGAGGCGGCGGATGGTCATGAGGCAGTCGTTCGCAATTCGCTATTCGCTCTTCGCCGTTCGTATTCGCCAGCGCCGTCCGAGTTGACCTGCCAGAAGCGACAAGCGAACGACGACTAGCGACTACCACTATTCCCCGGCGAAATCACCCTTCCATATTCGCTCGCGCGCGCCAGGCGATCGAACATGCGCCAGGCGGCGAGCGAAATATTGGCGATGGCGTCTTCTCCGTCGCGCTCGCGACGCAGATAGGTGGACATCACACACAAGATGTACGGACGATTGTCAACGAAGATCACGCCCGAATCGTTGCGCACGCCTTCGAGCGCGCCGGGCTTGTCGGCGATTTTCAGATCGTCGGGAAGATCGCGAGGGATCCAACTGTCTTTATGTGTGGAAAGCACCTTGAAAAAATCGGCGGTCATTTCCTTGTCGAGAATCTCGCCATTGTAGAGCGCGCTCAAGAGTCTCGCCATTTCGGCCGGCGTCGAGACGTTTTCGCGCCCCTCGCCGGCGGCCTTGAGGTCCATCATCTTGCGGCGCAGTTTCGTCTCGCGCAGTCCCTGCGAGGCGAGAAAGGCATTCACGTTGTCCATGCCGACGCGGTCGATGAGGACGTTGGTGGCGGAGTTGTCGCTGACCGCCACCATCATGGTCGCAAGGTCGCGCAGCGTGATCCGCGTAACGCCCGGCGTGAGGCCGCCCATGATGTCGCTGTCGGCGACCAGGTCGGCAGCGTTGACGGTATAGAGGTCGGTGAGCTTAAGCTTACCCTGCTGCGCCTGGCGGTAAAGTTCGGCAAGGACGCAAATCTTGATGGAACTTGCCTGCGGAAAAACATCGTTGGCGTGCAGCAAATATTTATGTCCGTCAGTGAGATCGACGATGGCAACGCCCATCGCTCCGTCGAGATTACGGTCGATTTCGAGAATGGACTGTTCCANNCACACCTCCCGCTGCACAAACACAGACCAATACCAGGAAGACTGCGATTCTCTTTTGCGCCATCAGTGTTCGCGGCATGATCAGATCTTCGCCTCCCGCAGCCGCTTCACCGCTGTTTCCGACGTAACTGGCGAATAATAAATCTCTTTAAACGTGTAGGACTTTGCCTTGGCCTCGAGCACGGGCAGAATCTCGATATGCCAGTGGTAATCGTCATCCAGCGTCTTCCAATATCCGAGCGTTGCGGAAGGATGCTGGCTGTTGGGCGAGGTGTGGAGCACAAGGTGAAAGCCTTCGGTGACGGTGCGAATACGCTGCAAAGTACGCCGCAGCAGCGCGGCAAGATCGGTCACGCTGCCCACGCGTGAGGCGCCGGTGCGCTCGAACGATGCTTCATGGCTGCGGGGTATGATCCAGGTCTCGTAGGGGACGCGCGGTGCGTAGGGACAGAAGGCGACGTAGTCTCCGCGAGTTTCGACCATGCGCAGGTTCTGGCGCTCCTCCTGCGCCAGAATGTCGCAGAAGACGCAGCGCTCCTTGCTTTCGAAATACTCGCGCCCGGAGCGGAGTTCGTAGAGGACGCGACGCGGCACAAAGGTGGTTGCGGTGAGCTGCGAAGTGGGATGCTCGAATTCCTGCCCGGCTCCAGCGCCGTGATTTTTGAAAATGCTGATGTACTTGAAGCGGGCGTCGCGCTTCAGATCTTGAATGCGCAGCGCGGCCAGACGCAGAAACTGTTCCACTTCGGCGTCGCTCGCATTCCAGAGATGGCCGTCATGACGTGGGTTCTCCAGCAGAACCTCGTGCGCGCCCACCGACCCCATGCGGTCGTAGAGGCCATCGCCGCGGCGCGACGCTTCGCCTTCGATATGGTAGAGCGCATGCGGATGGACGATCGATCGCGCTGACCACGCGCTGCCATCCAGTCCCGGCAGGGTGGCGATGACTTGGGCGGATTCGGCGGTCGGCCCGCAAAATCGGCAGGCCTGCGAACGTGGAGTAGGTTCGATGACATCGTCACCGGTAATCACCCAGGAACGGGTGATGGGATCTTTACGGAGTTCCATGAGGGTAGGAGAACAAAAGAATTTGTAATTTGCAATTGGCGATTTGGAATGGAACGCGCTTTTCCCGATTCGGCTTGCCGACGCTGGATGCGGTTCCGGCATAGAATTGCAAATTACGAAATTACGAATTACAACTTAGCCATCACAACTTTGCCCATGTCCGAGCCCTCCACGCCGCTGATGCGACAATATGCCGCCATCAAGAAGGAGCATCCCAACGCTCTGCTGTTTTTCCGGCTGGGGGATTTCTACGAGCTTTTTTATAACGACGCGATTCTGGCCGCGCGCGAGTTGCAGATCACGCTGACCGCACGCAATAAGGAGAAGGGCCTGGACATTCCGATGTGTGGCGTGCCTTACCACGCTGCCGAGGGCTACATCGCAAAGCTGGTCCGGCGCGGATTTAAGGTCGCCGTCTGCGAGCAGGTGGAAGTGCCAGGGAAAGGCTCGCGCCTGGCGAAGACGTTGGTGCGGCGTGAGGTGACGCGCGTCGTCACGCCGGGGACGGCAGCGGATTCGTCACTGAACGCGGAGGAGAATAATTTTCTGGCGGCGGTAGCAACGGTTGGCGATCGCGTGGGCTTTGCCGCGCTCGATCTTTCGACCGGCGAGTTTCGTGCCACGGAGTTCGCTGGCGAATCGGCGGGACAGCGGATTCAAGAAGAACTTGAACAATTGCGGCCAAAAGAAATGCTATACGGGTCTTCAGCTCCGCTACTGGAGCGAGCTGCGGGAGTGCAGATGCGGAGCTTCGCTCCGCTGGACCCTTCGATTGCCCCCTCGGCTTCGCTCGGGGCTTCGGCGGCAGGCTCGCGAGACGCGCGTCCCTTCATTGGCACGGCGCCGGTTACTCGCGTTTCCGGGGGAGGATGGGCTGAGACTCCTTTGGACGACTGGATCTTCGCTCCCGACCACGCCATTCCGCTCGTCGAGAACCACTTCGGCGTGCTTTCGCTGGAGGGCTTCGGCCTTGCAGGAAAGAGCGCGGCGGCCTCGGCGGCGGGCGCGATTCTCTATTACATCCGGTCCACGCAGCGCGGCACGCTTGACCACGTGGACCGCATCGGATTCTACGAGCGACAGAATTGCCTGGTGCTCGATGCGGTGACGGTGCGAAATCTGGAACTGATCGAACCGCTATTTGCGGGAACCGACAGCGGAGTGACTCTGTTTCGCTGCCTGGACGCGACCGTGACGCCGATGGGTAAACGCCTGCTGCGGACGTGGATGCTGCGTCCATCTCTGGGTCGGGCCGAGATCGAAGGCAGGCTGGATTCCGTTGCAGCACAGGTCAAAGACACGATGCGCCGCGAAGAATTGCGCCGGGCGCTCGACGGAATTCTTGATCTTGAGCGTCTGCTCAGCCGCGTCACGCTGGAGACGGCGAATCCGCGAGACGTGCTGGCGCTGGCGGCATCGCTGGCTCGTATTCCCAAGGTGCGAACCGTGCTTGCCGGTTTGGCTGCGCCGCGCCTCGGCGCACTGCATGTCGCGATCGACGAACTCGGCGACCTGCGTCAGCGAATCGACGGCACGCTCGTTCCAGAGCCTCCGCTGACGCTGGGCGATGGTGGCGTCATCGCGGCGGGCATTGACAAAGACCTCGACGAACTCCGCGACCTGAGCCGCAACTCGAAGCAGTACCTGGCACAAGTCGAAACGCGTGAGCGCGAACGCACCGGCATTGGCTCGCTCAAGGTCAAGTTCAATTCGATTTTTGGCTACTACATTGAGATTTCGAAGGCGAACCTGCATCTCTCGCCCGCCGATTACGAGCGCAAGCAGACGCTGGTGAATGCCGAGCG
>PLUW01000010.1 GCA_003162935.1 Acidobacteriaceae bacterium
CCAAAACCGGACGAGCCCGCAACGCACGTCAAGAACTACATCACGCCGAGCGGACTGCAACGCCTCAAAGAGGAGCACCGCTTTCTGCTCACGAGAGAACGTCCCGCCGTTGTGGAGGTAGTCGCGTGGGCTGCCAGCAACGGCGATCGCAGTGAAAACGCCGACTATCAGTACGGCAAGCGGCGCCTGCGGCAGATCGATGGGCGGATTCGCTTTCTAACCAAGCGAATCGAAGCCGCGGAAGTCGTGGACCCGGAAGCTCCGAGAGCGGGCCAAGCGGCGACGAGAGCGTTCTTCGGAGCGACCGTGCGCTATGCCAATGCCGCTGGAGCGGAGCGAGTGGTCAGCATCGTCGGCACGGACGAAATCGATCTCGACCGCAACCACATCAGTTGGGTCTCACCTCTGGGCCGCGCGCTGATGAAGTCGACAGAGGGCGACAGCGTAGTCCTTCAATTGCCGGGCGGTACAGAAACCCTGACCGTGCTGGAAGTGAGTTACGAGTGCATTGCTGTGGAACCGTTCCGTGAACCACCTGGATCCGAGTCCTCGGCAAAGAGACTCGCTCGCCGACGCTCACCTGACGCCGAAGTCAAGTAGCCTTCACTACAACATCGATTTCTGCTTGAACAGGATCGCCCCGATGCCAAGAATTCAAGTCATCGGGCCTTCCAAGGGATTATCCTGAATGCACGCTATGCCATCGGGAGGTGAGCGGTCTCCGCCGCCATCACTCCCCGCCTTTTCTCAGAACCCGCGCACAGTTCGGGCTACCTGCCCGGCATCCTCTGCGGCCAGCTGCGAGATGGCCGACCAGTCCAGCGACTCGCCGCCATGAGCCAGCAAGGTCAGGAACCGGTTGTAAATCAGGCTTGCCAGTGGCATGGGCACACGCAGCGTTTCGGCTGCGGCCAGGACCAGACGATTATCTTTAAATCCCAAGGGAGCAGCAAACCCGGCAGGTTCGAACTTCTTGTCGGCGATCAGTCCGCCATAGGTCTTATAAACTGGCGCGACGAAGAGCGTGGAGGTGAGGAAGTCAAGATATTGGTGCTGATCCAAGCCGGCCTTGCCGACCAGCGCCAGCGCCTCGCCCAGCGCCTCGATCACCGAGGTAATCAGGAAATTGCCGCTGAGCTTGACCAGATTTACGTCGGGGGGATTCTCGCCGAAGCGAAAAGTTTTCTGTCCTATGGCCTCGAAGAGAGGCATGCAAGCGTCCACCGCATCCGGTGCGCCGGCGACCACGATGAACAGCATAGCCGCAGCCGCGGCGTCGGGCCGGCCAAAGACCGGAGCCGCGACAAAACGCTGGCCACTCGCCGCGTGCCCCGCAGCCAGCCTTTCCGAGAGCGCCACGCTGATGGTGCTCGAGGAAATGTGGATTCCGCCCTTACCCAGGCTGCTGATCACACCCGCATCGCCAAAAACGACGCCTTCCACCGCGCTGTCATCGGACAGCATCGTGATCACGGCTTCGCCACGGCAGGCGTCTGCCACCTGAGCGGCGTAGCGCGCGCCCCGCTCTACCAGCGCCTGAGCTTTGCTGGGCGTGCGGTTGTAAACCGTGACCTCATGCTCGGCCTTGAGCAGATTCGCCGCCATGCCAGATCCCATGTTCCCCAGCCCGATAAATCCGACTTTCATGACCCTATCTCCTCTCATGAGCCGACAGACTTTGGATGCGGATTCGATTGCGCCAGATCCACGGAAAATAGCACCCCACCCCAGGGGGCGCGCGTGGTAGCGGTCGAACCAAGTCACTTTGCCACAACATCGATTTGTGATCGCATTGCATTCGCCTGACTGATGATGACGCTATCGATCAGGTACCGGGTGGAATAAGGCAGCACCAGAGAGGCCACGCGTTTGATCGCCATCAAGACGAAACCAACCGCGAGCAGCCCGCGATGCGGGCGGACGAGTTCCCACACCAGGGGCAGAACCGCCTGCAGTTTAGGGCGCGAGATCCCGGCACCGGCCTTGGAATGAGCAGTCACCATTCTTGATTAGACACGGCCTGACTAAGAGAGGTTCAACTTGTAGGCCGGCATTGCTTCGCAGAAACCCCGACAGCACTACTTTGCTGCGTCAAAAACGCGTGCATGAAACTTCAATACTTCACCGAGGTGTGCCAGAAAATACTCACCGCTGTGGTTGCCGGGATAGAGATGATATTCGTGTCGGATGTCCTCAGCCTGAAGTTGCCGATGGAGTTCCTCAGCTCCTTGATCAAATCCGAATTCATCCTTACTGCCGCAGTTGAAATAGATGGACAAACCCGACGCCCGTATTTGTGCCCGGTTCCGCTTCGCAAGAACAAACGGACTATTTTGGTTCCAGTGAGGCACGTCAATCGGATTTCCGAATACCGTCCCGAGCAGCCCACTCTCGGCCTGCCGCGGCGGTTCCGCGATGAGCGCGGCACTCTGCGCGCTGACGGACGAGAATAGCTCGGGGTGGGCGAAGGCAAACCGAAGGGCGCCATATCCGCCCATCGAAAAACCGCTAATGGCTCGCGCGGAGCGCTCGCGTCGAATCGAATAATGCGACTCGATGTAAGGAATGAACTCGCGGATGAAGAAATCGCTATATCGCACGCGGCCATCGGCGGAGTTGATGTAGAAGCTACGTCTCCCTTCAGGCGCGACTACCAGAAAATCGGGAACCTGTCTTTTTTGACGCAGGTCTTGTATCAGGTCCCATCCACCGCTTTTGAACAAAGTCTGTTCGTTATCGCCGAGTCCGTGCATGAAATAAAGCACCGGATAATGCCGCGGAGAATGCCCGGCAGTTGCGGCGTCATAGTCGGGTGGCAGCATCACGCAGTAGTGGACGCTTTCACCGAGGGTATGACTTTGCAGGGCGTTGCAATCGATGCGGCCTTGTGCGCGGCACGGGCCAATCAGGAGCGCAACTAAGAGCGGGACGAGCCATGGCAAACAGCGGCGCATAACCCCAGTTTACTCGTAGCGAAGCGCCTGCACCGGATCGAGACGCGCCGCTCGGGACGCCGGGTAGAGTCCCGAAAGTAAACTGACGACGATGGAAAAACCGATGGCGCTGAGAACCAGCCACATCGGCACGGACCAGATCTGTGCCGAAGGAAAATGCTGGCGTTCGAGATAAATGTTCATGCCGAAGTTGATAAGGCGTCCGATCGCCCAACCGAGAGTAACTCCGACTGCACCTCCGACCAAACCCATAGCGCCAGCTTCGGCGAAGAAAAGGCCGCGCACGTCAGCGTCGCTGGCGCCAATTGCCTTCATGATTCCGATTTCGCGCCGACGCTCGAGGATGGCCATCACCAGCGTATTCACGATGCCGATCGAAGCAACGGCCAGGGCAAGGCTGCCGAAGATCGCGAGGAACCCGTCGAGCACGGCAAAGAACTGGCGCATGCTGCGGGTCGCATCGACAATGGAGAAAGCGCTGAAGCCCATTTTCTTGATGGCATCTTCAACGGCCGGAACCTGATTAGGATTCTGTACCCGCACGCTGAGTGACGTATAGCTGGGCGAGTCGCTGGCCGAGGTGTCGCGCAGGTTGGGCTGCATGACGTGGAGGTCTTGCGCAAGCTTGAGCGGCAAGAAGACGCGTGCCCGGGCGGTGCCGCGCAAGCTATCCGGATCAAGATCCGTCAGTCCTACAATTTTCAGAGCTTGCTGTCGTGACACTACGGAATACGCGGCACTATTGCTCGGCCCCAGAGACGGCGAAGAAGGAGCCGAGGCGCGTTCGGCATAGCGCATCGTCAACTCTTTCCCAAGAAGAGGCTTGGCCAAGTCGGCAAGATTTGTGTTGTCCGTGCCGGGCTTCGGCGTGATGCCTAGCAACTCCTCCGCAAACGATTTCTGCAGGATGACTTCCGCGGCTCCATCCGACGAGAAAAAGCTCCCCTGCATGCCGTCGAAAGCGTCATTGTTATTTCTGGCGGAGAACGGGATGCCCGCTACCATGGTTAGGTGGGGCTTGTCGTCGAAGCGCACTTCCGTCACGAACCGAATATCAGGATAGGCCTCAACCACACCCGGGATTTGCGCAATCTTGTTTCTCGCCGGTTCATCTAACGACGGGCTCTCGGCCGGCGGCGGCCCCTCCTCTCGCTGTTCACGGAAGTTGCGGAGGTCACGCCTGGAGGTGGCTACAACAGTGTCAAACAGCCCGGACTTTTGCAGCCGGCGGGAGGCCAACTGCTGCAGGCCAATGCCGAGCGAGAGCATCGCGACCAGCGAGGCCACACCTACGGAAATGCCGATCGTCGTCAGCGAATTGCGAAAGACCGACTCACGCAGGTTGCGGATAGCAAGGTCGGCGACGTCGTAAAGCTTCACTGTGTTTTTCCTCCCGGCCCGGGCGCCTGCATCGGCTCTGACGAGATGCCGCGTACGCCGTCATTGGATAAATCATTCACGAGTTTTCCATCCGCAAGATGCAACATTCGACTGGCATACTTCTCTGCGAGAGCCTGCTCGTGCGTCACCATCAAAACGGTCATTCCCAGCGACTGATTGAAGCTACGGATAAGCTCCATGATCTCCGTGCCGGTGCGGCTGTCCAGATTACCCGTCGGTTCGTCCGCCAGAAGAAGCTTGGGCCGGTTGATGAGTGCACGAGCCAGCGATGCGCGCTGCTGTTCACCGCCCGAGAGTTCCATCGGCCGATGCGAGAGGCGTCCGCTTAGACCTACGCGTTCCAGCGACTGGCGCGCCAGAGCGGAACGCTCGCGGCGATCGACTTCGGCAAAGCGCATCGGGAGCTCAACGTTTTCCAACAGCGACATTCTCGGTATCAGATTGAAAGACTGAAAGACCATCCCGACAGTGTGGAGGCGGTACTTGGCCAGTTGCTCCCGTGAAAGCTCAGCCAGGTTATTTTCGTGGACAATAACCGCCCCGGAGGTGGGACGGTCAAGGCCGGCGACGAGGTTGAGCAGTGATGACTTGCCGGATCCCGACGCACCCAGCAGAGCCACAAATTCCCCGGCCCGAACATCGACGGAAATTCCGTCCACCGCGCGCACCAATGCCTCACCCATCTGGTAATGGCGGCAGACATTCTCGGTACGGACTGCCACGGAGTTTGGCCCGGAAATATCCATGCTATCGAATGGCTCTCCACATGCAAGGTATTCCACCACAGAAACTTTAACAAAGCCAACCGCGTGGGCGAAGAGGTAATCACAATCAGCGGTCGCTCGCTAAGCGGCTGTCCCACACGCCTAAGAGCAGGCATCTGCTAAGGGAATCAAGATCGGCAGATTGTGGCAGCCATCGCGCCGGTGTCCTCTTTGAGAGCGCTACAATGACTTATGCGAAAAGTCTTTATTGTCGTGATCGGTATCGTAGCCTTGTCGTCGATTGCGATTCTATTGACGCGACAAGCGCCGCCCGTTGTCGACCTGCCATCTCCAGTTACCGCCCTCGGCCAAGCCACCGCCATCGCTGTCCACGTACGCGACCCACATGGCGTTCGCAGGCTCGAAGCCTTTGTCGAGCAGAACGGCATTCAGTATCGAGTCTGGGAGAACGCGCCAACATCACGATGGACTGATGACACATGGAGTTTTGTGGCCGGCACGAACGCGACTCCTCAGCTCAAAGACGGCACGGCGAAATTAATCGTCGTAGCTGTCTCGAACGGGTTGCTTCGGAAGACAGCACGCTTGGAGCGCGACGTGAGAGTGGTGACGCGACCACCCGTCATCAGTGTTGATTCAGACCAACATTATCTGTATCTGGGCATGGCTGATTTAGCAACCTTCAATGTCTCCGGTACTTTTACAGAGGCGGGTGTGAAGGTCGGCGATCAGACATTTCGGGCTTGGCCCATGCCCGGAGGCAAACAGGGCTTCTTTTCGCTGTTCGCGTTTGCCTGGAATATACCAGCCAGCACTGTCCCGGTGGCATATGCATCCAATGGCACTGGAAACGACGTGACCAGCCCGATCGTATTCCAGTTCCCCAAGAAGGAGCAACCGAAGTACACCGTACACAATTTAGTGGTGAGCGACCAATTTATGCAGAAGGTAATCGGCGAGTTGGACCCGAATGGCTCGGGCGATCCCGTGGCGCGTTTTGTCAAGATTAATAGCGAAATGCGGCGGGCCAATAACAAGGTGCTTTCAGATCTTCGCCTCAAGACCGCAGACAGGTTCTTATGGTCGCAGCCTTTCGCACGGCAATCTCATTCCCAGGCGGAAGCCAGCTTTGCGGACACGCGGAATTACATCTACAAAGGGACCAAGATCGATCAGCAGGTGCACCTGGGGTATGATCTCGCGGCTACGCAGCATGTTGGTGTGGAGGCGTCCAATGACGGGCGGGTCGTATATGCGGCGCCACTGGGCATCTATGGCAACTGCATCGTGGTGGACCATGGCTACGGGCTACAGACGATCTATGGCCACCTTAGCCAGATTGCGGTGCACGAAGGCGATTTGGTGAAACGAGGCCAAGTCATGGGCACCAGTGGCCAAACCGGAATGGCCGGAGGTGATCACATCCACTTCGCGATGCAACTCGACGGCGTCCAGATCGACCCGAAGGAATGGTGGGATAGTCACTGGATTAAGGATCACATTGCGAAGCGCGTGGACCTGCCCGGGTTCAAGTGAACTATGTTGCCGCTGAAGCCGATCCTGTGCTTATGTCCCAGCGTCCTCACGAGAAGATTTGAGGACACAGCCAAGGACACACTTGATCTCGTTTTGAACGTATGTTCAACGGCTTAGCCATCGCCCCGGGTGTCGCAATGTTATTCGCAGCGATCTCGTTAGGCGAGAGTCGCGGTAAGCAAGTTTCATTTCGGTGATTAGCAAATTACCCTTTCCTGACGCCAAGAAAATCAGGAGGTACCTCTCGAACCGGCTTTCAAGTGAGCGAGTTTCACCAGGATCTAACAACGCCGTCAAGGTGTAATACCTATCAGTCTGGTTGGGTCGATCGCGATGACTTTACCTGCAGAGATTTCACTTGGGACTGTCGGCGGAAGCAGGCCAACTCGATTTTCTCAAACGACCTCTACCGTATCCAGGTCCGCTCTCGGTGAGCGTTCCGATGCACAGACGATACAGCCCCTGATGCCGCACGTGACCTGTTGGAACCCTGTAGTGAACGGTTCGGAAGACAGGTCCGGCTTGCTATCGTCTGGGCGGAATCCCACCGCCTTTCGGCGTAAGCTTCCCAGAAGCCGACTTCTGGCACGCGTCGTTGGGAGTCCATCCTGGGCATTACTTCCTGTTTGCCCGT
>PLUW01000018.1 GCA_003162935.1 Acidobacteriaceae bacterium
GTCGCCGGATCGGGACGATCCTTGCGCTGCGTAAACTCGCCCGCAATCTGTGCCCCCGCGCTCGTGGCCAGGGTCCGCATCTCGTCGAGCGAATCTTCGGAAGTGAAATCGGGGGAGGTGAAATCAGGCTGCAAATCCGGCGAATCCGCCGGCAATGACGACGAAAAAGACGACGACGATGAAGAGGCGCCCGCGCTCGCCGCATGATCGCGCGCCGCCTGCGCGCCCCGCGTGAGGCTGGCCGATTTCTTTCTGGCCGCGCGCCCTTGGCTGCGAAACTCCACCCCCACCAGGAACGCCCGCTCCTGCTGCTGCGATGGATTCTCCACCGCCTTCGCCTCGTTCCGCGAACTTCCCCGCGATCGGCCGCGGCCGCTCATTGTGGACTCATCTCGGCGCAAGCCAACTCACTTCATCCCTCGGTACCGGAAGCCGCGTTTGGAATCTCCGCCTCGGCATGCGCCGCGACCGGCCTTGCCTCGGCGTGAATATGGCCACCGCGCGTGATGACCACCGTCGAAATCGCATGCTTAAAAATGAGCTGCTCCTGGTTGCTGGTTTCGAGCACCACCGAGTACTTGTCGAACGACCGGATCCGCCCCGTGAGCTTCACGCCACTGACCAGGTAGATCGTAATGTTGTTCCGTTCCTTGCGCGCGTTGTTGAGGAAGGAATCTTGAATATTCTGCTGTGCCGGCTTGGCTTCCATTTGCCGATCTCCTTATAGATTCGATGCTGCGCCCCGAGCCGAAGCGAAGGCGATCAGGCCGCAGCTCTCTTCATTATCATTGTTGGCTCCTACAATACGGCCTTGTCGCGCACTTTTCAACTTCCCGCGCAAGAATTCACTTCCGCCGCGCTTTCGGCTCCGGGAGGCGGTTTCATTGACCATGCGACCGCAGCAAACCCCGCAACCACGAAGGACACGAAGTGCCACGAAGGCTGTCGTTTTTCCTTCGTGTACCTTCGTGCCCTTTGTGGTAGATGTTTTGTCAAGCTGCACCAACTGCCCCAACCCGAACCGGGTTTCTTTTCCCCCGTTAGCCGTCTACAATCGGCACTTCCAGTGCCGAGTTTCAGAAGGAGCCCTACTCTTGCCCAACCTCAACTTGCCCACCGACTTCAACACAAATCTCCTGATGCTGTTTCGTTGGCTGCATTTTCTCGGCGGCGTGGCCTGGCTCGGCCTGCTGTACTTCTTCAATCTCGTCAACGTCCCGTTCATGAAAGAACTCGACCCCGCAACCAAGAGCAAGATCCTTCCCAGCCTCATGTCGCGCACACTGTGGTGGTTTCGCTGGGGATCGGTGCTCACCGTGCTCACCGGCCTAGCCTACTGGGGCAGCATCGTCGCCTCCGACGCCAGAAACGCCGACGCAACGTCGCAGGCAACTTCCGGCGTCGCGATGGGAACCTTCTTCGGCATCTGGACCGTAGCCTGGGCCCTCATGTATGCGTGCACCGTTCCCGGCAAAGGCGTGCTCGACAAAGGACCGGTGCTCGCGGTGCTTTACACCGTCATCGTGCTCGCCGCCTCGTGGCTGTTCCTGCGCCTCAACGATCACGGCTGGGAAGGCAATCGCCTGCTCGCCATCGGCCTCGGCGGCGGCGTGGGTTGGGTGATGATGCTGAATGTCTGGGGAGTAATCTGGCGCGCGCAAAAGAAGATCATCCGCTGGACATCCGACAACGCGGCCAACGGCACTCCGATTCCAGACAAGGCGAAGTACCTTGCCCGGCAAGCGTTTCTAATCTCCCGCGCCAACTTCGTGCTCTCGTTCCCCATGCTCTTCCTGATGGGCGCCGCGAGCCACTACCCAATGTTTGGAAGATAAGCAAAGGTCAATGAACCGCACGGGCACGAAAAACGGCCCGGCTTTCGGCCGGGCCTGAAGACTTCTCGATCGACTGCCTCTAGAAATCCAACCGCAGCGACATTTGCAGCCGACGGAAGGACGTGGAGCTTACCGTGTTGCTGATCACTCCAAACGTGCTCGGACTGGTGATGTCGGCAGTCCCTGACGCACCCGGCAGACCAAAATTAGCATGATTGAAAACGTTAAACGCATCTGTGCGGAACTCCATGACGACGCGCTCTCTGATCGGGAAATGTTTGCCCAGGCCCATGTCGAAGTTCGAGTAATGCGGCCCGCGCAGGTTGTTCCGGCTCCCTGCCTGCAATCCCAACGGCCCGCTGAAAGCTCCAAGCGCATTCGCTTGATTGCTGAACAACTGGATGGTGGGAAATCCCGAGGCGGCGTTGACCTCCTGGTGAATCCCGACCTTGATCGCGGAAGTGTTCCCGTTGAAGATTGCCGGCACATTGTTGGCGAAGCTGATGGGGAAAGCGTTCGCCACCGTTTGGAAGGCGAGACCAGTGCGCCAGTTCACCAACCCAGAAAGCTGCCACCCGCCCACTACTTCATCCGCCCACTTCGGTAGGTTGCTGCCGAAGCTCTTTCCCCGCCCCACCGGTAGAGAATAAAGGTAATCTCCGTTGATCGCCTGGTTCACATCGAAGTCGGAGTTGCCATAGCAGACCCTGATGTGGATCGCGTCGCACAGAATTCCGCCCGCCCCGTTCGAGCCAAAAGCCTGATTGGCCGGCGCGGAGATGTTGTCGAGCGAGTGCGACCAGGTGTAGTTCACGTCAAACTGCAGTCCCTGCGACATCTTCCGGTGCAGAGTGACCAGCAGGCCGTTGTACTTCGAAAAGGCCTTGTTGGTCATATAGAGGGATGTGCCAAACTGAGGATTCAAGCCAACCCCAGGGTTCAATCCAACGCCGTCGAAGTAGTTGTATTCATTCAGCAACTGAACTGAGTCTGCCAAGTCGCCTCGAACAACGTAAGGTACGATGTAATCCGCCACGAACTGGGTTCCGCCCGAGTCATAGGGCGCCCAGTTGACAACCTGATTCTCGAAGAAAGGCTGGGGCGTGACCGTCGTGGCTCCCGTGCGGACTTGCGCGGACAAGGCCGCAAAGGCTTGCGATAGCAACTGTCCTGATACAGGGTCCTTGAAATCCACTGCTTGCATCCCGTCGGCTTGCGCCAGCAGCCGGTGGGCAAATCGTCCCACGTAGGTTGCGTCCAACTGGAAGTTACCCGGCAGTTCACGTTGGACTCCGAGGGTGTAGTTCTCCGAATAGGGGGTCTTCAGCTTCGGGTCAATCGCATAGTTGAACGGGTTGGTCGACTCCAATCCGCAGACGGGCCCGTAAGCGGGAGTGTAAACCCCGATGCCTGAGCAGTTCGCCCCAACCCACGGTGCGTATGGCGGGACGATGGGTGTGGGAGTCGCGATCGAACCCGCCGGCAAAGAATTGATGCTGGTAAAGCGCGGATCGTCCTGCAAGTCCGCGGTGGCGGTGGGCTTCTCACCGTAGACGGTAGAGGACGAGTTGTTCAGGATCCAGGTGTTCTGATCCTGAAGAAAGTTCAACGCGCTGACGGTCGTGTGATCGTCGATGAGAGACGCGCCGCCTCGGACCACGGTCTTGCGGCTTCCCGGGTTCCAGGCGAATGCAAAACGCGGCTGGAAATCGTGGTAATCGGGATTATAAAGCGCCGGGCCGTGGTTTACCTTGCCCGTCAGCGAGTAAGTGAGCAGAGGGTTTAACAGGCCGCAGTTTGACCCGGGACAGCCGTCGTTGCCTGCCAGCCCGTTTGCAATGCGCGGGGCGATGGCCCCATCGAAACCGAGGTTGGGACTGGCTTGGAGTCCGTCCACTTCGTAGGGCACCGAGTAAAACTGGTAGCGCAAACCATAGGTGAAAGTGAGATCGCTCCGCGCTTTCCACACATCCTGCGCGTAGACTTCTGTCTCGTAGTAGCGGTACTTGCGTGTGTGCCCCGTTCCCTGCGGAAAAGGCTGAAGGTTCCGATTGTTGTTGAAGGTGCTCGCCACCGAGGCATAGTTTCCCAGGATGAACGTGAACGCGCTATCGTAAAGGTTCTGCGAGACCGGGTCGGTCGCAAGATCGGGGGGACGGCAACTCGGGGTACAGGTGTTGAGACTCTCGAGGCCACCTCCCAGGCCCAAGGTTGCGGTGTTGAAGTCGTTGATCAGATAATCCGTTGTTTTAATCGGCTTGAAAGTGCCTCCCACCTCGAAGGTGTGCTTGCCGCGAACGTATGTGAAGTCGTCCCGAAAGATAGGAATGGGAATCGTCCGTCCTTGAGACGACGGCGCCATGTACGGGCTAGTGAGATAATTGCTGCCCGTCCCCGAGGCGTCGAAGTTGAATACGGTGGTTGCCAGGGGCTTGTACAAATACGGGAAGTTCACCACCTGCCGATTCTCACCGTACACAAACTGGTTGATCTTGGTGTTGCTGATCGTCCAGGTATGACCGAACACATAGGCATAGCTATGGTCGGTGAAGATGAAGGTCAAGGGGTCGCCGGGAAACTGGGTGGAAGGATTCTCGTCATCGGTCTCACGAACCAGACTGCCGCGGGCATAGACCTTCATTTTGCTCGTCAGGTTGTAATCCAGCTTCACCACATAGTCGTTCAAACTCTGGTTGCCCGGAGAATCAAATACAAAGCCGGCGGTGTTCAGCCCGTCGCCCACCGCTGTGCTGTTGGGAGCCGGATACCGGCCTTGGAGAAAGCTGGTCAAGGCTGTGGCTGGCCCAATCCCGAGCGGATCGAGCGCCGCCACTTGTGCCGTGGTGGTCAGTGTCGATGTTCCGCCGCTGGTATTCACGTAAGTGATTTGACCGCTGGCGAACGTAGTCGTGGGCACGGTCTGAGTAACCTCGTTCGAGGTGGCATTCCGCCGCGCATTGTAGTCAAAGAAGAAAAAAAACTTGTCTTTCACAATCGGGCCGCCGAAGGACGCGCCAAACTGGTTGCGCACCAGGTTTTGCCGTCCCACAACGGGAGTCGCGAAATTATTGAAGTAGTCATTCGCCTCGAAACCCTTGGTTCGGTAGTACTCGGAAGCCGAGCCGTGCCAAGTGTTGGTACCGCTCTTGGTCACCATGTTAATCTGTGCGCCGCTGCCGCGGCCTTCGGAGGACAGCTGATTGGCGACTTCGCCGTGAAATTCCTGGACCGAGTCCATCGGCGCGTTTCCTACCACAGTGAAAGCAAATCCGCCCGCAAAGTCGTTCACGTCCAAACCATCCAGCGTGATGTTGCTCTGATCCGAGCGCGCGCCTGAGATCGCTCCATCGCGGCTCTGGTTCGGGTCGTCGAGGCCGCCCGCCGTTACCACTCCCGGTTGAAACCGCAACAACTCCGCCGGACTGTCGCGCAGTTCCACCGGCAACTCATGCAGCATGTTCGAGTCAAAGCTGTTGCCCACGGTCGCGTCGCTGGTGTTGAGCGACACCACCGTGCCCTCAGCGTTCACATCCACCGTAGTGCTGGTCGTCCCCACTGCGAGTTCAATGTTCTGGGTGTGGGTGGTGTTCACGCCCAAATACAAATCCGACACGGTAACCGCGTTGAACCCCTGCTTGTTGAAGGTCACCTGGTAGCCGGGGCCCGGGACCGCGCTGCCGATCAGATACGACCCCGCAGAGTTCGTCTTGGTTTCATAGGTCGCGTTGGTCGCGGTGTTTACCAGTTTCACGGCCACCTCAGGCACGACAGCGCCACTGCTATCCGTGACCACTCCCGTGAGGCCGGCCACATCCTGCGCGCCCACTAGGATCGGTAAAGCACAGAAAAGCGCCAGCGTGAATAATCCGAGCAAAACGCGAAACAGGGAAAGACGAGCGGCCGATTTCATAGCGTGTCACCTCACGTTAATGTAGTCTCTTGGAGACATTCCCCACGAATGCGCCTGACTTGGGCGTGCCATCCATCCCAACATTGGCGTACCGAACAGTTCTACCTCAGAATTTGCAATCCGCATACCAAAATTGAGTCGTATAACATCCATCCTTTGTGACGCTATGGGGCCATTATCCGGAGAGTCTCCATTTTTCGGGAGACGTGATCGGATAATCTATGAAAATGAAGATCGTAAGCGACAGTGGCGCT
This sequence comes from Acidobacteriaceae bacterium, assembly GCA_003162935.1. GTDB lineage: Bacteria > Acidobacteriota > Terriglobia > Terriglobales > Acidobacteriaceae > Acidiflorens. The sequence goes on from PLUW01000018.1 coordinate 6,000, forward strand.
AGAAGGCGAGTCAATCTGCGATGAACATCTCGGCTATGGGCGCTGATTTCAACCACGGCATCGCTCTCTTCAACCACGCCCATTTCTATGACGCCCATGAAGTTCTCGAGGACGCCTGGCGCTCCATCCCTCGCGACGAGCCTTTGCGGCGCCATCTTCGGCTTCACATCCAGGGCATGGTTCAATTGGCGGTCGCTTTTCATCATCAGTCCACCGGCAACCATGTCGGTGCTCATTCGGTCCTGGAGCGGGCCCTGCGCAACCTCCACGGCGCGGAGAACTCGTTTCCCGACCTCGATCTCGAACGTCTGCGCACCGACTTGGCCCCCTGGCGCCGGTACCTCGATGATTGCCGGATGGCGGTGGAAAGACGGGAAGGCCGCGTGCCTACCGCGCCCGCTCTGCCAAAGATCATGCTGCGCAGCTAGTCGCGGAATGCTAGCTCGCAACATGGCAGATCGCGGCTAAGACTTGCCCACCCGCCGCGCCTGCTAAAATCTTGTTGTGAAGTCGAGTCTCTCATTGCCGTTAAAGTCGCCGGTAACGCCGCCGCCGGTGAAATCGCCACGGCAAAATGCGCCCGCGTCGGTTCCGCTGCTTGACTTGCGCCGACAGTACGAGGGCCTGCGCGAGGAAGCGCTGGCGGCCATCGCGCGCGTGTGCGATTCGCAGAGCTTCATTCTCGGTCCCGAGGTCGAGGCGCTCGAACGTGAGATAGCCACGCTCACCGGAGCGGCGCATGCCGTCGGCTGCGCCTCGGGAACCGAAGCTCTGTGGCTGGCGCTGGTCGCCGCCGGCGTTAAGCCTGGAGACTCGGTCATCACCACCGCATTTAGCTTTTTTGCCTCGGCCAGCGCGATTGTGCGGGCAGGCGCAACCCCGTTCTTCGTGGATGTCGATCCCGGCACGTTGAATCTCGATGCGACGCTGGTCGGCCGTTCTCTGCGTGCAAAACGGCCCGAGAATCTTCGCGCCATCCTTCCCGTGCATCTTTATGGACAATGCGCCAACATGGACAAGTTCGACCGGATCGCTCAGGAGTTCGAAGTCGCCATCGTCGAGGACGCCGCGCAGGCGATTGGAGCCGAGTGGAGCGGTCGCGCCGCGGGCTCGCTTGGCGTCACGGCCGCGTTCAGTTTCTATCCCACCAAGAACTTGAGTGCCTACGGAGACGCGGGCATCGTCACTACGACCTGTCCTCGGATGGCCGAACACATGCGGCAACTCCGCAACCATGGCAGTCCGCGGCGCTACTACCATGACGAGTTTGGATGGAACGGACGCATGGACGCAATTCAGGCGGCAGTTTTGCGTGTGAAGCTGCCACACATCGCGGAGTGGAACCGGAGCCGCCAGCAGCACGCCGCGACGTACGATCAGCGGTTTGCCGAATCTGGGCTGACTTCCAAACAGGTCGCACCAAACAACGGCAAAGCGCCGGTGCGGTTGCTGGCGCGGAGCCCGCAGGCGACGCATGTGTTTCATCAGTACGTGATTCGCGCCCAGCGTCGCGACGAACTGCGCAAGTTTCTCGCGGATCGGAGCATTGGATCGGAAGTCTACTACCCGCTGCCGCTGCACCTGCAGCCAGCGTTTTCCTATCTCGGACTGAAGGCGGGAGATCTACCCGTCGCCGAGCAGGCCGCACAGGATGTGCTAGCCTTGCCGATGTTCCCGGAGCTGACCGAGGCCGAGATTGGCTGGGTGGTCGAGAGCATCGCCGAGTTCTACTCGTGATCCAAAAAAGTTTGTCATCCTGAGCGAAGCGAAGGACCTGCTTTTTCTCCGCTCCCAGCGTCTGCGGTTCAAGATTTTTTCTTCCGTCGCCGCTTCGGTTTTCCGCTCTCCGCTTTCCGCGCAACCGTTCGCACCGGTTGTTCTCCTGGAGCCAGCACGCGGCGCACGATGGGCGTATTCAGCTTGTACTTGCGCTCACTGACGCCGCCTTTGTCGTCCTGCACGCGAACCGCGAACACCGGCAGCGTGCCTTCCTTGTCGAAGTTTTCCTGCGAAACGGTTACTGGCAGCACGCCTTCCAAACGCTCGCGGTAGGCGGTCTCGTAGCGATGGCGCTTGACGTTCCAGGTGAAGACGCGAATCTGGTTGAAGTCGAACGAAAGGCCGTCTTTCGGTTCGGTGAGGACGGTCAGATACTCCGCGACTTTCTTGTCTCCATCCTGCACCTGGTTCAGCACAAACGCCGCGACAATGCGCTGGCCTTCCGCGTACTGCGCGATGTCGAGTGGGACGTCGATATCGATCATGCGTCCGAGCACCCAACCCACCCGGTTGTGGGAGTCGCGCACCAGCCACCAATCTTCGCTTACCCTGACAGCGGTCACCGGTGCCGGCGGTTTCTTTTCGTCATTCGGTGGAGTAGCCATCGCCGCCGCCCGCGTCGCCGGTGCAACCGCACCCGGCTTTTCGGCCGTACCCCGCTTTAACAGCGACAGCTTCTCGCCCGCGGAAATCTGATAGAGATGTTCGGTGTCGCGTCCCGGTTCGACGTGCAGGTTGGTGTCGTTGCGGGTCGTGCCCTGCGCCTGCACGGGATCTTTCTGGTTGTCCGCGGTCAGCTTCTGGATCCGATCGTAGATCTGCTGGCTGACCAGGTTGCGCTGCTCGACCCATCCGATCGCGCCGGTTGCGGTGCGCACTTTGACGAAGTGGCGGTCATGTTCGAGCACTTCGACGCGGTCGCCGTTCTTGACCACTCCCGTTTTCTCGTACACCGCGGCCACATGGTCGCGCAGAATGGCCTGCACGCCGGAAACGTAGGCGGTTTCCAGCGCGCGTTCGCCGCCGCGATTGCACGCCGACAGCAACACAAGACAAAGAACCGGAACGAACGCCAAGTAGTGATGGAGGAAGCTTTTCAAGGGATCTTTACCCAATATAGCGCGAGCCAGCGTTCGCTGGCAGTGATTCGACCGCGCCGGCTAGGTTTGGCGGTCTGTTCCGATACTGGAGGGTCCCATCCGAACTGCTCGCTACCCGCTTCGCAGCGAGTGTGGCCCTACGCTCCAACCCGTTTCTCCAGCGCCAGCAACTGCTCTTTGCGCTCGATGCCCCAGCGGTAGCCGCCCAGATCGCCGTCTTCGCGGATTACTCGGTGGCAGGGGATGGCGACAGCTACAGGGTTGGTGGCGCAGGCCCGGGCTACGGCTCTCGCGGCTTTGGGCATGCCAATCTTCTTGGCTACGGCGCTGTAGGAGCGGGTTTCTCCGCGGGGAATTTTTTGCAGGGATTCCCAGACTCGGCGCTGAAAGGCGGTGGCGCGAATGTCTAGCGGGAGCGAAGGATGGGCTTCTCGTCCTTGCATGAGGTTGGTGAGGCTTTGCCGCCATTCGCTCATTGCGGCATCGTCCTGGCGGCGAACGGCGAAGGGAAACTCGCGGATCAGGCCCTGCACGAGTTGCGCGTCGTCTTTCGCAGATTTATCGGCGAACTGAATCGAGCAAATGCCTTTGTCGGTGGCGGCGATCAACATGCGGCCTAGAGGAGAACGGGCGACCGTATAACGGATCACCGCTGCTACCGCGCCACGGCGGTACTTGTCGGGGGTCATGCCGAGCTGCTTGGCGGTGCGTTCGTAGAGGCGGCTGCTGGAGCCATATCCGGCGGCGTAGAGGGCGGTGGTCACGTCGTGTCCGGCCTGGAGATTTTGTTTGACCTGGCGAAGACGGCAAGTGTCGATATAGGCCTTGGGCGAGACTCCCAGCGCGGATTTGAAAGTGCGTTGCAGGTGGAACGGGCTGCGGCGGAATTGCTGGGCCAGCATGGCGAGCGTCAGGCGGTCTTCGAGGTGCTGCTCGATGTAGCGGCACACGCCGCGCACCAGGGCGGATTGCGGGTTTCCGTCAACCGCCTTGGGACGGCAGCGCAGGCAGGCGCGATAACCGGATTGTTCGGCTTGCTGGGCGTTGTCGAAAAAGTTCACGTTTTCGCGGCGGGGGCGTTTGGCCGGACACGACGGACGGCAGAAGATTCCAGTGCTCGAAACCGCGAAGACGAAAGCTCCGTCGTGCGCGGCGTCGCGGGCGGCAACGGCTTCCCATCGGCGGGCGTTGGATTGAACGGCCATCTGGGCTGAGGTTTGTGGGGAGGTTCGCGGCATTGTTTCTTCCTCTGAAAGTATCGCATTGGTGGCCATGCGGGTAACATAGGCGCGGCGCGGCGCGCGGACTATCCGAATGTTGCGGTCAAATGAAATCGAAGCCAAGGTTTCATGGTTTCAGAGTAAATCGCGCGCAGACCCGAAACCCTTGTCTGACGCCATGTTTCGGGCGATGTCTCGGGCGATTCCTGGGGCCGGGCGGGTGCGTGTGACGCAGGTTTGGTTACTCATAAAGTGCAGAGCCTTGCACCCTCGAACCGAGCCAGTTCCACTCTCCTCCAGTTAAACCCATTCCCACCAAGCGCTTACAGCACTCCTGGCATATGGTTTCCCAGATGCACTGTTCTTAGGCAGGAAGCCCGGAGCGTACGGGGCGATTTGGGGGCACTTTGACCGTCACTTACAGCGCGGAATGTAAAGCTCTGAACCCATCGCGAGCGACAGCCATTACGCCGCTGCTGGTGCTTCTGTTCGTCGTCTCCTACGGCATTTTGACCGCGCTCGTGTTCGAGCAGGGGCAGACGATTGAAGCGCAACGGGGCCTGATCCGCGAGATGTTGAAAGACAGCACGCAGTTAGCCGCGCTGAAAGACAAACTGGCGCGCGACGACGGCAAGCAGATCCACAAGAAGACGGATTTAGGCGCTCCCGCTGCGGGGGCAAAGGGATCCGATAGGTCGGCAAAACGGCCGGGGAAATCGGCGCACGCCATGAAGGCGCTCCCGGAGAAGCCAGCTGCGGATTTAGAAGATGTGCGGCGCTCGACGGGCGTGATCTAGCGATCATTCTCGCGATCAATCCCGAGTTGTACCGACAGTACTAATCAAAAAGAAAAGGTTCTGTGAAACGCGGCCTTCTGTGGTGGCCGTGATGCGAGCGAGACCCTACTATGAAAGCGTTGGCCCTAGCGCTCGTCTTGTCTCTTCCTGTGCCCCGGCTGGCGCCACCAGCTCAGGTCTCAGCTACTCCCACCCAACAACAATCGGCCAAGAAAAAGGGAGGCCGCTGGTATTTCGCGGAGACCGGACACGCCGTGTATTGCTACGGACCGGTGATGACCATGCCGCAAGGCGAAGGTCGTCTGGTGAAGGTGGCGACGTTTTGCCGTGGCGATCAAACCATGGTGCCGCTGAAGGATTAGCCCCGCAACATCTCCAGCACAACGAATTGCCCTTCCACAAAGTTCGTTCCGCAGAAATCCTTCTCGATAGAGTCGTGTCGCGGCCACAATCCATCTGACCGATCTGCTTCCCGTTGAGAGTCAACCAGCGCAACGAAGCCCGGCAGGGTGTAAACTTCCTTGCTGCCCGAGGAGGATCTTTGACTTCATTGCGCTCTTTTTTCGCCTGTCTTGCGATGATCGGCATCGCCCATCTGAATTTTGCCCAATTTGCTTTTGCACAATCGCCCGCCGCAACCCCCGAGGCGTCTCGCCTCTCCGGTTACTCGTCGCGATCCGCCAATCAAGAGCGCGATTGGGAAAAGAAACTTCAGGCCGGGATTGTGCCTGAGAATTTGCGGCAGAATATGCAGCGGCTGAGCGCGCGTCCGCATCACGTGGGGTCTCCTTATGACAAGGAGAACTCCGAGTGGATTCTTTCCAAGTTCAAAGAATGGGGATTCGACGCCCACATCGAGACGTTTCAGGTGCTCTTCCCCACACCCAAAGAACGCGTGGTCGAGTTGATCGAGCCGACGAAGTTCCGCGCCAAGCTCCAGGAACCCGCAGTCCCCGGCGATCCGACTTCCAGCCAAACCGCCGAGCAGTTGCCGACCTACAACGCGTATTCCATCGACGGCGACGTGACCGCTCCGCTCGTGTATGTGAACTACGGCAATCGGGAAGATTACGAGCAGCTTGACCGGCTGGGGATTTCGGTCAAGGGTGCGATCGTGATCGCGCGCTACGGCCAAGGCTGGCGCGGCATCAAGCCCAAGGTGGGAGCGGAGCATGGCGCCATCGGCTGCATCATTTATTCCGACCCCAAGGACGACGGATTTTTCAACGGCGACGATTATCCGAAGGGTGGGTGGAGACCGCGCGAAGGCGTGCAACGCGGCAGCGTCATGGACACGGATTATCCTGGAGATCCTCTAACGCCCGGAGTTGGCGCTACTGCGGACGCCAAGCGCCTCGACATCAAAGACGCCAAGACCCTTACAAAGATTCCCGTGCTGCCGATTTCCTGGGGAGATGCTCTGCCTTTGCTTTCGGCTTTGCAGGGTCCGGTTGCGCCGGAGGAATGGCGCGGCGGTCTGCCGATTACCTATCATGTCGGTCCCGGCCCGGCGAAAGTTCACCTGAAAGTCGCTTCCAACTGGGACTTGAAGCCGGTCAACGATGTGATCGCCACCCTGCGCGGATCGGATGCGCCGGACGAGTGGGTGATTCGTGGCAATCACTACGACGCCTGGGTCAATGGCGCCGACGATCCGATTTCGGGAATGGTCGCGGTTTTGGAAGAAGCTCGCGTGCTCGGCGAGCTGCACAAGCAAGGATGGAATCCGAAACGGACGATTATCTTCTGCGCGTGGGACGGCGAAGAGCCTGGGCTGCTGGGCTCGACCGAATGGGTCGAAACCCATCGCGACGAACTTCAGAAACATGCGGTCGCTTACATCAATTCCGACAGCAATGGGCGCGGCTTTTTCCACGCGGGTGGATCGCATGACCTGCAACGCTTGATTAACGATGTAGCGGGCGACATTCAAGATCCGGAGAAGAATATCTCCGTTCAACAGCGGGCGCGTCTGCAGCGCATTGCCAACGCACACAATTCCGAAGACCGGGCCGAGATCAGAAAGAGCAACGACCTGCGAATCGGGGCGCTGGGAGACGGTTCCGACTATGCGCCTTTCATCGACCACGCGGGCATTTCGGCTCTCAACCTGGGTTACGGCGGCGAAAACGACGGCGACTCGTATCACTCCATCTACGACGATCTTTCCTGGTACACCAAGTTCATGGATACCGATTTTTCTTACGGACGTGCGCTGGCGCAAACCGGAGGGACCGCGGTCATGCGGTTGGCGGACGCAGACCTGATTCCTTACGAATACAACGCGGAAGCCGAGACCATCGGACGCTACGTGAAAGAACTGGAGAAGCTGCTCAAAGACAAACAGGAAGAGATCACCGAGCGCAATCTTGAACTGAAAGAAGGCGTGTTCACGGCGACGGCCGATCCCCGCAAATCGTCTGTTCCTCCTCCGGCGAAGACGGTTCCGCCGTTCATGAACTTTGCTCCGCTGAAAAACGGAGCTGAGGCGATCAAGAAGAGCGCGGAGCGGTATCAGGCCGCATTTGCCAAATGGCAGTCTGGCGGAACCGATTTGCCAGCCCCGACCTCCGCGGCTTTGAACGCCGAGCTGATTCAGATTCAACGGGCATTCTTAACCGAGCGAGGCTTGCCGGAACGTCCGTGGTTCAAGCATCAGGTCTATGCCCCCGGCGCATATACCGGCTACGGCGCAAAGCCGATTGCAGCGGTACGCGAATACATGGACCAGGAAAAATGGCAGGAAGCCGAGGCCCAGGTTCCCATCGTTGGCCAAGTGCTGGAAAACGCGGCAACCGCGATTGGCGAGGCTGCTGATGATCTGGAGAAGGCGGTAGCGGCAGGGAAGTAAGCGGCGAAGCAACAAGCGCTCGGTGGTCCTCTGCGAAATCCTGAATTACCAAGGCCACGAAGGTACACGAAGGAAACGCCTGGACCAACAGCCTTCGTGATACTTCGTGTCCTTGGTGGTTCAAGGTCTTGTGGTCTGTTACTCTGCTCTGGGACTTTCCGAGGAGGAGCGACGCTTGCGATTCAATATTATCTTTAAGGTTAAATTTGCCGTGTTTTTCTGCTTTGTTCTGTGCCTGGCTCTGGCTCCGCCCAGTTTCGCCGCCGACAAGAACAAAGAGAAAGCTGCGGCCAACGCCGACAAGCCATCCTACGAACTGCCACAGCCGGCGAAAGAGAATCTCGACCTCACCATGTACCAGCGCATTCGCGAGGAGGGCCTGACCCATTCGCACGTGATGGATTACGCCTCCGCTCTAATGGATGGCATTGGTCCGCGCCTTACCGGCTCTCCCAATCTGCACCGCGCCAACGAGTGGACACGCGATCAGCTGGCGGCGATGGGTTGCAGCAACGCGCATCTCGAGGATTGGGGCGAGTTCGGCATGGGCTGGCAGCAGCTCAATACCTGGGTGCGGATGACGTCGCCGGACACGGCGGTTTTCATCGCGCAGGCCGCCCCGTGGTCGCCCTCCAGCAGCGGACCCATCAGCGGCCAAGCCGTCTGGGTGTCGATCAAGGACGAGAAGGATTTCGACAAGTACAAAGGCAAGCTCGCCGGCAAGATCGTTCTGCTCGGCGACATGCGCGACGTGAACCCGGTGGATAAGGCGCTGTTCACCCGCATGGACGAGAAGGATCTCGCCAAGGTTGCCGAGTATCCGGTCGAGAAACAGAGGTCGGCCGATTGGCGGCAGGATTACCTAAAGCGGCGGGCGCTCATGGACAAAGCCGGAAAATTTCTGACCTCTGAGCATGTCCTGGCCGTCATTCTTCCCAGCCGCGACGGCCGCGACAGCGGCGGCTCCGGCGGCACCATCTTTGACGACCGCGGCCTGGGCCGATCCAATTACAAACGCGATCAAGCTGATCCCATACCCGTGGTTGTGACCGCAATCGAAAACTACGGACGCGTGTATCGCCTGCTCAAAGCCAATGTGCCAGTCAGCATCGAAATGAATGTCGACGTGAAGTTCTCCGGCGACCACGAGCATGGCTTCGACACCATCGCCGAAATTCCCGGCACCGATCCCAAGCTGAAAGATGAAGTCGTGATGGTGGGCGGCCATCTCGATTCATGGGCGGCGGCCACGGGCGCGACCGACAACGGCGCGGGCACGGTGGTTGCGATGGAAGTCATGCGCATCTTGAACGCGCTGCAAGTCAAGCCCCGGCGAACCATCCGCATCGGCCTGTGGACGGGCGAAGAGCAGGGACTATTTGGTTCCGCTGGCTACGTGAAGCAGCATTTCGGCTACGCGCCGCTCTCGACCGCTCCCGAAGAGCTGGAGAAACCGGAGTGGATGCGTAAGGCTGGCGGCCCAGTCGTGCTGCAGCCCGAGCAGCCGAAAATTTCCGGCTACTTCAACGTCGATAACGGCACCGGCAAAATCCTCGGCATTTATCTGCAGGAAAACGCCGCCGTCGGCCCGATCTTTTCGCAATGGATCGAGCCGCTGAAAGACCTGGGCGTCACCACCATCACCGACCGCAACACGGGCGGCACCGATCACGAGTCGTTCGACGCCGTCGGAGTCCCGGGCTTCCAGTTCATTCAGGATCGCCTCGACTACGAAACGCGCACGCATCACTCGAACATGGACACCTACGAGCGCTTGCAGCCCGCCGACCTGGCGCAGGCGGCGACCGTGGAGGCGATCTTCGTATACAACACGGCCATGCGCGACCAGATGCTCCCGCGCAAGCCGCTGCCGCATCCGGAACTCGACGACCAGCGCTCGGCCCCGCTCAAGGTGATGCCCGGCGCGGTGGAACCCATGGACGGCGCCAGGAACTGAAAGCGGAGAAACAGGTGAACCGTGCTCATATTCGGATTCAGCGTGGCTTCAGCTCCTGCCTGCCAGCGCGTGAAAGATAAGTCCAGAACGTGCGCTTGTCGCACGCCCGTATCTGGCAATCTGGGCAAGAATTTGCGGCACTGTACAATTGTGACCAGACAGCAACTCGCCATTCGTCAGTTTGCGGCTCTTGGCCTCCACGTTTGTGGAGGCCAGGAGCCTTTTATTTACTAACTGACTTCTCGAATACCCCTTCGATCGATCCGAGCTTTTTCTCAGCTTTGCCGGTGGTGTTGCTTGGCTTTGCCTTTGGTCATGCCGGTAGACGTGAATTCCTCACCATTCCTATGCGGCCTTACGCTGCGGTGGAACGCTCTTGCCAAGAGCCGTCGCCAGAGCAATTTGGTGGTCTTGTTCGTCGATCAAGATCTCGCGAATTTGTTCGCTCATGGCGTACTCGGTCAAATCCTCGCACTGGCGGACGCGCTCGCGATAATTACGAATTGTTTCCGTTTCGTTTTCGAGATCGAACTGCAACATGTCCGTGGCTTTTTCTGATGTCCGGACGGTCTTGGCTTCAACCGCCGGCATACCGCCAAGATAATCAATCTGCTTGGCGATGATCAGGGCGTGGCTCAGTTCTTGCGCCGCGTGTTTCTCGAGTTCCCCGGCGATGTTCATGAACTCAGCACCCTTCAAAACTTGTGAATAAACGACGTACCCGATGATCGCCTGATATTCGCGCGACAGATCCTGGTTCAACAGATCGATCAGTTCGGGGCGAGACACTTTCTTAAAACCTCCAGCAGTTGTTTCATCTTTCAAGGCAGTTTCCTCCAGGGTAGAGTTTGGGGAACTATTTTCGGGACTTCGGCCCCACGAAGTGCCGGGAACCGGAGTCATGGTCACCGTATCAAGGACATCCCAATCAAAACTGTGCAAAATCGAACAGTCCGGAACAAAGCACGCCGATCACGCCCGAGCCGTTGTCATTAGGATGAGGGGCACGGCGAAGAATGGGACCATTGCCGGAAGCGGCGGGTCGCCACGTCCGACGCATCGGGCAAATTGAATGCGAAGGTTGCTGCTGTTGAAGTCGTCCAGTAAACTGCGCCACGACTGCACCGAAAACGGGGCAGTTAGACGGAACCGAAAATATTTAGAATCAAGTAGATGGGCCCGTAGCTCAAGCGGATAGAGCATCGGATTTCTAATTCTGCCCATTCACTTTCTGAGTTGCCCACCTGCTGCATTTACAAGGACTTACATCGCTCAGTCGTGTCATCCTGTGCCGTCCTGTCACGTCTTTTTTCCAGGCTGACGGGCAGAGATTCGGAACCGATTCACCTCTTGCTCGACGGTGAGGCGAGTTCGACAGTTTGTAGATGCCCCTCCCGGTGAGGATTTGTCATCCTTCGTGAGAGAGGTTGCGCAGCCCGATGACGGTGACAGTCAAGCTGCTGCAAGTGATGGGATACATTAGAGAGTTTTCGCCGAAGACTCTCTGTCCTCTCCGAATGTAGGGGGCAGGTCAGGTCCTTGAATGTCGCTACTTGGCAGTAGCGGCTCTCCTTGGGGCAACTTGGTCCGAGTCTTTACGAATCTTCTTGCGCGCACGCTTTTGAGCCAAAGCTTGCTTCACCCGGCGTCTCTCGCCGGGCTTCAAATAGAAGGAGTGACGCTTCACGTCTTTGATAATATCTTCCGTCATCACCTTGCGCTTAAATCGTCGAAGGGCGTTCTCTAGCGATTCGCCTTCTTGCAGCCGAACTTCTGCCATTCTCATCACCCCAATGCCATCACGATATCGAACCTATTAGAGCTTACTCCCTTTGCAACGTTGTCAGCTGAAATTGAGCGCCCGACGCCGCGCTCGCCAGAAAAAAGAAGCACGCATCACTCCGAGTAGCCATCGGCGGTCGTGTCGTCATCATCATCTTCACCCTCATCTTCCTTCTTGCTGTCGTCTTCGTCTTCCTCATCTGGTTCTTGGCGAAGGAGGAGATCAGCAGCTACCAAAAGATGCGAGAGGTCAGAATCGGAGCATTCTGGATGGCTGTTTCTCATACGCTCATACCCCAAATAGTACGCTTCATATCCTTGGCAAACGCACAGCAGAAGTCGAAAGGGCTGCTAGCTCTTGCGGCTCCCTAGGACCAAGGCGAGCACGCCTCCAGCCAGCAGAATAATACCTACCGCCGGGGGCAATTTCTCGCTGCTTTGGGTCTGGACACCGATCTTGGTATCTCCGATCTTCACACCATGGTTCTCGGTGTGAGGTACGGGCACGATAAAAGACAACAATCCGAGCACCAGCAGTAAGACGCCGACGATGCCAACGTTCTTCATATTGAAGCTCCTGTTAACAGTCGGAGTCTTTATCCCCGGATGAAAGCCAAACAACCTGGGGCCAAGGTCTTAAACAGACTGAGCGTGGCATTAAAAGGAGATGATTGAAGCCACGGCGCATCACGCGGAACGACGCTCCTTGAATTTGTCGATCTTCTCGTTGACCTTCTCCTTGGCATTCTGTACCGACTGACTGATCTTGTCCCGCGTCTCGTGTGTCTTGACGATTGCCGCGTCCTTGTGCGACTGGTGCACCTCTTTGGCAGCGTCCTTCGCGTTGCCCCACATCTCTTTCGCCGCACCTTTGGCTTGATCCACAACTCCATGATTGGCTAGTTCTTCGTTGCCGACAGTTTCTCCAACCCTTTGCTTTACCTTCCCCACCGCCTGCTCGACCTTGCCAGAAACCTGATCTTTATTCACTGTTGTTCTCCTTATAGTTGATAGTTGCCGCAAATGGCGCCGTCCCTTGTGTGCGAGTGAAATGCGTAAAAGCAATCTAAAGTGCGTGGCATCCATCGGCGTTGGGGCTGGCAGACAAAAGTTTCAGTGGTCGAACGTTTGCGAACACAGCACAGCGCCCAGACTTCAACGGCGGAACCAAATTTTGGCTGACCCATCGTGCGGCCTCGCAGTACCCGAAGTCTGGTCAATGTTGAACACTCCTAATGCCCTCGGCTTGAGCTGTTTTGCACAGTATTGTTCTGGTAGATGAAGGAACCTATTGATGCTTCAAACAACCAGCTAGGGCGCGGAATCCGTCGCGCAATTTAGGCATTCGATTCCGCAACATCTTAAGGAGAATCAAATGAATTCCAAGAAGCTACTTGCGGTTGTCTTCGGGTCGCCCATCGTGCTTGCACTGTCATTGCCGGTAATGGCGCAGGACACGACGCAATCTACCACCACGACGACCCAGACTCCGGATCGGCCGCAAACACAAACTACTCAAACGCACGAGAGCACCACGAAGTACAAGCACCATCACAAAAAGGTGAGGAAGGATAAGGAAACGACGACGACCACCACGGCCCCACCCGAGCGAGAGCATAGCGAGACCACGACCACGACCACGACTCCGCCGCAGTAATTTCGTATTTTGCATTCAGGTGCGAAACAGCGTGCCTTTTTCACATGGTCGGAGGAATGGACTATCGAAGACGAACAGTGTCAGGGGATCAGCGGAGGGTATAAGGCAGCGAAGTACAGATTTTTACTGTTTCTCTGCACGGAGCCAATTATCTACGCTGATCCAAGTCCAATAGAGATCATGGTCAGGGGCTGCAAAGCAATCGCGTTCACAACCGCATTAAGATTGCCGACTTCTGCGTCGCATCAGGAACTATGTCATTCTTGAATTGCTGCCGTGAAGCCGCTGCTTAGCGCGCACAGATGAAGGCGATCATCGCCTCCAACGACGTGTTGAACGGGCTATAATAAACCCCACGCACATGGCCCTCACCTTACGCTTGTTGCGACTCATGTTGCGACGAGCAGGAGAGTGTCCCCGATGGTTGAAGCCTACCTAAATGAGATCGCGACGGCTGTGCCGGATTACGACGTGCACAGCAAATTCGTCGATACTGCTCCCTCTCTTCTGAGCGAAGAGCGCCATCGCGCCTTATTCAAACGCATGGCCCTCAAGGCGCAAATTGATCATCGTTATTCGTTCCTGAACCCCCATCCTGATGCGACAGGGTTTGATACCACCGCCGGTTTTTATCGGAGTGGAGCTTTTCCGGACACGGAAACGCGCATGCGTTTCTACAAACGCTATGCGTTCACGTTGGCCAAGCGTGCGCTGGATCATCTGAACTTCGCCGAGCATAAGGACAGCATCACCCATCTGATCCTTACGACTTGCACCGGCTTTTATGCTCCGGGCATCGATCTCCAGGTGGTCGAGCATTATGGCCTCAGTCCTTCGGTGGAGAGGACGGTTGTCGGATTCATGGGCTGCTACGCCGGAATCAACGCCCTGAAACTGGCTCGTCACATCGTGCGTTCGGAACCATCATCCAAAGTTGCCATTTTGAATCTGGAGCTATGCACCATTCATTTGCAAGAAACGGATGATCTGGAGCAAGTGCTTTCTTTTTTGATTTTCGCCGACGGTTGCTCAGCCAGTCTGGTGTCGAGAGAGCCGGTCGGCATTGAATTGCAAAGCTTCACGTCGACAATTCTTCCGAATAGCTCCGATCAAATTACCTGGCATATTGGCGGACGCGGTTTCGATATGGTGCTTGCGGGGCGGGTGCCGTCGACAATTTGCCAAGGGCTCCCCTCCTTCCTTGGTCGTATCCTGGGTGGGCAAAGGCCCGAAGATATTGCGCATTGGGCCATCCATCCCGGTGGCCGCACGATCCTCGATGCTGTGCAGAAAAGCGTCGGCCTTTCGGAGGATACGCTGCGCCATTCTCGCGACGTGTTGCGCCGGTTCGGCAACATGTCGTCGGCGACGGTCATGTTTGTTTTAAGAGAGATGTTGCAGCCCGGTACTTTTGCCGGGCGGGGATGCGCCATGGCTTTTGGTCCCGGCCTCACAACCGAAAGCATGTTGTTTCAAACCGCAGGGAACTGATAACTGATGGATGATCTCAGCCAGCGCAGCACCTGCCCTGAGTTGATGGACACGGAATCTGTTAGCTTCGCGGAATTCCATGACTGCCTGCGTACTTTGAGAGTGATCAATAGCTTTACCTTGGCCTACCGCCCAACACTGCGATGGTTTGAGCGCATGATGGCTGGCGTCGGGTCCGAACAATCGATATCGATTATCGATGTTGGCTGCGGCGGCGGAGATATGCTGCGGCGAATCTGGAAGTGGGCGACGGAACGAAACTTTCATCCTGAGCTTATCGGGATTGACCTTAACCCGTGGTCCAAACAGTCGGCCGAGCAGGTCACGCCAACCGACGCCCCGATTCGCTTCGAGACGGCAAACATCTTCTCGCTTGATCCTTCTCGGCACGCCGATTTTATCGTGAGCTCTCTTTTTGCCCACCATCTCACTGACGTTGAATTGATCCGCTTTATCCAGTGGATGGATCGTCACGCCACACGCGGCTGGTTCATCAACGATCTGCACCGCCATCCTCTGCCGCGCTTTTTCATCAAGTATGCCGTGCGCTTGCTTTTTGCCAACCGGATGATTCGGCATGACGCGCCGGTATCGGTTGCCCGCGCGTTCACGGCGTCCGAATGGCGCCATTTGCTGGATGAGGCTGGTATCCCAGAGGAGAGAACCAAGATCGAGTGGTTTTTCCCGTTCCGCTACGGTGTGGCATGCCGCAAGGTATGAAACGGCGGGAGGTTGTTGTCATTGGGGGCGGTGTCGCCGGCAGCGCCGCCGCCATCCGACTGGCGCAGAATGGGCAAGACGTATTGCTGCTGGAAAAAGAGCCAGCCGCACATGACAAAGTGTGTGGTGAGTTTATCGCCGCTGATGCACAACACTATCTACGTGAGCTCGGCATCGATTTGGCAGCCTTGGATGCTGAGCGCATTACCGGCATACGGATCACACGAGGTCAAAGGACTTCATCCGCAAGATTGCCCTTTTCTGCCCTAAGTCTCTCGCGCCGCGTGCTCGATGAGGCTCTGCTGGTGCGGGCCCAGGATCAGGGAGCGCGGGTATGGCGCGGGGCTGCCGTCACCGCGCTGATCAAAGGGCCGGAGTGCTGGCATATTGAAGTAGCCGGCCATGGCGTCATTCAGGCCGAGACGATATTTCTGGCAACGGGCAAGCATGATTTACGCGAATGGCGACGGCCCCGTGGGACGCAGAATGACTTCCTCGGTTTCAAGTGTCATTTCCTGCTGACACCGACACAAAGAGTGGCGTTGGCTGAACACGTCGAAATGACCCTGTTCAACGGCGGTTACGCCGGGCTGGGACTGGTTGAGAGCGGAAAGGCAAATCTATGCCTGGTGGTGACCAGGCGCCATTTTGCCATGTACGGGAAAAAATGGGATGGGTTGCTGGGCGCCATTCTGAAGGCTGCGCCGCTACTTGCCGAACGACTGGCCGGAGCCGAGGCCTGCTGGCCACGACCTTTATCCATCTTTGGAATTCCTTACGGCTTTGTATATCGTGTTCCCTCCAAGACCTCGCCTGGGTTGTATCGGCTGGGGGATCAAATGGCGGTCATTCCTTCCTTCTCCGGCTATGGCATGTCCATTGCGCTCCATACAGCTTTTCTGGCAGCCGAATGCCATCTGCGTGGCGGCAACGCCAACGTATACCATCGCCAGGCACGTAGCGACCTTCTGCCCTTGGTCCGAAGTGCGTCTTTGCTATCGAAGATGGCTGAATTTCCGTGGGCTCAACGAGGGATGTTATTTGCATCTCAAATCAGACCGGAGTTGATCACAATGATTGCAAGACAGAACCGGATTTCCACACTTCAGGCTACGCTGCGACCAGTATGCTGAACCGTTTGTGGAACTCTTCGAACTGGATCGATTGCTCTTCCTTTTGCCAAAGGACGACGGCTGTCCGCATCAGCCCGGCAACAAAATCGGGAATAAGCTTTTTCAACTCGTTGGATCTTGGCATCGCTCCATTTCGTCCGCAATGAACTTGTTTCCCAAGTTCCCGAGTTGATAACCAACGCCAACATTCCCGAGGGCTCGTATGTGACAAACTGATCGTAATCCCAGCGATCGGTAGGATTGGGACTCGCGGCTTTTGGGTTACGACCTTCCTGATGTTCCTCGATACCGAAAGAAATGCGCCGCCCCTGAATGAGAGCATCAGTATGACCTTGCTCAGATATCTCTACCCTGAAATATGCTCCTCTAATACTGACAACACCTGTGCCATGACGTGCAAAGCTCAATCAATCGTACTTTTGGTAACTAGAACGTTCAGCGCCCCGCCTTCTCGGGGCAACAATATTCCGTGCTCGTCTTTCCGGCTGCGACTACGCAATAGGGTCGCAGTCTGCCGAATCAAGACACGGGGTTTGGCCATGCTTTCGACAGGCGGGTTGAGAGCACCGGAGTTGAGCAGTTCGTCGGTGGCTGCGAGGTCGGGATGGTTCTGATTTGTGACGTTCTGTTTGAGTTTTGTTTGCTCAGACCGATAAACGACCGGCACCTTATCGAGTTTTGGCTCTTTGCGTTCTTTTTGGCGCTTTCGAGGAGGAAACGTACTGGAGATGTCTAGATTTCTAACACGGGCAGAGACGCACCCAAGTCGACAAAAGTGATTCAACACACGATCAAGAAGACGGTGCAGCTCTAGACTTTCGGCATTGCGGAGATATTGCGCAGAAGAG
>PLUW01000073.1 GCA_003162935.1 Acidobacteriaceae bacterium
CGTCATGTGCGCGAAGCGGTTCTCAATGGCGCAGCTCAACCCTTGGGCCGGCTTCCCGCAACCCAAAGCCTTCACTTCGACATCGTCCTGGCTCTGCGTAACCAGCCAGCGTTGGAAAACTTCCTGGACGAGCTCTACGATCCTACCAGCGCCTCCTACCGGCAGTTCGTTACGGTGCAGGAGTTTACCGAGAGATTTGGCCCCAGTCAGGAAGACTATGACGCCCTGATCGCTTTCGCGAAAGCGAACGGCTTTACGGTGGTTGGCGGCTCGCGCGATGCCATGGACGCACAATTCATGGCACCCGTTGCGAACGTGGAAAAGGCCTTCCACGTGACCATGGGCCTCTATCAGCACCCCACCCAAAACCGCACCTTCTACGCTCCGGACCGCGAGCCCACCGTCGATCTGTCAATCCGCCTGTGGCATATCTCGGGCCTGGACAACTATTCGATCCCACGCCCCGCGCTTCATCACCAGGATTCGACGGTGCGTGCCAATGCCGTAAAGGGTTCTTGTCCCTCGAGTTCATATTGTGGTAGCGATATGCGGGCGGCCTACTACGGCGGAACCGCTTTGACCGGCGCTGGCCAGACGGTCGGGCTGCTGGAGTACTACGGATATGATATAGCCGACGTGAAGACTTACTTCAAGAACGCCAAGCAAACCAACAAGGTTCCGATCAAGGGCGTTTCCACGGATGGAACTTCTTTGAATTGCAAATATCCGGTCTGTGACGATACGGAACAGACCATTGACATCACCCAAGCCGTCTCCATGGCCCCTGGATTGAAGGACCTGTTTGTGTTCGTGGGCTCCAGCGACACGGCCATCCTCGGTTCCATGACGACGCACACTCCGCTCTCGGCGCAACTGAGCTCTTCGTGGACGTGGGCGCCGTCGGATCCCAGCACCGACGATCCTTTCTTCGAGAAGTTTGCGGCTCAGGGTCAAAACTATTTCCAAGCGGCTGGCGACAGTGGTAAATATACGTCGAGTTCCAGCTATGTTTGGCCGGCGGATTCCGCCTATGTCACGGCGGTCGGTGGCACGGACTTGCAGATAACAGGCCCGGGTGGCGCCTGGAGCTCGGAAACCGCGTGGTCCGACGGCGGCGGCGGCTACTTTACGCCCGACGCCATTCCCATCCCCGCATGGCAGAAGCTCAAAGGCGTCGTCACCGCAACGAACAAGGCGTCCAAGAAATTGCGGAACTCCCCCGACGTCGCGGCCGAGGCGAATTTTGACTTCTATGTCTGTGCCGATCAAAGCGCTTGCACGGCAAACAACTATGGGGGCACCAGTTTTGCCGCGCCCATGTGGGCCGGCTACATGGCTCTGGTCAATCAGCAGGCGGTTGCCAATGGCAAAACTACGCTCGGCTTCCTGAATCCCACCATTTATGCGCTGGGTGTCGGGAAAACCTATACCACCGATTTCCACGACATCATCGGCGGCAGCAACGGCTATTCCGCAGTGAAGGGCTACGATTTGGCGACCGGTTGGGGCAGTCCGAATGGGGACGGCCTCATCACCGCGCTTGCCGCAACCAAGTAACCAAGAACGCTAAACCATGGGCGGGACTTCGGTCCCGCCCTTTTTCTTGCTTCATACGCTTTTTCGACTAACTCGCAACAGATCGGCAGCCCGCGCAATGCCTCCAGCGTGATATCTTCACTAACCTAGGAGGAAATTCTGTTTCCCGCCAACGAACCGTATCGGTTCGCGCCGGATCTGTATAATCCTCCCCGTGCGGATTTCGAGATTTTAAATCTCAAAATCGAAAGTTCAAATTGACCCTATANNTTGCGAAATTACGACTACTGACCCTGGCGATACTGCTGGCGGTGGCTTCCAGCCTATGCTTGGCGCAGGCGGCACCGGCGACTTCCACGGACACCGCGAAAACCGACAAAAAGGCCGCGAAAAAGAAATCGGCCCCGGTGGACCCCTCCACCATCCCTCAAGCCGCTGGCGGCGGAGGCGGCAAGGTGTGGGTGAATACTTCGAGCAAGGTCTACCACAAGGAAGGCGACCCCTGGTACGGCAAGACCAAGCACGGTCAGTACATGACCGAGGCGGACGCCACCAAGGCTGGCTACAAGCAAGCCAAAGAAGAAGAGATGGGCAAGAAGGACGAGATGAAGAAAGACGAGATGAAGAAGTAGATTGACGAACTTTGCCCAGCGAAGCCACCCGGACTCGGGTGGCTTTTTGCTGCCAAATTGCCGCGTCCGGGGTGAAAACAACCGCAAGAATGTGGGTTTTTTCCTCGCCTGATGTGTAGATCGAGGGTGGTTCGCAGGAAGGGACCCGTTCCCTCCCGGTATTACCTCAGTAACCCCGCCATTGTTCTGTTCTTCTTCTGGAGTATTCCGTGTGATATAACGCCGTTAGCTGTTCGTTTGGGTTGGGGCTGGATATGTTCGGGTTTTCTGGCCGCTCTTGATGGTTTTCGAGGAAACGCACCCAGCGACAGCAGAGGAGGAATCGTGGCCGAAGCGCGTACCGGAAAAAGGTTTCCGCTGCAATTGCCGATCAAGATTCATAAGGAAGATACCGTTGGCGAGATCAGCAGCGGCATGACCGGCGATCTGAGCGCTGCCGGCGTGTACATCCGCGCCGATGCTTCGCTTGAGGTTGGTTCGCCAGTCGAGTTTGAGATTACCCTGCCGCCTGAAGTGACTGGCGGCAAGGACCATGTTGTCATTCAGTGCCGCGGCCGCGTAGTGCGGACCGATGAGCCCAATGCCAGCGCCGCCTCCGGGGACAACCGGGGCGTCGCTTGCGTAATCGATTCTTACGAATTCGTTCGCAATTAACCGGGAGCGACCATGCTAAAACTTATTCTGGCCGACAATCAGGCGATATTTCGCGCCGGCATCGCCAAGGTGCTGGCGGTAGAAGACGAGATGCGCATCGTGGCGCAAGCGCAGACCGCCGAACAGATGTTCATGGCGCTCGACAAGTTTCGCGCCGCCGTGCTCATCATTGCCGGAGGCTTTCACTCCGACTTCAACTCGATCCTTTCCGCCGCCAACAAGAACAAGACCCGCGTCGTCGTCCTCGCCGATACCGGCGAGAGCGCGCAACGCTACATGGCCGCCGGCGCTCATGGAGTGGTGTATCGCAACGTCACCAGCCCCGCGCTGGTCGATTGTGTCCGCAAGATCGCCCGCGGCGAAAGCTGGGTGCAGGACATGGCGGTGCCGAGCGAGTTGACCGAAAACGATATGGTCGGCCTGCGCGTCCGCGACCGCTTGACGGCCAAGGAACTGCGCATCGTCGCCCTCATCGTCCAGGGCTACAAGAACAAGGAAATCGCCACCCAGTTGGGTACGACCGAACAGGTGATCAAGAACTACCTGCGCAACGTCTACGACAAGATCGGCGTGTCCGACCGGCTGGAGCTGGCGCTGTTCACCATTCACCACCGCATTTTGAACGAAGCCGCGGCCGCAACCGCAGCCGCCGCTATCCCCCCGGTCGCGCAAAGTGCCGGAATCAGCAACTAGCGGTTTTTCGTTTTTAGCGGGGCCGCCTGCGGGCGGCCTTTTTCGTTGTGAAGAAGTTATTCTTGGATCATGAAAATCACACTCCTGTTCTGGCATAGCCTCACCGTCCTTTCGCTGCTCGTCTGCTTGGCCAGTCTGGCATCGGCCGCAGATCAAGCTGACCCAGTCGACAACTACGTTCTTGCCGAGATGGCCACGCAGCACATTCCGGGACTCGCGTTGCTGGTCTCCCGCGGCGGCCATGTGATCCGCGCGCAAGGATACGGCTTGGCCAATGTAGAACTCCAGGTTCCGGTTAAGCCCGAGACGATCTTTCAATCCGGCTCCGTAGGCAAGCAGTTCACCGCGACCGCAGTCATGATGCTGGTCGAGGAAGGCAAGATCGCCCTCGACGATCCCCTAACCAAATATTTCCCCGACGCGCCCGCCCCCCGGACCCAGGTCACGGTTCGCCAACTGCTGAGCCACACCGCCGGGTTCACCGACTATCCAAACGGTTTCGACATGCGCAAAGACTATACCGAAGCGGAGCTGCTCAAGATTGTCGAGGCCATTCCGCTGGCCTACCAGCCCGGCACCAGTTGGAACTACAGCAACCTCGGCTATCTCACCCTCGGCATCGTGATTCACAAAGTCACCGGCGAATTCTATGGAGACTTCTTGCAGGACCGCATCTTCCGCCCGCTCGACATGAACAGCGCTCGCATCATCAGCGAAGCCGATATCGTGCCCAATCGATCGGCGGGATATCGTCTCTTGAATGGGGAATTGAAAAATCAGGAGTGGGTCGCGCCCACCCTGAATACGACGGCGGATGGAAGTTTGTACTTTTCCATTGTCGACCTGGCCAAGTGGGATGCAGCGCTATACACCGAGAAGCTTCTGAAACGATCAAGCCTGGAACAGATGTGGACCGTGGCCAAACTCCAGGACGGGCAGCCAAACTCCGGCCACTACGGATTCGGCTGGCTCACCGGAAAGCGCAACGGACATTCGGTGGTCGAGCACGAAGGCTCATGGCAGGGCTTTGAGACTGACATTTCCCGCTACCTTGACGACAAACTAACGGTAGCCGTCCTGGCAAATCTAGCCGAGTCGAAGCCCTATATCGTTGCGAACCATGTGGCAGAGATGTATTTGTCGGGAAGCGTGAAGTGAACGCTGCCTGAAACGCTGGTGGAGCGCCGGATACCCGCTCCCGTCGCCCCACCGACTGTATTAGACCTTCTCCGCCACGCTCTTCGCTTGCGTAAACAAGTAGAGATAATCCGGGCCGCCCGACTTGGAATCGGTTCCCGACATATTAAAGCCGCCAAACGGATGCGCGCCCACCATCGCTCCCGTGCATTTGCGGTTCAGGTAGAGGTTGCCGACGTGGAACTCGCGCACGGCACGATCGAGTTTCTCGCGCGAACCGGAGTAGACGGCGCCGGTCAGCCCAAACTCGGTGTCGTTGGCGATCTCCAGCGCATGATCGAAGTTGCGGGAGCGGATCACGGCCAGCACGGGGCCGAAGATCTCTTCCTGCTCCAGCGTAGACTTCGGTGCGATGTCGGCGATCACGGTCGGCTGAATAAAGTAGCCTTCGCCAGCGTCCGTGGCGCGCGCGCCGCCGGTGATCAGGCGTCCTTCTTTTTTGCCGATCTCGATGTAGCGCAGAATGTCGTTCATCGAACCTTCATTGATGACGGCGGCCATGTTGGGATTCATGGCGGGATCGCCAATGGTAATGCGCTCCACCCGCAACTTCAGTTTTTCGAGGAACTTGTCGTAGATGCGCTCGTCGACAATGGCGCGCGAACACGCCGAGCACTTCTGGCCCTGGAAGCCAAAAGCCGCCTGCGCTACGCCTTCGACGGCGGCGTCGACATCGGCGTCGGCATCGACGACGATCGCGTCTTTGCCGCCCATCTCGAGCACGGTGCGCTTGATCCAGAGCTGACCTTTTTGCTGCTGCGCTGCCGTTTGGTTAATGTGCAATCCAACCTCGCGCGAGCCGGTGAAAGCGATGTAGCGAATCTTGGCATGCGCGACCAGGGAATCTCCGAAGCTCGCACCGCCGCCAGGACAAAGATTGACCACGCCATCGGGCATGCCGCATTCTTCCAGCAATTCCACGAACTTCGCCGCGATCGTGGGCGAATCGCTCGAGGGCTTGAGCACGACGGTGTTGCCGCTGACGATGGAAGCCAGAGTCATGCCGGCCATGATGGCGCAAGGAAAATTCCACGGCGGAATCACCGCGCCCACGCCCAGCGGAATGTACGTCAGCGTGCCGCGCTCGCCCGGCAGTTGCACCGGGGGTTCGGCCTTGGCGAAGCGCAGAGCCTCGCGCGCATAAAATTCGCAGAAGTCGATGGTTTCGGAAATGTCTCCATCGGCCTCGGCCCAGTTTTTCGAAACTTCGAAGACCAGCCAAGCCATGAATTCCAGCTTGCGCTCGCGCATTACGTCGCCGACGCGAAACAGGAGCGAAGCGCGCTCCTCGACCGAGGTATGGCTCCAATGACTGAAGGCCTGACAAGCTGCTTGCACGGCGGGCTCCACGTGCTCTTTGCCGGCTCTCTGGTGAACACCGACCACTTCCGACGGCTTGGCGGGATTGAGGGAACGAATCTTTTCCGCGGTCTTGGAGCGCTTGCCGCCGATGATCAGGTCGTACTCGCGACCAAGTTGGCCACGCACTTTTTCGAGTGCGGCGTGCATCTTGCGCACGTTCTCTTCTTTGCTGAAATCGACGAACGGCTCATTCTTAAACGCGCCCTCGTGAAGGCGGACTTGCAGACGGGGCGGGGCTTCCATGGTTGCCATAGGTTTCCTTTCTGTACAAAGAACGATAGGCGTAATTTTACACCTGTCGCTGCGGCGGAAGACGAATGCACGGCGTTCTTCGGGCGTTCTTCGAAGGCGGCGAATGCCCACCGCATGGCATGCCAGACTGTATAATCGTGGATTCCGATGAGCTACCAGGTCCTGGCGCGTAAATACCGGCCGCAGAAATTCTCCGACGTCATCGGCCAGGACCACGTCACCCGCACGCTGCAAAATGCCATCGCGCAGGAGCGCATTGCGCACGGCTACATTTTCAGCGGCCATCGCGGCATCGGTAAGACCACGGTCGCTCGCATCCTGGCGATGGCGTTGAACTGCCGGTCGTCGGCAAAGCCCCCCATCGAGCCCTGCGGCATCTGCGAGTCCTGCACCGAGATTCGCAATGGCAATTCTGTCGACGTGATCGAGATCGACGCCGCCACCAATCGCGGCATCGACGAGATCCGCGAATTGCGCGAAGCGGCACGCTATCGCCCCGCTCGTGACCGCTTCAAGATCTACATTCTCGACGAAGCCCACCAGATCACCGACGCGGCCTTCAACGCGCTGCTCAAAACCCTGGAGGAGCCTCCCAGCCACGTCGTCTTTATGATGGCGACCACGCAGCCCGAGGATATTCCGCAGACCATCCGCTCGCGCTGCCAGCACTTCAGCTATCGCGCCATGAAGTTCGACGCCGTCATGGGGCAACTGCGCGACATCGTCGCCAAAGAGAGCATTCCCGCCGACGAAGACGCCCTCGCCCTGCTCGCCGAAGCAGGCGACGGATCGATGCGCGACGCGCTTTCCATCCTCGACCAGGCGATTGCCTCGACTGCCGACCACCTCACCGCCGACTCGGTGCGCAGCCTGATCGGCTCCGCTCCCGCAGCCGCGCTCGAAACGGTAATGCAGGCGGTCGCGGAAAGTTCGAGCGAAAGGATTCTGGTGCTGGTCGATGAACTGATCGGCGAAGGCCACGGTCCCACACACTTCGCGCGCCAGTTGGTGCGCTTCCTGAGAAATGTCACGGTGGCAAAGATCGCGGGCAAGAATTCGCCGCTGCTGCAGATTTCCTCCGATGAGCGCGCGCGCGTGGGCCGCATCGCCGAATTGTTCGGGGAGGAAGATTTGGCGCGGCATCTGCAGATCATGCTGCGCACGCACGGGGAACTTGGATACCGCCAGGAACAGCGCTTCCATCTCGAACTGGGATTGTTGAAGATGGCGCATGCACAGCGGTTGCTGCCGATAGAACAGTGGCTGAGCGAGGCGTCCGCGTCGCGAACCACCGGCACACCACCCAGGCCAACTCTCGCGCCGAGTCCAGTTTCTCGCTCTATATCGTCGCCGACGGAAGCGCGGCGGACGGAACCTGGCGTATCGGCGCGATCGAATTCGGTGTCGCCGTTTGCTGCTGATTCGGCTCGCAAGAGCACTCCCAAGGCGGAGACGTCCGGCGAACCCGCAGCGTTCGCGGGCGGGGGCGCCCGCGCCACACAAAGCGGCAACGTCGTCATCATGGGATCGGCCGCTCCAGCGATTGCCGAGTCGCAAACGGAACCGGTTCCGCAAGTGGCCGAAAGAAACGAAGTCAAGTCTGAGATGAGAGTCGAGCCGCGAGGAGAAGCCAACGCGGATTCTCTTCGTGACGCCGTTCTCAACGCGCTCGGCAATCAGCCGATGCTGGTCTCGTTGATTGAGAGCGCCGAGTGGACGCTGCACGGAAATTCGGTGCTCGCAAAAGTACCGGCATCCTCCACGATGATCGAAATGTCATTCACCGCCGAGGCGCGCCGTATCGCCAGCGCCGCCGCCAGCGGTCAGGCGGGTAGACCGATCAAGGTGCAAGTGGAGCCGGGCGGAACGGCGCAGGCGGTAACTGCTCCACGGCGGGCGTTACCGAACGGAAGCGCCCGCAGCCGCGCCGAACAAGATCCAATCGTGCAGCGCATGAAAGAGAAATTCGGAGCCGAAATTCGGACTGTGATTGATTATCGGGAGAAAGGGTGAAGCGATTGGTAATTTGTGATTTGTAATTTGTAATTGAAAGGCCCACTCCGCGAGTTTGCTCTTAGATTACCAATTACAAATCACCAATTACAAATTTCCTTATGTCTGGATTCAATTTGCAGGAACTCATGGCGCAAGCCAAGCAGCAGTACGAAACGCTGCAAAAGAAGATGGAGCAGACCGTGGTCGAAGCCTCGGCCGGCGGCGGCTCGGTCACCGTGAAAATGGACGGCCGCAAGCAGGTGCTCAACATCAAGATCGATCCGGAAGTGGTGAAGGCCGGTGATGTGGAGATGCTGCAGGACCTAGTAATGGCTGCACTGAACGAAGCCAGCCGCAAAGTCGATCAGGCGATGAAATCGAGCGTCGGCGGAATGCTCGGCGGAATGGGCCTCGGGGGACTCTAGCAAAATGTCGCGTTTTGCCGAACCCATGACCCGGCTCATCGACGAGCTCAAGAAGCTGCCCGGCGTCGGCAGCAAGAGCGCGCAGCGCCTGGCCTTTCACATCCTGCGCTCTAGCGATGATGACGCCGAAGCTCTCGCCTCGGCCGTTCGCGACGTCAAAGCCAAGCTCCGGCTGTGCTCGATCTGCAACAACATCACCGACGTCGATCCCTGCGTCTATTGCAGCAATCCGACACGCAATCAAAAGCTGGTCTGCGTGGTCGAGGAGCCGACTAATATTTCTTCGGTCGAAAAGACACGGCATTTTAATGGCGTCTACCACGTGCTGCACGGCGCGATTTCTCCCTTGCACGGCATAGGTCCGGACCAGCTACGCATCGCGAATCTGATGACGCGCGTCGCCTGCGGCGAGGTCGAAGAAGTCATTCTGGCTACCAATCCCACCGTCGAAGGCGAAGCCACGGCCGCCTACCTTGCCCAACAACTCAAGCGCGAGGGACTGCGCGTCACCCGCATCGCCATGGGCATTCCGGTGGGCAGCGACATCGAATACACCGACGAAGTCACCATGCTGAAAGCCATGGAAGGCCGCCGGGAAATGTAGGGCCGCTCAGTCTGTCGCAAACGATGCTTCTCGCCTTTTGTTTCGCCTGCCGGTCATGTCACCGGGGAGTTATATCTCACCGTCGCACCTCCTGCGTATAATGTGCGCTTGACTTTCGTATCTCTCTTTGAGGGATTCATCCTTATGGAACATGTTTCTTCCTTCGCGCAACGGGTCCTACTGTGTGGTGGAGTGCTGTTGATCGTAACCGGGACGCTCTGCGCGCAAGATGCGCTCCCCATTCCGGGCACAGCAGATCCGGTAGTGGATCCGGTGGTGCAGCGCAACATGGAGGATTGGGTACTCCAGAAGCGCGGTTTGCCCGACGATTGGACTCACCATTATCTAGTTTTCTCCAATCCCGGCACCGAGCAACAGGCGGTCGAGAGTGGCAAGTATGAGCAGTGGCTCAAGATCGTGAACGATCCACGCTTTACTCTGCAGCAGCTCAAGAGGAGTGCGGGCGCAAAGGCGCTGCCAGGTATGGGCATTCCCGCCGCCGGCGTGGTCAACGCCGATGTTCCCAGAGCCGATGGGCCAGACGTGGAACCGGGCACCGCGGTAACGAATTCGTTGAAGAGTTCGAAGCGCCCTTTGAAGAAGGACTGGAACGTGCCGATCGGCGGAGTTGCGGCGAGCGCTATTGGCACCGTCACCACCAACAACGCGAGTGGCAGCTCAACAGTGACCGTTGACGGCCAGACCTTGACCGGGAGCGCACCGACGACGGCAGGCGGCTCGGGAATCTTCACGGGGGCGCCTAACCTCGGTCAGGGCGTCACTATCACCCACGGCTCGAACGTGTTAAACCTTACAACCAATTCAACCGCGTCCTCCGTCGTGGGCACTGTGGCAGCGGCTCCAACATCCACCACGGCTCCCACCATCACCCTTACTAATTCGGCGGGAAGCAGTTCCAACACATTAACCCTGACGACGAGCGCGACCGGAGCGACGGCCACCGGCACCTTTTCGGGCACCGGCTCCACCTCCGGCCAAACGATCACCATCAAGAATGGCACCAATACGCTGGTCTTAACCGCGCAGAACGGAACGTATGGATCGGGTACAGTGAGTGTTAACAATGCCAATGGCGCTGCGAACAACGACACCGTTGCCATTGGCTCGGTCACATACATATTCGAGATGTCGCAATCGGCATATTCTGGAGAGCCATTTTCTGGCTCACAATATCTCTGCCAAAATACGACCACACCGTGTGTGTGGTGGGGGACCAACGAGGCGAACCAAACGCAGGCTCTCTACGCGGCCATCACGAATAACCCGTCAGCTTGTCCGACGGTCGCCAATGGACTCTACGGCACCTGGCAGCACACCTGTTACTCGTATGTCACGACGCCGAATCCCATTGTCACGGCGACTGAAACGTACTCGTACTCGGCGAATACAGGATCCGTCACCGTGACCAACATCACGGGCAACAGCATACCCTTTAGCTGGACCTCCTCCCAGACCGCCTGGTTGTTGACTGTGAATGGTGTGTCGGCGAATCCGAATCCGATTCCCGGTTATACCAGTGGCACGAACGGATGCAGCAGCGCGACCGCCGGAACTTTTATTGTCAGTACCTATCCGTCCACTTCGGCCACCAACCTGGCAAACGCCATTAATGCCTGCAGCACTGCGTATTCCGCCGTTGGGGTCACTGCAAACGCGATTGGCAACGTAGTCACAATCACTAGTACGACGTTGGGAAGTCCCGCCAGTTCGCTTACGCTCAGCCACACCGCCAGCAATTTCGTTTGGAGTGCCGTGACTTCAGGCTCGCCCTCCACCAACGGTTGCACCAGCGCCACTACCGGAACCTTTGGCAGCGGTAGTACCGCGACCGTTGCCTCAAACATCGCAGCCGCCATCAATGCCTGCAACAGTTCGTACCCGGCCGTTGGGGTCACCGCGAGCTATACCTCTGGCAGTACATTTACGGTTTCCAGCGTGGCTGGAGGACCGTACCTGGCGGTCGGTGCATCGAACAATAGCGGCCTCTTTTCGTGGGGGACTGTCACCGCCGGATCTGCCGGATCAAACACCTGCACGGGTTCGACCTCGGGGACCTTCGCCACCAGCAACAGCGTCGCAACGCTGGCCTCAAACCTGGCAGCGGCCATTAACGCCTGCACCGCTGCGGCGGGAGTCACCGCATCTTCAACCCTGGGTGGCGTCATCTTGACGGCCGACTCCGCCGGGTCGAGTGGAAACAGCATCGCGCTTGGGAATACGACGTCGAACTTCACCTGGGCAGGCAGTACCATGACCGGCGGCTCCGACGGTTTAACCTCGGGGACGACCTTTGCTTACTGGTCGGGCGCCGCTGCCATCAGCACGACGCAATTGGCGGCTAATATCGCGACCGCCATCAACGAGAACACCACTCTGTCAACAGTTGTTTCCGCAACTTCGAACGGTGGATCCTCGGTCACCGTTACAGCCAACGCGCCGGGGACGGCTGGCAACAGCTATGCAACCACGGTAGCGAATTTCGCCGGTTTCGCCTGGGTAACCGGGACGCTCGCCGGCGGCACAGCGGGCGCTGTGGTGCAACCGAACATGTATCCTGCCAAGTACTCGTTTAGCGCCACCACCGCCAGTTGCAGCGACTTTGTGGTCTATCCCACAGGCACCGCAGGAGCGACGGGAGCGGCGAGCATTGTCGCATTTTCGAATCTTTATAGCGGATGCTCGGGCACGGTTCCGTCGGTCGATTGGGCCTATAACACGGGCGGCATGGTCACGACTTCTCCCGTGCCCTCCTTGGATGGCACACAAGTGGTGTTCGTTCAGGTGAGCGGCACAACCGCGAGCTTGGTGCTGCTGAAGTGGTCGGCGAACAGCGGGACGACCACCCTGCCGGTGACGCCTGCGGCCGCAACGCTCGCTACTTATCGGGGTTGCATAGCTCCCTGCATGGTGACCTTGGCCTTTAGTGGCAGCCATAACGACACCTTCTCCGCACCGTATTACAGCTACGGCAGCGATGAAGTTTATGTGGGCGACGACAGCGGCAATCTCCACGAATTCACCGGAGTGTTTGCCGGAACCCCTGCCGAAGCGGGGAGCCCTTGGCCGGTCAATCTGAGCGCGTCGAGTAAACTCTCGTCTCCGGTCTACGACGGCAATACAGGGAACGTGATTGTGGGCGACTTTGGGGGCGTCCTGCATTCCGTTACGGCGTCGGGTGGAATCGTCTTTGGTACAACGGTCAGCGTTGGGGACGTGATTGCCGACGCGCCCTTGGTGGATAGCGGTGCGGAAAAACTCTACGCCTTTGTCACCACCAGCAGTTACACCGACAGTGGCGACAACGCGGTGTATGAACTCCCAACCAATTTCACTACCCTTACCAGTCCTTCCACTCCGGGTGTCCAGGCAGTGGGCACGGGCGGCGCGGGATATTATTTTTACGCTGGCGCCTTCGACAACGTCTACTACTCGTCGGCAACGTTTACAGGCAACCTTTACACGGTAGGAAACACCGGCGCAACGACCGGAGCGATTCTGTACCAGATACCCATCACTAGCTCATCGATGGGAACTCCTGTCGCCGTTGCTAGCGGTCTTAGCGGCGGAGCCCAGCATCCGTGGCCGTCTCCCCTGAATGAGTTCTGCAACAACGGTCTGAGCGCGTGTACCGCCAGCGCAACCCGGACTACCGCGGGCACGGACTACATTTTCTTCAGCCTCTACCGCGGAACTGTGGCCGGGTGTACGAACAGTGCCGGAAACGGCTGCGTGTTGTCCTATAACGTGAGCAATCCAGCCTCCGTCAGCCTGTCCGGTTCCGGCTTGAATGTTACAACTCCGGGTGGGAGTGGCTGCTGGCCGACGAGTGGAATTGTGATCGACAACAGCGTCCCGAGCGGCACCTTGGCAGGAGCTTCCCAGACTTACTTCATAGGCCTAGCTACCAACGTTGCTGGCGGTTCTGCGGGTCCCACCAGTGCCAACTGCGCCGCTGGCACCGCCGCTACGATTTCAGCCACACAGGCATCACAGTCGAACCCATAATTGTGGGTGACGCCCTGAGGTCTGCCGGCTGGCTACGAATTCTTGCGATTGTGATGACACTGCCCCACGAAGGAGTAAATTTTCCCGCAGCTCAGTGCCTGCGTCTCAAACACACGGTCGAACCGGAACGCCGGCTTAATATAAAGTTTCTTGGTTTGGCTTTCATGGGGCAGTTCCTCGTCTTCAGGCTCCGCTAGGACCCCGTTGTCCTCTATCAACGTACACCTCGAATAAACGGATTCTTCCCAAGCGGCTGGAACTCGGTTGTTCTGCCGATAATTGGCGCTACCGCCGAATTGCCGGTATTTCATCCTGTTTGCTCGGAATCATAACATTCTTGGGGTGGTAGCGCTCGAAGAAATCGAGCAATATAAGGTGCGTTGTCGGTGCCGACCGCCGCATCCTTCTACATCCCGCCGTGAGACCACTCCGACACCTCTATGGTCTCACTCCATATCCACCTGTCTCAGTCGGCAGCCGTTCCCAGCAAGAATTCGTTGGCTTCCTTTTCCGCGCTCACCAAACCCTCGGGCAGTGTGCCCCGGTTGTACTCCGCCATGCGATTCTTCCACTTGAGGAAGTCCGTGATGCTCTCCGGTTCAATTCGAATCTCCACACGTCGCAAACTCGCCAGCAGCAAATTCATTTCGTTCTCGAACCCGACCGCCGACCGCAGATTTCTCGCCGAGGCCTTCACCCGCTCAATCTCGCGCCCACACACTTCCAGCAACCCCCAGCCCGCTGGCAGTTCCTCGATCCGAATCAGACTCCGTGGCGCCAGGTAATAGCGCTCACAACCAACGCCCATCTCTGGCCTTTGCCGGAATGGTTTGTCGCGATCGGCCAGAAAATCCGCGCGCGACACCTTGCACTCCACCAGCACCGAATGGCACGCCTTTTTCCAGCCAATGGCGTCCGGCATTTCGCCGCTGACGCAGGCCTGCTCGCTGAGCGCCACTCCACAGCGATAGCGTCGCAGCCATCGCACCGCCATCGCAACCAGTTTGGCATGCGTCATATTCACCGGATCCACCAAGAAAGCTTGGATGGCAAACGCCGTTCTGAAAAGTGTCAGGCGAGCTTCCGTCTCGTGCTAAAGCCGCGTTCCTTCCCTGCGAAACCTCAGCGTACCTCCGCGTTAAGCTCTTCCGCGCCAGTCCCTCGTTACGCCCGTAACTCCTTTAGTCCTTGGGGATTACAGAAGTATTACAGAATATTCCTCGGACTCTTGATATTGTCCTATTCGGGCTTCCATCCAACTCGACACATAGAGAAAAGAGACGGAAACGATGAGCGAAACAGCGCGCGAGACAATGAGCGAAGCGACAAGCCAGGCGATGAGCGAGGCCGGCGAAGGCACCAATCGCAAAGACCGGGCGAAGAGCGATGGCTTCAACTGGGGCACGGCGATCGCGATGGGCCTGTTCCACGTGGGCGCAATCGCGGCGCTGTTTTACTTCACCTGGAGCGCATTTTTCGTCGCCGTCTTCCTGTGGTGGGTTTCGGGAAGCCTCGGCATCGGCATGAGCTATCACCGCCTGCTGACTCACCGCGGCTACAAAACGCCCAGGTGGATCGAGTACTTCCTCACCTGGTGCGCCACGCTGGCGCTCGAAGGCGGTCCGATTTTCTGGGTGGCCACGCACCGCATCCATCATCAGTTTTCCGACGAAGACGGCGATCCGCACTCCCCGATCGACGGCAAATGGTGGTCGCACATGGGATGGATCTTGATGGGCAAGTCGATGCACCACGACACCACGACGCTGGCCCGCTACGTCCCCGATCTCACCAAAGACAAAGTTCACGTCTGGCTGACCAAGTATCACTGGACCTCAAACGTCATCGTCGGCATCATCCTCTATGCGATCGGTGGCTTGCCCTGGCTGCTCTGGGGAGTCTTCGCGCGGGTCGTGTTCAATCTGCATGCTACCTGGATGGTGAACTCGATCACGCATATGTGGGGGACGCGGCGATTTGCGACCAAGGATCTGTCGACGAATAATTTTCTGGTGGCGCTTCTTACGTGGGGCGAAGGCTGGCACAACAATCATCATGCGCATCCGGTTTCCGCGCGTCATGGCCTGGCGTGGTACGAAATCGACTTGAACTGGTACGCCATCTGGACGCTGAAGAAACTCGGTTTGGCGCGACATGTGTACAAGATTGAGTTGGATCATTTGCCGCCGAAACCCGCGCTGGTGCGGGATTTGGACGCGGCTGGGGTGGTGGTGGCTGCGGCGGGAAACGACTAGAGCAGGTCTTAGCTCTTAGGCGGTCTTAGGTTTCAGGTTTCAGGAAATGCTCCCGAAACGGCCCCGAGTGGTCGTCGTCGGGAGCTTTTTTTGTGCGTGGCTTTATGGCGAACAAAAGACGAAACTAACAGGGCGAAAATAAAGTTGATTTTCAGAGGGTTGTGAAAGTGGGGAAATCGAGGGTTTTTCGTAGCGGGGATGTTTACTGTCTGGTCATGGTGCCGCGGTTTTGATATTCCTTTAAACCTATGATAATGCTGGGGTTGGCGCAGACAGTCTGATTCGCGGTTTTACAATGAAGCGCTTGCAGCGAAGTGTTTGAGAGGAAAGGGCTTACTGGTTGCGACTTGCTTCGCTTTCCGTGGCAGTGGGGAGGGCCTGGGGCTGGATCTTGTCAAGTTGACAAGGCGCTCCACGGGAACCGAGATGAGGAGGCGCAAATCGCGATTGAGCCGGACAATGAGCCAGTCAATGAAGTTCAAGCTCGCATGGCGCGCCAGGCCTAGAGCTAAGAGCGCATCTCCGGCAAATCTTCTAATTCAGTCCATTCTGCGTAAATTTGTACGCAATATCCTCGCTTATCGCGGTGAAGTAAATGCTGGAAGCCTGGGAATCCGGGCTGTAGTTATCGATGACAATCCCACTGGGCCCGCTGTACACCGTTGCCGGGTTAATCATGGGCCCGGTGCCGCCGATAATCTCGGCAACGCACCCGTACTGCGTTCCGCCGCCGGGCACAGTGCAGTCGCGGCTCAGGCCGAAGAAAAAGAAATCCGTTCCCGCGCTGCCGCCGACATTGGGATTAAAGAACTCGGTCCAACCTGAACATTGGGCGGCGGTGGAAGTGAGGAGCTGTTGTGAGAACGAAAAGGGTGTGTTCATGGTGCGGCCGCTAAATCCGAATACGTACTGCCATGGGGTGGTATCGGCTGCGCCGGTTCCGCAGACACTGACAATTCCAGTGGAGGGATCGTTGTAGTAATCGTTGCTGAAAGCGGGCTGATAGATCTTGAGCTTGGTGCCGCCGGAGGCGCCGAGGCCGATTAGGCCTGTCGCCAGTACATCGAGACTGGCTGTGTCGACCTCCTCGAGAACAGCGGACGTGCCCGAATTGCCATCGGGGTTTACCACGAAGGTGGTGCCGTTGGTGACATCGACGATCGGCGGGGCCACGAGTTGGGAACTGGTGCCGACTCCAACCGGCAGTGCGAGGAATCCGCCTGTCGTGGTATTGATCTGGTAGAGGTCGCCGGTCGCGCCCCCCACCATAAGCAAACCCAAGCCAGCATCAAGAACGGGTGAACTCAACTGGGTGTTCAGCTTTAGGGTAACGGGCCAAGGAGATCCGCTGAGAGTAGGGGTGCCATTAAAGACGTTCGTAATCTGGTAAACCACGCCGTTGTTGTTGCCCACATAAGCAATATCCGCGCTGTAATCTACCCACGGCGACGAGTAGTTGTCACTCGCGATCGGGGAAAAAGTAAGTGAAGTAATGTTCGCGGGCGCCACAGCGTCGTCGGGAGCGGTGCCATCACCCGCGTGCCACGTCAAGACATGGAAAATGGCGAATCCAGGGCTTCCAGGAACGCTTTCCACGAAGGCGATCTGCGTTCCATCCAGGGACAGAACCGGGGAAGTGTCAATTCTGCCGCCGGGGGCAGTTGTGATGTTGTAGGCAAAGAGCACATTCGGAGCGGTGCCACTGCATGTACCCGTGCCGCCGTCGTTAACGTAGAGATTGTTGAAGGCGACAAGATTGGCGTTGCCCCCGGTCACCCCCGGAACTCCCAATCCGAAAACAACGTAGTCATTCGCGCAATCCGGCGGAGATCCAGGGTCAAAGGAATACTTAGCCGGAAACATATTCTTCAAAACTCGGCCCTCGAGACCGTACTCCCAATCGCGATGGAAACCACGTTTCTTTTGAGAAATCGGGAGCGTATCGACACCCTGGAAGCTGCCCCAATTAGGAACCCGCCAGCGCTGCATCGCTTGATTCAGAACCCGCGGCTCGCGATAAATCAGATCCGTATGCCGGGCAAGCGCATCGCGGCTGAACACGATTTGGCGTTCCGACCAATCCTGTGGGAATCCAACGTGCCTGCCTGCCGTCACATCCTGAGCGCACAGGTTCGACAGGATGGCAAAAAAAGCAAACCACGATACAACCATGGCGCCGCGAAAATGGCGTGGTCTCACATTGCACCTCCGAAATGCATTGACATGTGCCAGATTACGGTTTGTCGGGTGCCATCATCGTCCCTGACGCATACCTTGGTCCCAGGTCACAAAACGGAAAGCACGGCTAGTGTCAGAGCGTTCACCGTAACAAATTGACGTTTTCCGAACATGACAAATCTCATCGTCTTAGCCAGAATCCCTCTGGACACCGAGACCACGCCGTTATTGTCCGTCCGAATCTCTGCCGGCGTCAATGTGCAATTACTTGCGGATGGTTGTTGTTGATAAATCGCCATATCGCTCATTGACCCGGACGAGGGTCGGGCGAATCCTCAATGAGCGCTGTGGCCTGGTTAGGTAAATTGGACTTATTCGCCGGGAAGGGGAGGGTGCTCATCGCGAACGTACAACTGCTTCTTAACGACTTTCCAGCCGAGGTGTGCAGCTTTGACGGCTTCGTCAGCGGTTGCAGGCGAATTCTTAAGTACCTGACACGTTTCGCCTGCCCCGCTACAATCTTACTGTGCGCATCATCAGCCGGCAGAAGGCCATTTATTTCTTTCTCACGCTGGGAGTTCTGCTGGCGGCGGTGGCCTTTGCGGTGGGCAGCGGGTGGATCATCCTCAACTGGCGCGCGGGTATTAAAGTATTTCTTGGCATCATTTTCTTTGGCGCCATTGTCGCCGGGCTCGTGCTCAATACGATTTTCCTGGTCCGCGAAATTCGGCGTAACGAGCAGCATGACAGCTTCATCAACGCCGTTACGCATGAATTGAAGACGCCGATAGCGTCTATTCGGCTTTATCTCCAGACCTTGCAGAGACGCGAAGTGGACGAAGCGCAGCGTCGCCAGTTCTACGATTTGATGCTCCTCGATACCGAGCGCCTGATGGGTACCGTCGAACAGGTACTGCGAGCGGGTGAGGCGGCGCAGAAGAAAAGTCCATCGCAGCGGCTGCCCGTGGATTTCAATGCGCTGGTGCAAGAGTGCATGGAACTGGCCCGAACCCGCCATCATTTGCAGCCTGCCGCTCTCGACTACCACGAATTTTTCCCGGTGCGCCAAGGCGACGGAGCGCAAGTGCTGGGCGATCCGGAGGAGTTGCGCACCGCGGTTTCGAATTTGCTCGACAATGCCGTGAAGTATTCGCCCGACGGCGTCCACATTTCGGTGGAGCTTGAAGCTCCCGATGAGCGGCGGGTGGTGCTCCGCGTGCGCGATGAAGGCGTAGGCATTCCGCAGCAGGAGTTGAAACGGATTTTCAAGCGTTTTTATCGCGTAACGCAGCGCTCGCTCTCGCAAGTGAAGGGCACAGGCCTGGGATTGTTCATCGTGCGCTCGATTGCGCGCAAGCACGGCGGCCGCGTGTTTGCCGAGAGCGCGGGCGCGGGCAAAGGAACGACCGTAACCCTGGAATTGCCTCGGAAAGATTTGCCTCGAGAAGAACGGCCCCGGAGAGTGATGCCGGCATGAGCCGCGTGCTGATCGTGGAAGACGAAGCGCATCTGGCGCAGGGCTTGCAATTCAACCTGCAAGCCGAAGGGCATACTGTGGAAGTTGCGGGCGACGGCGAGTCGGCGCTGGAGCGACTGGTCGAGAAAAGCGAGCGATTCGACGCCGTGGTGCTCGACGTGATGCTCCCCGGCAAAAGCGGCTTCGACGTCGCGGCCGTGCTGCGCGAAAAGAAAAATTATGTGCCGATTCTGATGCTGACCGCGCGCGGACGTCCCGAAGACGTGCTGCAAGGCTTCGCCGCGGGCGCCGACGATTACCTGCCCAAGCCTTTTGAGTTGGCGATTCTGATCGCCCGCCTGGAGAGCCTGCTGAGGCGCAGTACGTGGATGAAGGACGCCGATGCGGCGGTTGACGGTTCCACGTCTCGAAAAGCGCGAGACGCGGGGCAGCCAGACGTGGAGCGTCCACTCGATACGTTTCGCTTTGCCGGCAAGACCATTGACTTCGGAGAACTGGAGTTGCGCACGCTGGGAAATACTATCCATCTGACGGTGATGGAGGCGGAGTTTTTGCGCTACCTGGTGCAGAGCGAAGGCCGCGTCGTGTCGCGCAAGTCGATCTTAGAGGACGTATGGGGATTGCACGAAGACACCGATACGCGAGCCATTGACAATTTCGTGGTGCGGCTGCGGCGCTACATCGAGGGAGATCCGTCGCATCCCAAGCATCTGCAAACGGTGCGGGGAGTGGGATACCGGTTTGTGGCGGAACCGGGGTAGAGGAAGAATCGCTAGTCGTTGGTCGTTGGTCGTTGGTCGACGAACTCTAGTGCTGTTTGGCCGACGAGCTCGCCGCCAACTCGCGGAACAGGCCCAGCAAGGCCGATGTGGTCTTCTGATCGGAGAGATTTTCGAGAGCGACGGTGGCGGTGAAGTGGGGCGAGGTGGACTTGAAGCGGACGCCCACGAGATCCTTGTCGCGCCACGAGGCCAGCGCATTGACCAGGGGGCTGAGTTCGGCGGGCCAGTCTTCCTTGGTGGTCAAAATAACAGGGCCGGGGCGACTGACGGTCCAAGTGCGCGTGCCCTTGGTTGTCTTTGCTCCGGTTTGACCCGACCAGCGATGGCGGATGACATCGAGGTGGAAACCGGGAGGAAATCCCATGTCGGCTTCGAAGGTAAGCGTTTCCTGCTGCTGGCGCCAGCGGCTCAGCACCCACTGCACCGGCAGGGGCCGCGGCAACAGGCGGATGGTGAGATGGGCGTCCTCAAACCAGCGGGAGGAGAGATTCAGCGTCGCCTTCAGCCGGGAACTGCTGGCATGCCAGCTCAGATCGACGACGCGGCCTTTGCCCAAGCAGGCGTCCTCGACCCACTGCAGCACCTGGCCGGCACGCCGCCGGTTGTAGCGGAGGAACCAAGCGTACCAACTCAAAGAAACCCCGAGCCCTGCCACCACGCCAATGAGAATGAAACGCGCCACAGCCCCGCCTCTTGCAAGAAATCGTACTTCTTATCGATGCACCTGCGCAAGTGGTGGGAAAAGGAAAAATCGACTTTCCAAGGGACAGCAATCGACTCAGGGAGCTTGATCGGAGAGCGTTGATCGGCGAGCATTGATCAGGGAGTAGTGACCGCCAACGTAATCGGCTGGCGAAACAAGACGCGCCCGTAGGGCGGATTGTTGTCCAGTCGCACATAGTACAAGTAAGGCCGATTGCCGACGATCGAAAAATTCAAGTCCGGCGCCGTCGGATCGATCAGGGAAAAGTAGGCGAACAGCCAGTTCCCTTTTTGCTCCTGCGCCAGAAAATCCTTCAGCGTGATCACTAGCGTGGGCTTGGTCCAGTTGACCAAATCGGTCGAGGTGGATAGGTATAGGCCCTCGGGGCCATACTCGTTGTCAAAGTAATCCCACAGTACCGCGACGACGACATTTGCCGGCTGATAAATATAGATTCCGGTCACAACGTCCATATACTGCACGGGCGTGTACACATGCTCTTCGGGACGCGCGACCGGGCCGAGGTAAGGATCGACGAACTCCACTGAAAAATCCGTGCCGTTCCATCCTCGCCATGACGAAGGGTCGAAAACATCCTGCGTGCGAATGGGTGACCCACCCCCCTGAACCAGACAGCGGCTCGGTCCCGTCTGCCCCGAGCAGTTCGGAGGCCAGTTGCTGTCCGTGGCCATCGCGTAATACCACCCGCCCCATTCCACGATGTTGGAGTCGACGCTATCGCCCATGGGGCCGCGGTCAACTCGATATTTAAAAGGAAATCCAGCGACAAAATTCGCCGGCGCTTTGAAGCCCTCGAAGTGGTAGCCGCCGTCGTAGGAAATGTGAAACGTGTCGGAATCGTACTCGCACTCGTTATAGTTTTGCGAATGGCACTCGCCCTTGAACGACCAGCCGTGGTATTCCGTGTGCGATAGACCTGCGATTTTCTTCCCGTCCAACGTATAGAAAGAGTCGATCCAGACTTCATCGTTAAACTCCGCCGGATTTCCATCTTGCACCGAACGGAATCCCAAATCGCAAGTGTGGGTGGCGCTTTCGAGGGTGGGGCCGAGGCTCTGGTACAAATCGGTACTCGCAGCAATCAGGTGCACCGTTCCGGTGGAATCGCGAAACGCCCGCGCCATGGCGTCGGGAACGTCGTTCGAATCACACATTTCCTTCGGCGTCTCGAAGACCGCCACGCGCGGACCATCGAGTGTGCCCTTCACGATGGGAGTGGTATCGGCCGGAGCGGCGGCGGGAGTCTGCTGGCTTTGTCCAAACGATGCTGCCGCCAGCGCCAAACTCAACACGATGAATAGAGTGCGTTTCANNATTTTTCGTCCCTCCATGGTCCGTCCTCATGGTCCGTCCTCGTTTTCAACTTCGCCGATGATTGTGGCATTCCCGTTCTGCGCAAGTCTGAGCAATGCGGCTCAGTCAATTCAGAGTCAACTTGACCGGCTGCCGGAACAAAACGCGCACATAGGGCGGATGATCCTCATCGGATCGCACATAGTACACGTAAGCGCTGTCGCCGATACCGGAGAAGTTGGCATCGCTGGAGTTCGGATCGAGCAGTGAGAAGTAAGCGTACGACCAGTTCCCCGGCGGCTCTTTGGCGAGCAGATCGGCCTGCGCCACTACTAGTGTGGGCAGCGTCCAGTTGACCAAGTCGGTGGATGTAGAAAGATAGAGACCTTCCGGTCCATAGGCCGTGTTCCACGGATCCCACAAGGTGGCGACGAACAGACCGGTTGGCTCATAAACATTGAGCGCATTCACATAAAACATATACGGAACCGGGGTGTAAACGTGATCTTCGCGGTGCTGCACCGGCCCTAGATACGGATCGACGAACGAAACGGAAAAGTCGGTGCCATTCCAGGCGCGCCAGGAGGTTGCATCGAGCAGATTGGACGTGCGGATGGGCGACGCGCCAAACGGCACCAAACACTTGTGTCCGGGCTGGCCGGTACAGTTCGGAGGCCAGTTCCAGTCGGTGACCATCGCGTAGTACCAGCCGCCGGACTGCACGATGTTGGTGTCGACGCTGTATCCCTCGGGTCCATCGTTGACTACATACTTGAAGGGAAGTCCAACCATATAGTTCGCGGGCGCCGGGAACGACTTGTAGTGGTAGCCGCCATCGTTGGAAAGGTGGAAGGTGTCGGCGTTGTACCAGCACGCGGGCGTGTAGTTCTGGGAGTTGCACTCGCCAGGGTGTTCCCAGCCGTGATATTCCATGTGCCCGAGGGCGACGATTTGTCTGCCATCGATGCTGAAGAACGAATCGAGCCAGGTGGAATCGTTATAGTCGGCGGGATTGGGATCGTGCGCGGAGTTATACACCACGTCGCAACTGTGTTTCACGCTCCCCAACGCAGGCCCAACGTCCTGGCGCATGATGTAGTGCGCGGCGATTAGATGGACCGTCCCCTGATAATCGCGGAAGGCGCGCGCGGGGGCGTCGGGAATGTCGATCAGCTCGCACGAGTCGGTGGCCGTGTTGAAGACCACCGATCGGGAGCCTTCGAGGACGCCTGTGAGGGTTGGAGTACCGCCGGAAGTCTGCTGGGCGGCTGTGGCCGGACTCTGGGCCGCGGAAATGGCGACAACGACAAAAGCACAAAGAACGGCAAGCATTCGCCTCATCTAAAGGTTTCCCCCGGCAGGTCCCAATCGGCCCAGTTCGCTAAGTTTAAACCCGGCTTTCCGCAAATGCACTCGCGTTCCAGGGACGATTTTGGGCGGATTTTCCGTCTCTGCTGGGCGCCTGCCGCCCCCAATCCCGCTACAATAGCGGCGTGTCGTTTCGAATCCGACAATTCGAGAAGACCGATTTTGACACGCTATGGCAGATTGACCAGGCCTGTTTCGATCCGCAATTAGCCTACTCGCGGCCAGAACTGGCTTTCTATATGCGTCGACCCGGCGCCTTTACTCTGGTGGCCGAAGGCGAAGGCAGTAATGTTCCAGGCTTCGTCGTGGCCGAGGCGCGCCGCAAGATTGGACACATTATCACCATCGATGTGGTCCAGGAAGCGCGGCGGACGGGCGTCGGCAAGGCTTTGCTGGAAGCGGCGGAACAACGATTGTTCGCGGCAGGCGCTGCCACGGTAGCCCTGGAGACGCCGGTGAACAATGAGGCGGCAATTCGCTTCTACAAGCAGCAAGGGTACTTTGTGGAAAAGACGGTAGCCGGGTACTATTCTGGCGGTCTGGATGCTTTGGTGATGACGAAGGAGTTAGTGGGGTCTCCGGCGGGTCAGGCTGCCCCGCGGGACTAAACGGCGGGCACACCGTGCTGCTTTACGTGCGCGCGGATGAACTTCACGATGTCGTCCATGGGAGTGCCGGGCTGAAAGATACCCGCCACGCCGATTCTCTTGAGGCCCTCGATATCCTGATCGGGAATGATGCCGCCGACCAGCACCAGCACGTCGTCCATTTTATTTTGCTTGAGCAGGTCCATCACGCGCGGGACGATGGCGTTGTGCGCGCCGGAGAGAATCGAGAGACCGATGACCTGCACGTCTTCCTGGAGCGAAGCGTTGACGACCATCTCCGGCGTCTGGCGCAGGCCGGTATAGATGACCTCCATGCCGGCATCGCGGAGGGCGCGGGCGATCACCTTGGCGCCGCGGTCGTGGCCGTCGAGGCCGGGCTTGGCGACCAGGACGCGGATCTTGGGTTCAGTTGCCATCAACAACATTTAACCACAGTGGACGCGGAGAGCACAGGGGAAACACGGCATGAAGAACCGAGCTTCGATGGGGACGGGGCGGGGACGCCCGTCTCTCCACATCTCTAGGGTTACGGTTTCACCCCCAACTGCCAGAATAAGAACGAATACATATCCGTGCTCTCTTCGATTTGCTTGGTAAGCGGCTTGCCCTGGCCGTGTCCGGCTTTGGTTTCGATGCGCAGCAGGATGGGCTTATCTTTGCTGGCGCCGTTCTTGGCTTCGGCTTGCATGAGAGCGGCCATTTTTTTGGCGTGCATGGGATCGACGCGCGTGTCGGTATCGCCCGTCATAAAGAGGATGGCGGGATACTCCACGCCTGCCTTTACGTGATGGTAGGGCGAGTAGGCGTAGAGCCAGTCGAACTGCTTTGGATCGTCGGCGGAGCCGTACTCCGGAACCCAAAGCTTCGCGATCTGGAAGTTCTGATAGCGGAGCATGTCGAGCAGCGGGACGGCGCAAACCACGGCGCGGAACAGATCGGGGCGCTGCGTGATCATCGCGCCCATCAGCAAGCCGCCATTGGAACCGCCTTCGATGGCCAGGTGATCGCGGTCGGTGTATTTCTGCGCGATCAGGTATTCGCCGGCGGCGATGAAGTCGTCGAAGACATTTTGCTTTTTTTCGAGCATGCCGGCGCGATGCCAGTCTTCGCCAAACTCAGCTCCGCCGCGCAGGTTGGCAACGGCGTAGATGCCACCGTGCTCCATCCAGAGAAACATGCTGCGGCTGAAACCCGGCGTCAGCGA
This sequence comes from Acidobacteriaceae bacterium, assembly GCA_003162935.1. Lineage (GTDB taxonomy): Bacteria > Acidobacteriota > Terriglobia > Terriglobales > Acidobacteriaceae > Acidiflorens. The sequence goes on from PLUW01000073.1 coordinate 25,266, forward strand.
GACGTGAAAGCCGCCGTAGCCCGTCAGTAGTGTGGGGTTTTTGCCGTTCTTCTCGATTCCCTTCTTGCCCACGACAAACATCGGAATCTTCGTGCCGTCCTTCGAGCTGTACCACACCTGCCGCACGTCATAGGCGGAAGGATCGATGGAAGGCGCATCGACCTTGGCCCAGAGCGCGCTTTTCACGTCGCCGCTTTTCACGTTTGTTAGATCGACGCGGTAGATGGTGGGTGGAACGGTGAAAGACTGGAATCCGAAAAAGATTTCGTTGCGGTCATAGCGCCCGGAGGCGCTGAAGACCGATCCGATTGCTGGCAGCGGAATGTCGGCGAGTTTCTTGCCGTCGAGCCCAAACAGCTTCAGTTCCGAAGTCGCATTGTGCTCGTATTGCACCAGCAGTTTGCCGCCGGCGACGCTCGCGCCTTGCAGCACGGCGTCCGACTGCGGGATAATTTCTTTCCAGTTCTCGCGCTTGGGGTTGGACGCATCGGCGACAAACACGCGGTAGTGGGGCGCATCTTCGTTGGTGGTGATGTAGAGTTTGCCTTCGAAGAAATCGGCGCTATATATGAATTCCTTGCCCGTGGTGATTTTGACGGGAGGATGCTGCGAAGTGAGATCCTGCAGAAATATCTCTGTCTTCGTCCAACCCTGCTCCTCGTTGATCAGCAACCAGCGTCCGTCTTCGGAAAGGCTGACGTTGGGCCACCACTCCGGGTCGCGGCCTTGGCCGAAAATCAGCGGGTCTTTCGCTGCGTCGGTTCCGAGTGCGTGATAGAAAACGTGCCGGTGGTACAGTTCCTGGCCTTCGGGAACGTCCCCCTTTTTCGGATAGCGCGTATAGAAGAATCCGGAGTTGTCGTGTTTCCAAGCGACGCTGGCGGCTCGGGTCCGTTCAATCGCGTCGGAGAGCAGTTTGCCAGTGGCGGTTTCAATCACGCGCAGCGTGCTGACCTCCGATCCGCTCGGCGACGTCCCATAGGCGACGTACTTGCCGTCTTCCGATGCATACCACCAATCGAGCGCAATGGTGCCGTCGGCCGCGAACTGGTTCACGTCCAGCAACACGCGGTCGTTACCATTCAGACCCTCGCGCACATAAAGGATCGGCTGGTTTTGATTGCCGTCGCGGCGGGTGTAGAAGTAATACCGTCCACCCATCTGCGGAGCGCCGACGGTCCCAATCTCGAGCAGTTGCGAGAGGCGAGCGTTGATCTTGTCGCGTCCGGGGAGGGGGTCGAGAATGGCGCGGGTGTAGTTGAGTTCCCGCTCGACATAGAGCTTGGTATCGGGATCGTCGGAATTCTCGAGATAGCGGTAGGAATCGACGATTTTGTGGCCCTGCACGACGTCCTCGACCGGAACAACCTTCGCTTTCGGAGGACCGGCCAAGCCAGAAGGCAAAGTGGGATCCGCCGACGGAGAGTCCTTGGCCAACGCCAAGGCAACCACACCGACGAGAATCATGAGAAAACAAGCCGACAAACGCGCACCTCCGAGCATAAACACCTCGCTCCTATTGTGGACAAGACGGCGGTGTCTAGATTAGCAGAACGCAGAAGCGGAGAGTCTGGACTGGCTGCTGCCTTGCTCAAACGTGCCACAACCACCGGTGGACCCATGAGTTTCCAATCGCTTGCCGCCTCTGATATCATTTCCTAGATAAACAAGCACAAAGCAAGCGTGCTCACACTCCTCAGTAGCTCAATGGCAGAGCATCCGGCTGTTAACCGGAGGGTTGTAGGTTCGAGTCCTACCTGAGGAGC
>PLUW01000042.1 GCA_003162935.1 Acidobacteriaceae bacterium
TGCTCGCGCGCGGCATCCAATACGCCACAGAGGATCGCGTTGCCACCGCCGTCATGACCCAAACCTTCGGCCGCACCGGCGGCGCGTTCATGGCCATCGCCATCATGATTTCCGGCTTCGGTTGCTGCAACGGACTGATTCTCTCCGGCGCACGCGTTTACTATGCCATGGCCAAGGACGGCCTGTTTTTCCGCAGCGTGGCCCGATTGCACCCCGGCTACAAGACACCCGCCGTTTCGCTCATGGTGCAGATGGTCTGGACCTGCGTGCTCTGCATTTCCGGCAGCTACGGCCAGCTTCTCGATTACATCATTTTCGCGGTGCTCGTGTTTTACGTCCTCACCATCGTGGGGCTGTTCGTCCTGCGCCGCACCCATCCCGAGGCGGAGCGTCCCTACAAAGCCTTCGGATACCCAATCTTGCCCGCAATTTACATCGTGATGGCTTTGTTTATCGACGTAGTGCTGTTACGCTACAAGCCGCAATACACTTGGCCGGGGTTGTTCATCGTGCTGCTGGGCATTCCCGTGTACTACATCTGGCGGCCGCGGACCGAGACAGCTTCAGTTTAATGTGGACGGAGTCGATTGGACCGATTTGCTAAACAGGAGAAACGTACTTCATGACTGACCTCTTTGCGAAAAAGCCGCTTGAGCTTCTACTCCACGAAGCGCAGGAGACCGGCTCGCATAGTTTGAAACGCACGCTGGGCGTATTCCAGTTGACGGCGCTGGGCGTGGGCGCGGTGATCGGAGCTGGAATCTTCGTGCTTTCCGGATTGGGCGCCCATTATGCTGGGCCAGGGTTGATGTTGTCGTTTGTGCTCTCCGGGCTGGGGTGCACCTTCGCGGCGCTCTGCTATGCGGAGTTTGCCGCGATGATACCGTTAGCGGGCAGCGCCTACACCTATGCTTACGCTACGCTCGGCGAGTTGATTGCGTGGATTATCGGCTGGGACCTTACGCTCGAGTACGCCATGGGTGCGAGCACAGTCTCGTCGGGTTGGTCGAATCACTTCATTGAATTCCTTAATGTTCTGCATATCAAGATGCCGCTTTGGCTGGCCTACGATCATTGGACGGGGCTCAACGTAGCGGAGAAAACAGTTGCCCGGCAAATGGCGATGGCCTCCGATTCGACGCTCGTGCCGGGCACGCAGGCTTTCCTTAATAAATTGACGGAGATCATGGGAGCGCAATCGCCAGAGCTTGTGCAGAAGGGCCACGCACTGCTCAATGCGCCCCATATGTTTGGCTATGAGATCGGGGTCAACGTCCCGGCCTTTTTGATTGCTCTGGTGATCACGGCGATTCTGGTGATCGGCATCAAGGAGAGCGCTCGCTTTAACGCCACCATCGTTACCATTAAAGTCGGCGTTGTCCTCTTTGTGATCGGGCTCGGTATCCGCTACATCAACGTCGCAAACTGGGGAACGGACTGGGCGACCTTCGCTCCGTACGGATTTTCGGGAATCGGCGCGGGAGCGGCCTACATTTTCTTTGCCTATATCGGATTCGATGCCGTTTCCACGACCGCGCAGGAAGCGAAGAATCCGCAGCGCGATCTCCCCATCGGCATCATTGCTTCGCTGCTGGTCTGCACCGTGCTATATATCGCTGTGGCGGCGGTTCTGACCGGCATGGTGCCATGGAAAGAAGTCAACATTGAAGCGCCCATTGCGCGGGCTTTCCTGGACCGCGGGCTTACCGGCGCATCCAACGTCATTACGCTGGGGGCGCTGGCCGGGCTCACCAGCGTGATGCTCGTCATGCTTCTAGGGCAGACGCGCGTCTTGTATTCGATGGCCAACGACGGCCTCCTGCCCAAGAAATTCTTTGCCGACATTCACCCGCGCTTCCGCACGCCGTGGAAGAACACGATGCTCGTCGGACTGCTGGCGGCGATTGTCGGGAGTCTAACTCCAATCGACGATATCGGGAAAATGGTCAACATCGGGACGCTCCTGGCGTTCGTGATTGTCTGTATCGCCATCATGGCCTTACGCCACACGAACCCCGACCAACCTCGACCCTTCCGGACTCCATGGGTGCCGTTTGTGCCAGTCATGGGCATTCTGTTCAACGGCTACATGATGTACAAACTTGGCTGGCTCAACTGGGCGCGCTTGATCATCTGGCTGATTATTGGGTTGGTGGTGTATTTCACCTACAGTCGCAAACACAGCAAAGTGCAGGCGGCTCTGGAAGGCCGCAAGACAGAGTAAGAATCGTCTCCTAGAGACGAGGCTTGTCGAGTTCTCTCAACCGTCGAAGGTTCTATGTTGATCCTCCTCGGAATGCTGCTCATAGGGGTGCTCGCCGGAATTTGGGGATTCATAATGTGTTTCTTGCCCGCCCGATGGGACAGACTCACAGAAGCGCTAGGCGGTCCTACTCCCCGCTGGATGTATCCGGGTCCGAAGAGTTTGGCCCCGATCGTGAAAGCGGCTACTAGGGCTGCTGGCATGCTCATCTGTATCGCAGGCTGTTGGTTCACCTATATCGCAGCTTTAGAGATTTACCGCTTCCTAACGAGGTGACCGCCTACGGCTCCTGTATTTTCCTCGCAATCGCCGTCACCAAGCTTCGCGGGGAGACTCGCACCGACTGCGCCACCAGCCAATTCTTGAATCCTGAAATCACCACTGGTTTTCCAGCCATCAACGCGCGATATCCGTCTTCAGCCACCGTGCGCGCATCCATCGAGCCCATTCTTAGCAATCGCTGGCCGGTTGCCTTGGCGCGCTTGTGGAACTCCGTGGCCGTTGCCCCCGGGCACAGGCAGGTTACGGTGACGCCCGTTCCCTTGAGTTCGTTCGACAGCGCTTCGGATAAATGCAGAACGTATGCTTTGGTCGCGAAATACACGGCCATCAGCGGCCCCGGCTGAAACGCCGCGGTGGACGCCACATTCAGGATTCCCCCATTCTTTCTCTCAATCATTGCTGGGAGATACAGCCGCGTCAGATGCGTGAGCGTGGTCACGTTGAGCTGGATCTGGCGCAGACATTCTTCCAGATCGTTCTCGGCAAACAGGCCGTACTGTCCGAATCCTGCGTTGTTCACCAGCACATCGACCCGAATACCGGCGCGCGTGGTCTGATCGAGCACGTATGCCGACGCTCCCGGATCGGTCAGATCGGTGGCCAGAATCAGTGAAAGGGTGCCATACGCCTTTTCCAGTTCGGATGCTACCTGCCGCAGTTTATCCGCGCTGCGAGCGACCAGAACCAGGCTGTAGCCTTCGCGTGCAAAGATGCGGGCGAATTCCATTCCGATACCGAACGAGGCGCCGGTGATCAAAGCGGTTTTGCGGTCAGGCATGGAATCGACAGTCTGTGACGGATTTCATGAGTTGTCATCCTGAGCGAAGCGAAGGACCTGTTTGTTCGCTGCAAAAGGCGGGTCCGCAGACCCGCCCATGCGTTTCGAAACGCTTCAACTACACGTGGGCCAGCGCCGGTTCCACGCCATAGATCGAGTGCCACGAGGTTGCGGCCTTCAGGCGGTCGTTTACGTTATTGATGTTCTTCACGCCCTCGTCTTCCAGCCACTTCCGGAAAGCATCGGCGCCGTGTTTCGCGTACACCGGGATGCCTTCTTTCCAGGTGGCGCGTCCGCAGAGCACGCCGTTAAACTTCACGCCCGACTCGGCCGCCAGTTCCAGCGACTCGGTAAATTCGGCATTGCTCACGCCCGCCGACAGATAAATAAAAGGCTTGGTAGCCACCGCCGCCGCCTCATGGAAAAACTTCATCGCTTCCTGCTTCGAGTACGCCTTTTCGCCCTTGTACGATTTCGTCCCTTCCACGAATTTCATATTGATCGGGACTTCGACCTTCATCACGTCGACGCCATAGCGGTCTTTGGTGAACTCGCGCATGCTTTCGATCACGGCCTTGGGCTTCTTCTTGGAGAAGTCGAACCCTTTCTCGTCCACGCCTTCTTCATATACGACGAACTCAAGGAAGAACGGGATGTCGTTGGCGCGGCACTCATCGCCCAGTCGCTCCACCCAGGCGTGCTTCTGATCGTTAATCTCTTTAGGATCGAACGGCGTGTAGTAGAGCAGAATCTTGACGCAATCCGCGCCCGCTTCTTTCAGTCGGCGCGCCGACCAATGATCCAGCAGGTCGCCGAGGCGTCCCGGCCCGGTCTTGTCGTAGCCGGTCTTTTCGTAGGCAAGCAGCAGCCCTGCATTTTTTGCGCGCCGCTTCGAAGCTGGCAGTCCCCACTCGGGATCGAGCAGAATCGCGCTCGCATGTGGCGTCAGCACCTCGCTCACCAGGATCTTGAATTCCTCCATCATCGAGTCCGAAACCGCCGAGCCTTTTTCCTTGGCCAGTGACTTCTGTAGGGAGCCGCGCTGGTCCATGGCGGCGGCTGCGATTACACCGTTCTTATTCGATACAGCCTTCATTCCGGCGAGCTTGCCGGGCGTGAGTTTCATAAATCCTCCTTATCTTTATTAGTGCATACGACCTGCCATTCTAAACCCGCAGCCCCTTTCGTGAATACCACCAGTCTCTGGCCGAGAGCCGTATGCGAAAGAATCGGTCGGAATGACGCTCCCGGTCTAGCGATTCGGGAACTGATAGCGCAGGCCGACGCGCGCGAGAATCGGAGGACCGAGGTCTGGGACCGTGGGATTATTCGGCACCACATTCAGAGCCGTGTAATACCGCCGATTGAACATATTTTCGGCCGCTGCGAAGACTTCCACGCCGTGACCGAGAGAGCGGCCAAGGTACAGGTCAACGGTGAAGAATTTCTTCAGCAATAAGGAGTTCAGGTCGTCGTCGAATTGCTGGCCGACGAAGGTTCCTTGCAGGCTGGCGGTCAGGATCTTGGGATTGACGTACCGCGCCTGTAGTGTGAATTGCTGGTGCGGCACCTCTGGTGTCCAATTTCCCACGAGCGACGTGCTCAGGCCGGCGATAGCGGCATTTGGCGTGTAGCTCGATACCACGGCGTGGGCGAACTGGTAGCCTCCAGCGAACTGCAACGCGCTGGTGACGCGGAATTCGCCGTCGAGATTCACGCCGGTCGAAAGGAGCCGGTCGACGTTCTTTTTCTCCCGCGTGGTGGGCGCTTGCGTGATGGTGACGTTTACGACGCCATTGGTGATGTCGTTCCAAAAGAACGTCGTACGCAAATTGAGCCGGTCGGAAAGAAAGCCTTGCCGGACTCCCGCTTCCACTCCCGTCAGCCGCTCCGCAACCAGTGCAGGGTTGCCATAGGTCAAGATGTTGCCTTGATAAAAATTGCGATAGAGTTCGTTCAGCGTCGGGGCGCGGAAGGCGCGATAGCCCGAAGCGGTCAGCGACGTGCTGTGTCCAAGGCGATAGAGCAGCGAGGCCCGCGGATTCAGAGCGTCCGAGATGCGATCGGGATAGGGCGTCAGCGTCGTGCCGCCGGAATCGATCTTGAGCTGCCGCGCTCTGAAGTCGCTCCAGTGATCGTAGCCGAGCGATAAGTTCGCAATGAACCTAGAACCAAGCTGAAGAATGTCTTCCCCGAAAACCCGCATCGTGCGCTCTCGTCCGCCCGCAATGGTCGCGCTTACGCCGGGCAGAACGTCATTGCTCTCGCCATTCACCTCGCGGCCCTCAAAGCCTGCGACCAAGGTCTGCATGCGCCCGACCGGACGCGACCATTGTGCGCTGCCTCCAAGCGCCTGTGACGGAACCGACTGGTCGTCGGTCAGCGTCTCGGTATCGCGACCCGCTTTCACCGTCGAAAAGGTCTGGAAGTACGACTCGTAGAGCCCAAAGAGTCTCGCCGAAATCGCTCCCACGCTTTTCGTTTCGTAGTTTAAGCCGGTGGCGAAGTCGCCCAATTGCGTGTTGTTCAACTGGATCACGGTGCCATTGTGACGATCCTCATTAAAATATGACCCGCGCGCGAAGAAACGGCTGAAGCCGCCAAACCGCCGCCCAAGTTCGACCTCGGTCAGTTCGTGTGTGGAGTTCGCGGGCGAATCAACCGTGCCGCGTTGCGACTCAGGCACGGGGATGTAACCATTTGTGCGAAAGAGATCGGTGGATGCGGACCCGTACCACGGCCCCACCAGAGTGCCTGCCCAGAGCGACGTTTCGGGCGTGTTCTCGCTTCCCCATGAGCTTTCCGCGGCGATGGTGGTCGCTTCCGGTTGCCGCGTGCGGAATTGAATCACCCCGCCCATGGCCGTCGATCCGTAAAGGCTGGCATCGGCGCCGCCGCGAACGACTTCGACGTCACTGATCGATTCCCGTACCACGCGATCCCAGTAGACCCATCCGCCAAACGGATCGTTCAGTGGAATGTCATCGACCACGACCAGCGCGCGGCTGGCTCCGCTGGCGCCAACTCCGCGCATGGAGACTCCCTGGGTTCCAGGATTCGCCGTGCGGCTGCTCGCTCGCCGAAACAGCGTGAATCCCGGAACCTCGCGCAGCGCGTCATCGAGCGTGAGCGGCGCCGAAGACGCCAGATCGTCGTCGGAGATGGTGACGCTGTCCGCGGGAGAATCCTCCAGCGCCGTATTGATCCGCGTGGCCGTGACTAAAACGTGCTGGCTGGCATAGTCCGACTCATACTGGGGATGCAAAACAAGTGTGATCTGCGCCTCACGATTCCACGCGAGCTGCAAAGGCAGAAATCCCGTGGCTCGGACGGAAATCGTGCCGGAAGTGGCTGCGATCTCGAGTTGGAAAAGTCCGGTCGCATCGGATTGAGCTGTGGCGCGATACTTGCCGTCGGTAAATTCAACGCGCGCGCCGGCGATAACCGCGCCAGTCGGATCCTCGACCACGCCTTTCACCGACGAAGGCGCGGTTTCTCCACGTGCGAAGACCGCAGCGAGCACAAGAAAAACGACCGCAAGAAACGTGCGGATTCTTAACGGCAACCTCGGCACGTCCGAGCCGAGTGTTGCCGCTTGAGGTCTAGGAGCCATCGGCATGGGGCGGACCAAAGTGTCCACCCACGCTGAGGGTACCAAGCGACGCGCTGCCGTAGTTGTGACCGAAGTCACTGCCGAAGTCACTGTCGCAGAGCCAGCGTCCCGAGCAGTGCCTGCTGCTTGGCAATCAGCGACTGGATGCCTGACCGCGCCATCGCCATCATCTTCGCCAGCTGCGCGTCGTCGAACACCTGATGCTCGGCTGTTGCTTGCAATTCGACAATCTTGTTGCCCGCCGTCATCACGAAGTTCATGTCCACGTCGGCGCGCGAATCTTCTTCGTAATTGAGATCGAGAAGAATCTCGCCATCCACGATGCCCACGCTGATCGCCGCCACAAAATCCTTGATCGGAGCCGCGGTCAACGTCCCCGCATCGATCAGCCGCTGCAAAGCCAGTCCCAGCGCGACGAACGCTCCGGTGATCGAAGCCGTCCGCGTGCCCCCATCGGCCTGGATCACGTCGCAATCGATCCAGATGGTGCGCTCACCCAGTCGCTTCAAATCGGCCACCGCGCGCAGCGAGCGTCCAATCAGCCGTTGAATCTCCTGCGTGCGCCCACTTTGCTTTCCCTTGGCCGCCTCGCGCGTGGAGCGGGTCAAAGTCGAGCGCGGCAGCATCCCGTACTCGCCAGAGATCCATCCCTTGCCGGAGCCGCGCATAAACGCAGGCACCGTTTCTTCGACCGAAGCCGTACAGATGACGCGCGTGTTCCCCATCTCAATCAGCGCCGAGCCTTCGGCGGTGGAGATGAAGTCGGGAATGATGTTGACGGGACGAATCTGCTCGGGAGCGCGGTTGTCACTGCGAAAGATCATGAGAGGGAAATTCTAACAGGCAGCTCTCAGTCAGCCTATTCATGTCGCGCAGTTATGAAGCGATCATTGGATCGTCGAGTCCACCGTTTGTTTTGTCTCCCGGATGGGTATGAAATATGCAAGCGGGGAATTCGGGAAGTATGTTTCCTGTCTGGTGCCCCTCCCCCCGGTCTTCTGGAAGTCACAGTCACTTTCGCGATCGCCGCCTGTTTACCTATACGTTACTAATCAACGAAAAACTGTTCAATACTGAACAGCATTCAGCCTAAGACCGGGGGCAAAATGGTTAGGTCGTATTGGGTACTGATGCCCCGCAACAGGCGTTGCAGGGAGTGTCACTCCCGCCAGATCCAGACCCCAGGGACGGCCCAGTCCTCACGTGCCATCCGACAGACGTTAGGTGGTTCGATGGGGCTCGGAACCAGCGCTATAAGTTGGTGGAGGCTCCCTATGGCAACGCCCAGAGTCCTAGTCGTCGAGGATGACGATGCTGTTCGTACGATGTTACAAGAAGTATTGCAACGCGATGGGTTTGAAGTGGTGGCTGCTTCGAACGTGCGCGACGCGCTTGGACACATCGTGGGGCGGCCATTCGACGTCCTTCTCTCCGACCTGCACCTGCCTCTCGCAGGAGATGGCTTCACGCTGGTCAGCGCCATGCGTCATACTCACCCGGATGCGTTGACCGTGGTTCTCAGCGGGTACCCGGCAGTGGAGGAGGCGATGTCCGCCATTCTCGCCCAGGCCGACGAAATCTTCACGAAGCCGATCCGAATCGGTGCTCTGAAGGAACTGATTCGCACTCGACTCGCCAACCCGCGCGTTAATAAAAAGCCAAAGACGGAATCCATCGCTTCCATCCTGGAGCGGGAGACGGAAACCACGATTCAGAATTGGCTGGATATTGTTGACCAGGATGCGGAATTGAGCTGCATTCCTCTGAACCGCCAAGACCGCACGGGGCACCTCCCCAGACTGCTTCAGGATCTCGTGGTTCGCCTGCGACTGGACTCGCAAGTACCAGCTCCAACGTCCATCGCCGCTCGCGATCATGGAGAGATGCGGTTCCGGCAAGGCTACACCGCTCCCATGGTGGTGGAAGAGTCTCGCATCCTGCAGGTGAGTATCTTTCGCACTTTGCAAAGGAATCTGGAAGGCGTCGACTTCAGCAGATTATTGCTGGACGTGGTGACGATTGCGGATGAAGTCGATTCACAATTGAAGCAAGCGATGTTCAGCTATGCCCCGCCGAAGGCTTTGAATTTTCGGACGGTTGGAGTGGCAGTGTAACAGACGGCGCCAGCCATCGAATTCCGCCGAATGCGGCCGTCGTTACTTCGGCTGTTCTTACGGACTGCTCACCTGCTCAATCGTCCTCACATCGAACGAGTCGCTCAGGTCGGCGTGTCCGGCGAGCGTGTCGCGCGTCTGGCCTTCGACCAGAATGTTGACCCGCTGAATGCCCGGAACGTTGACGCCGAGGGTTTCCACCAGCGAATTCACGGTGAGTTGCTCGCTGAGAATCCCGGAGCGGTGCTGGTCGGCAAAGGCGGCATTCAGATCGATGACGGCCGCGTCGGGATCGACTAGATAGATGGCGCGGATATCCGCCGCGGGAGACAGTGGATGCGCGGCTCCCGGCTGCTGGTAGATGCGCAAGAGCGCGCGCAACAAATCTTCGGCGCGCTGCTGGCGTCCTCCCGGAAGAGGGATCTGCGCCGAGCGGGCGCGAAGGCCGCCGAGGGCGTCATCGGCGACGTAAAGAGTTACGGTCTCGGTCGGGCCGGCGGCGGGAGGCGCAACCGGCGATGTATCGGCGGCGGGAGACTCCAGTTGTCCCGCGCGCAGGCGCATGTGGCGGAGATAGAATCCCATGGACACAACGAGCACCAGCAGCGCGGCCACGGCGATCAGAAGATGGCGGGGAATCATGCGGACACCGTCATGAGACCGGTCGCGAGATCGGATAACCCGATGATCCGATGGCCCGATCTTCTTACTAACGCAGCGCGCATCATCGTTGTGCGCATCATGGTTGCGTCCCCAATTGATCGCGGATGGTAGCGACGCCTTCGGCCACGGCCGCTGCGGCTCGTTGTTGATAGTTGCCGGAGGTCAGGTCGTCGATGCCATTCTCTCCCGGGGCGAGCTCAACCGCGACCGCCGGCATCATGACATTGTTCAGCGGACGCAGCGAGGCCGAAGAGGCGTGAACCGGGAAATTTCGGTTCTGCATTTCAGCGACGATGGCCGCCGAGACAACGCGACTGGTGGGTAAAGCTGGCGACTGCGCCGCATTCCAGGGAAGAAAGATTCCATTGCTTGGCCCTTCGACGGGAAGCAGCGCGGTGTAGACCCTCGCGCCGCTGCCCTGCGAAACCGCGTGCAGGCAGATGTAGACCGCGGCGTGCGCGACGTTGGCGGCGGCCGCGCGCTGATCCAGAGTGGAGTTGGTGTCGGCGTCGCGCAGCAGCGTGACGGCGAATCCGCGCTGCTCGAGTTCATGGCGGAGGATGCGCGCAAATCCGAGCGTGACGTCCTTTTCGGCGAGTGTGTCGGTGAGTGCGGAACCGCGTTCTTCGCCGCCGTGTGCGGGATCGACCACGGCCAGAAGGCGGCTGTTGCCCGAGTTGGTGGTGGGCGCCGGCAAGGCCGATGACGAATTCTGCGGCGCTGGTGTCGCGGCGCTGGGCGTAGCCGATGCAGGTTGAGCGGATGAAATGGCGATCGTTTTTCGGTCGCTGCTAAAGCTGGCCATCAGCGGCTCGCTGGCGCTCACGTCCAATTCGGCGTCGCCGTTGCCCTCGGAGTAACTGGCATGGGTGATGACCTTGTTGTCGAAAGAAATCGATTGGCTCCCCGGAGAGACGATGGGGTCGCGCTTGAAAATCATCCGCAGCTTGCCCGGTTCGGTGGCGATCGTGGGATTGACGGGCGCACTGAAGGTTAGAAACAGCCGGGGAGAGTTGGCTGCGTCCAGGCGGAAGCTGGGTTGAATGGCGACGTCGCCGACGAACAGGCGCCGCGCGCCTTCATGAAAATTCACGTGCCCTCCCAGAAAGCGCGGCAGCAACGCGCTCAGCGCGCTCAGCGGGACCAATCCGCGCGAGTTTTCAATTAGGAACGGCGCCGGGAAATCGGCATCGTGGCCGTGAATCTTCGCCCGCGTTTTTCCCGCGGTGAACTCGGCATCGACGGTGTCGAAGCGGAGCTTCCAGCGCTGTCCGGCGGACTGGCTGGTTACGCGGCCGAGCGGCTCCAGCAGTTCGAGCAGGCCGACATATTCGCGGCCGCCTCGATCCAGAACCGGGACACTGTACACCGCGACGGTGGAATATACGGAGACGTGCTTATCGCTATTGTCGGCCGAGGGCAATGCGGACAGAAACGTCACGCTAGTGAGCAGGACCGCTAAGACTTTCTTGATGATGGTTCCTGGCTCTCGGTTGTCAGTTCGCAGTGGGCTTTGGGTTGCTGAGAACTGGGAACTGGGAACTCGGAACTGCGTCTCGCTACTCCAGCGCATAAATCGTGAGGCCACTTAGCAGCTTAGGATAGAAGTCGGTGGATTTCTGGGGCAGAACCTCGCCGGCGAAAGCGATATCGCGAACCTGCTCCATGCGCACCGGATTCATCAGGAAAGCGGCCTGCGCCTTTCCGCTTTGCACCTGCGACAAGGCTTCGGCGGCCTCGCGACAATAAGAGACGTGCTCTTGATTGCGAATGGCTTCCGCGGAAATCTTCAGCGCGCCTTCCAGAAGGCACTTATGCAGTTGCACGACGTCGAGCGCCTGCTGGCGCAGCGAAAGCTTGCCGAACAAGGGCGTGCCGATGGCCTTGGACGTGTGCAGCAGGAACGCGCGATCGGCCGTGACCGCGAGCAAGGCTGTTCCCGCGTGACCTGCGTTCTTTAGAATGGCGGTCGCGCGCGCCGCATCGATGCCCGCGTCGACCTCTTCCACGTTGAAGAACTTCCGGGCCTCCTCCTGAAATTGTGCGGACGAAAAAGAGGGCAAACCGAAGACGAGGCGATGCGTGGGCAGAATGACCAGGCCAGGGCGATCGTTATCCGGACGATCCATATCGACGAAGGTCATCATCACCGAATCGTAAGGAACGGGAAGGCCCGAGCCCGTTTCGGCCGAAGCTTGCCGCTCGTTGCGATAGGCCAGGGCGGTCTCATAGCGATGATGGCCGTCGGCGATGATCAGTTTCTGGTCGCGCATGGCTGCCTGAACGGCGGAAATGGCCGCGCGATCGGCAATCCTCCAGACGCGGTGCAGGACGCCGTACTCGTCGGTGACCTCGATTTCAGGAGAGATGTTCGGAGATATGTCAGGGGCGGCGGCCGAATCGAGCATGGCATCGACCTTACCCGCTCCGGCATACAGCATAAAGATCTGGCCAAAGTGGGCGCGGGTGGCGCGCAGCAGGTCCATACGGTCGGCCTTGGGTTTGGCCAGGGTCTGCTCGTGCCGGAATATGACGTTCGCGGAATAGTTCTCGATCCGGCCGAGGGCGATGAAACCACGGCGCTCGGCTTGCGTCTGACTTCCTGGAAGCTTGAAGGTCTGGGAATAGCGGTAGATGGATGGCTCCGTATCCTGCCGCAAAACGGCCGTCTGCCGCCAGTTCTGGAAGGACGCCGCCGCCCGCGTATAGACGTTTTCGGCCTCGGTGTCGTCGGGCAGGCGTTTGCCGAGAATGATCCTTACCAGATTGTAAGGGCTGGACTGGTAGTAGGCCTCCTGCATGGCCGGGGTGATTTTGTCGTAGGGCTGGGTGACAGCCCGCTGTACCGGGACTCGCTCAGGGTTATAGCGCCAGGCGCGAAATGGGGCAATGATTGCCATAAAAAGGGGAACGCAGAATTGTAGCAGGGACGGTTCGGTGCGGCCCGCGCGGGCGATGCAATTTACAGAAAAGGGAAAAACGTGCTCATCGAGACGTTGTTTCCGACCGCCCGCCGGATTTGCGCGTTTCCTGCGAAAAGGTGACAACAGCGGTTCGGGATTGTGCTACTATCCGGCTCAGAAGAGCTTGTTGCGGGCCGCCGTTGGGGTGCGGGTCGCCTCCCTCTACACTGCGGATTGGGTAGGGCCTATGTTGTCCGGCAAACAGTTTTCGGCTCGCGTCTCCTTCGTTGTGCTTCTGGTTTTTGCTTTGTGCAGCGCCCTCCCGCTTCTGGCCCAGATTTCGACCGACGATGTCCACGTGCAGCCTCGAGTGCAACCGTCTCCTCCAACGGAGTCTGCGAACGACCCGGCGCTCAAAACCAATACCAAGCCCTTAAAAGTGGACGTGAACATGGTGTTGGTGTCGGTCACCATCACCGATCCGCTCAACCGGCTGGTAACGGGACTCGATCGCGAGAACTTCAACGTTTTCGAAGGCAAAGACCAGCAGGAGATCAAAACGTTCTCCAGCGAAGACGCCCCGGTGTCGATCGGCGTGATTTTCGACATGAGCGGAAGCATGACCAGCAAGATCGATCGCGCCCGCGAAGCTGTGGTCGAGTTCTTCAAGACCGCCAACCCTCAAGATGAGTTCTTCATGATCACCTTCGCCGACAAGCCGGAGGAGATTGCCGACTTCACCAGTTCTGTCGATGACATCCAGGGTAGGCTTCTCTACACCATCCCCCGCGGCCGCACCGCGCTGCTCGACGCCATTTACCTCGGCGTGACCAAGATGCGCCAGGCCAAGTATCCGAAGAAGGCTTTGCTGATCATTTCCGACGGCGGTGACAACCACAGCCGCTACACGGAGGGCGAAATCCGTTCGATGGTCAAAGAGGCCGACGTTCTCATCTACGCCATCGGCATCTACGATCATTATTTTCCAACCGAGGAAGAACGGCTCGGCCCCACCCTGCTCGGCGACGTCACCGAACTGACCGGTGGCCGTGCTTTCACCATTGATAACCCGAACGACCTGGCGGACGTTTCCACAAAAATTGGCATCGAGTTGCGCAACCAATACGTCATCGGATACCGTCCTAAGAATCCTGGGCACGATGGCAAATGGCGTAAGATCAAAGTGAAACTCTTGCCGCCAAAAGGACTGCCTCCGCTCAAGGTCTACGCCAAGACGGGTTACTATGCGCCGACGGAATAACGCTTCGCTGCCGACCTTCCTCCTCCTTACGTCGCTATTTCTGACAGGCTTTCATGCGCGAGGCGGAGCGCAAAGTCAGCCGTCGGCGGCTCCGGGTTCCGTTGCAACCCAACCACCGGTAACGCAACCGCCAACGACCAATGACGCGCAGAGCGGGGATCCCGGCGAAAGCGGCGTCTTCGTTTTCCGCAAGCAAGTCGAAGAGGTTTTGCTCCATGCGACGGTCATCGACGACAAGCAGCATATCGTCACCAACCTCGCCAAAGGCGACTTCAGCGTCTTCGAGGACGGGCATCCTCAGACCATCACCTCATTTCAGCACGAAGACGTTCCCGTCGCGATGGGAATCGTGGTAGATAACTCGGGGTCGATGCGCGAGAAGCGTGCGAAGGTGAATGCCGCCGCGCTGAATCTGGTGCGGTCTTCAAACCCGAACGATGAGGTATTCATCGTCAACTTCAACGACGAGTTCTATCTTGACCAGGATTTTACTTCCAACATCAACAAGTTGAAAGAGGGGCTGGAAAAAATCGAGGCGCGCGGCGGTACTGCGCTTTACGATGCGGTGGTGGCGTCAGCCGATCACCTGAAGAAAGACTCGAAGCTGGAGAAGAAAGTCATTCTCGTGGTGACCGACGGCGAAGACAACGAGAGTTCTGAAACTCTCGAGCAAGCGGTACGCCGCCTCCAGGCGGATGGCGGACCGACCGTGTATGCCATTGGCATCCTCGAGAAGGAAGAGCACCCGAAACACGCCAAACGCGCTTTGCAGATCATGTCCGAGAGGACGGGCGGCATCGCTTTCTTTCCCCAAACGCTCGACGAAGTGGACGCCATCAGCCGCACCGTGGCGCACGACATTCGCGTTCAGTACACCATTGGATATAAGCCGACGACGCCGAAAGCCCAGGGAGGCTATCGTCAAGTCAAGGTGGAAGCCCGCGCCCACGGCTACGGCAAGCTGAGCGTCCGCACGAAAAGCGGGTACTACGCTGGAGGCGAGCCAACTTCCGGGGCGCAGTAGAGTCTTTTTGTGGGTTGTTATCCCGAGCGCAGCTCCGAGCGCCGCGAGAGACCCATAACGATTGTCATCCCGAGCGCAGCGAGGGATCTGCATTTTGCGGCGCACTGCAAGATCCCCCGCTGCGCTCGACATGACAATAGTTTAGCCCCACGAAATCCCGGCATTGACGCTGCCCCTTCCCGTTCCTTACTCTGATAGCGTGCCTACCATAACCGCAACCTCGCGCCTGCGCGTCAGCGACGACATCTCCAAACTGGTCGGCGAGACGCCGATGCTGCAAATGAAGAAGCTGGCCCCGCCCGGGTCGGCCGACATTTTTGCCAAGCTCGAATACCTGAACCCGGGCGGCAGCGTGAAAGACCGCGCTGCCATTGGCTTGATCGCGCGCGCCGAACGCGAAGGCAAACTGAAACGCGGAGGCACGGTCATCGAAGCCACCGCCGGCAATACCGGCATCGGCCTCGCTTTGATCGGCGTGAGCCGCGGCTACAAGGTGCGTTTGTTTGTCCCGGAGAAATTTTCAGAAGAAAAGGTCATCATCATGCGCGCCCTCGGCGCCGAGGTGACCCGCACTCCGGAGGCCGAGGGCATGCAAGGCGCGATCGATCGTGCCAAGGCTCTTGCGGCAACCGACCCTTCGGCCTTCATGGCCGCGCAGTTTGAGAATCCCGCCAACCCCGATTACCACTACGAAACCACCGCCCACGAAATCTTCGAGCAAATGGAAGGCCGCATTGACGCCATCACAGTAGGCAGCGGCACCGCGGGAACGTTTACCGGCATCGCGCGATTTCTGAAAGAGCGTCTGCCGCGCGTTCACACCGTGCTGGTCGAAACCGAAGGCTCGGTCTATGCCGGAGGCCAACCCGGCCCCCACAAGGTGGAAGGGATTGGGTCCAGCTTCATCCCGAAGAATTTCGATCGCACTGTTTGCGATGAAGTAATGATGGTCACCGACGTAGAGGCCTTTGCCATGGTCAAAGAGTTAGCCGTGCGCGAAGGCGTATTAGGAGGCTCAAGTTCCGGCGCCAATGTCTACGCCGCCGTGCAAATTGCGAAACGCCTCGGAGCAGGGAAGCGCGTAGTCACGCTGATTCCCGATTCCGCCGAGCGTTATCTATCGAAAAAGATTTTTGAAGGCGGAATCTAGAGCAGTTAAATAGTTACTGTAAGCCGCGATTGGGTTTTGGGAAGGGCACGGCTTCAGCCGTGCCGCTACTGGCCCGTAGAGTCGAGGGCTTTAGCCCCTGAGGCCGGACGGCCTGCCCAGAAAACCATTTATGAGACCAGTCCTAGTCGTCCGCGGGCGGTCCATGCGTTAGCCAGCGACCTCGCCCATCCAACCCAGCC
>PLUW01000015.1 GCA_003162935.1 Acidobacteriaceae bacterium
CGCCATCGCTTGCCCGCAAACAAAAGAGGCAAGTATTGCCAATGAAGCTAGAACCTGGAACCAGCGAGACTTTGTCATGGAGACTCTCCGTGTGATTTGAAAAGCGGGGCGGGAGGCCTTTCGCGGGCGTTCCCGAGGCAGCAAGTTTGCTGTATTGATAAACCATTGTCAACAAAAGATTTAGGAAAAGTTTTGCATTTTTAGTAAGTGACCAAGAGTCGCACCAAGAAAGACTGCCGTCGCAACGGAGTGGGCCAGCTCCTTCCTATCCTTGCTTGTGTCTTCCGAATCAATGTCTTCCACTCAAACATGCGAAGATGGGGACGATAATCCGAAGGAGCGTTCTCCCATGGTTGACGCATCTGCGCAGAATTTTTCCAATCACATTCGTTACGACCCGCTATTCCACTTCTTCATTCTGCCGGTCTTTGCCATCACGCTGATTGCGACGATCGTGCATCTGGTCCGAAGGCCGGGGCTGTGTTCGGCGTGGATGGTGGTTTTCATGCTTGCGGCAATCTTCGCGCTGTTCAAAGTGCGCCTTTATGCCCTCAAGGTGCAAGACAGGGTGATCCGGCTTGAGGAACGGTTACGGTTGACGGCTGTGCTGGACGCGTCCCTTCGTCCGCGCATCGGGGAGTTGGCGGAAGCGCAACTGATCGCGCTGCGTTTCGCTTCAGACGCGGAACTCCCGGCGCTGGCGGCGCGGGCGCTGAATGAGAAGCTCGCCGCGGCGGAGATCAAAAAGTCGATTCAGCACTGGCGCACGGATGAGTGGAGGGTGTGATGTGAGTATGAAATCCGAACGTTGACAGTTAGAATTTCATGGCACGCTCGGAAGACAAGATTGCCCACTAGCAGGTTGCGGAAAAACTCCGACTCGCGCCGGTTTTGGGAAGGGCACGAGTTCCACTCGTGCCGTAACAGCCGCGAAATCAACAGCGGCTTTCAGCCGCTGGGGGAATGCTGCGTCGGAAAAACACTTTTCCCCCAGCCGGCTATAGCGTGACGGTCTTCTCCGCGATCAGCTTCTTGATTTTCTCCACGAACTCGGCCGCGGGCAGGTCGTCGGTCTTTTCCTTGCCTCTCGTGCGCACGTTGACCGTATTGGCTTCGGACTCTTTGTCTCCTACGACCAGCAGGAACGGAACTTTCTGCATGGCGTGTTCGCGGATTTTTGCGTTCATTTTTTCGTTGCGCGAATCGACGGTCACGCGCACGCCCGCGGCTTTTAGCTGGGTGGCTACTTTCTGTGCGTACTCGACATGGCGCTCGGCGATCGGGATCATCGCCACCTGCACGGGCGAAAGCCAGACGGGGAACGCTCCCGCGTAGTGTTCGATCAGTACACCGAAGAAGCGTTCGACCGACCCGTAGAGGGCGCGGTGGACCATGAGCGGCTGCTTGCGGGTGCCATCTTCGGCGACGTATTCGAGATTGAAGCGCTGCGGCAGGTTGAAGTCGAACTGGACGGTGGAGAGCTGCCACAGGCGTCCGATGGCGTCCACCAGTTTCACATCGATCTTGGGACCGTAAAACGCAGCTTCGCCGGGGATGGTTTTGTATTCGATGTTCAGCTTCTTCAGCGCGCTTTCTAACGAGTGATTGGCGAGATTCCACTGGTCTTCAGTGCCTAAGAAACTCTTCTTGTCGTTCGGGTCCCAGGTGGAGAGCTCGGTCTGGAATTTGTCGAAGCCAAAATCCTTCAGAACTTCGAGCGCGAATTCTAGGCAGCCGACAATTTCGTTTTCAATCTGATCGGGAGTGCAGAAGATGTGGGCGTCGTCCTGGGTAAAGCCGCGGACGCGCAGCAGGCCGTGCATGACTCCGGAGCGCTCGTAGCGATAGACGGTGCCGAGTTCGCCCAACCGCACGGGCAGATCGCGATACGACTTCAGCGAATCTTTGTAGATGAGGATGTGGCCGGGGCAGTTCATGGGCTTGAGGCGATATTCGGCGTCGTCGAGCTCCATGGCGTCGAACATGTTGTCGGAGTAATAGCCCTCGTGGCCGGAAGTGTGGAAGAGTTGACGGCGCGATACGTGCGGGGTGCAGACCAGTGAGTAGCCGCGGCGGAGATACTCTTCGCGCATCCAGTCTTCCATCTCTTTGCGGATGATGCCGCCTTTGGGATGCCAGAAGATGAGGCCCGGGCCGGCGAGCTCCTGAATCGAAAACAGGTCGAGCTGCTGGCCGAGGACGCGATGGTCGCGCTTTTTGGCTTCTTCGATGCCTGCCAGATAGGCGTCGAGATCCTTCTTGGAGAAAAACGACGTGCCATAAATCCGCTGGAGCTGGGGATTCTTTTCGTCTCCCAGCCAGTAGGCGCCGGCGACGTTGAACAGCTTGAAGGCTTTGATTTTTCCAGTGGCAGGGATGTGCGGGCCGCGGCAGAAATCCTGAAACTTGCCGGTTTTATAGATGGAGATTTTTTCATCGGGCTTGGTGAATTGCTCGATGAAGTGGCACTTCATGAAGTCGCCTTCACCCTTGAACTTTTCCAGACCTTCTTTGCGCGGCAGAAATTCGCGGGCGTAAGGCAGATTCTGCTGAACGAGCTCCTGCATCTTCTTTTCGATCTTTTCCAGATCGTCGGGAGTAAACGCGGTTTCGCGGTGAAAGTCGTAGAAGAACCCGCTTTCGGTGGCGGGGCCGTGGCCGAGCTTGGTCTCAGGGAAAAGTTCAAGCACGGCGGCGGCCAGCAGGTGCGCGGAGGAATGGCGATAAACTTCAAGCGCCTCGGGGTCCTTCTCGGTGAGGATGCGCAGGTCGGTGTCGGCTTCGAGCGGGCGGGTGAGGTCGATCAGATCGCCGTTCGACTTGGCAGCGAGAGCGGCGTCGGCAAGACGCGGACTGATGGACCTGGCAACGTCAAGGGCCGTGGTGCCGCTCGGGACTTCCTTGATGCTGCCGTCGGGGAGCTTTACATGAATGCTATCGGACATAAGTTCGCCTTGCATTTCGCTGAAACAACTCAGTTTATCATTTGACGCGAGCGTCTCAGGATTTGGAATTTTCTAACCGTCTACCTACTGCCATCCCACCTTACTTCTATGTGCTCATAAGCGCGGAATGCAGAGTCTCTATGGCAGACTTTACTTTGGCGGAAACGGCCTCGGTGTCGCGCACGGTCAGGCCGGTGGTGGTGATTACTTCGCCCACGCGCATCTCCAGCGGCTGGCATTTGATGTGGTAGGTGTTCATAGGCAGCAGATCGAAGGTGTCTACTAACGCGATCGGAACGATATCGGCCTGCGCTTTAATCGCCAGGAAGAAGGCGCCGGGCAGAAACGGTTGGATGTTTCCGTCGCGGGTGCGGCCGCCTTCGGGAAAGATGACCAGCGGCATGCCGCTACGCAGGCTCCGCAAGGCGGATTTGACGGCGCCGATGGAAGCCGCCGGGCTCTGCTGGTTGATACAGACTTGGCCGGACCGCTTCAGATGCCATCCTACGAATGGGTACGAAAGCAATTCACTCTTGAAAATGATGCGGAATTGAAATGGGAGATAGACATAAAGGACTGGGATATCCAGCGCAGACGCGTGCGTGACGGCATAGACCTTGGGCTTGGAATTGTCGAATGTTTTCTGATCCGCGCCCGTGATTGTTACTGGCGACAAGATCGTCTTCATGACTAGCCGCGACCAGAAGCGGGCGAGATTGTGTTGGATGCGTCCGTTGCGGTCGAAGAGCGAGCAGGCGAGGGAGATCGTTCCCAGAACGACGGTAAAAATCCAGATCAAAGGGTCGAGGATGAAATAGGAACGCAGGCGACTGAGCCAGCCGTGGCGGGGGTTGGATTGAGCTGCGGGTCTTGTCCCGGACCAGATTGGAGCGTCGTCTTCCGGCGGCGCACTTGAGCGCAGTTCGGCGCGGCTTTTTTCGGTCTCGGCGGTGATGGCGATCTTGTTCACGTTTTCTTCAGTGCAAATTTTTCGCGGGCAGGAATGCCCGCGCCACACGTACCTTTAGATGCGGATGGCTAGGGTTCGCATCGCTTCTCCTACAATGTAAATCGAACCGGTAACTACGATCAGGCCGTTTGGCCCGGCAAGCATGCGGGCTCGGGTGAGAGCCGTCGCTACATTCTCGGCGTCTTCAATGCCAGCGCCGGACGTCACACGCGCTGCCGCTTGGCGGATCTCATCCGGGGTGGCCGCGCGCGGATTGTTGGCCTGCGTCACGACCAGTTGGCTGGCGATCGGGAACAGAATCTCGGTCATCTCCTGCACGGCTTTGTCTCGCATCACGCCAAATACCATGGTGATCTCGCGGGCGTCCTGATAGGCGGCGGAAAGCGTCGAGCGCAGAGCCCATGCTCCGGCAGGGTTGTGCGCGACATCGAACACATACTCGGGAGTGTCGGCGTTGGCCGGGACGACCTGGAAACGTCCGGGCCAATGCGTCTCACGAATGCCTTGCGCGATGGTCTGCGGCGTAATCGTGGAGATTTCCTGGTTGTTAAGTTCTTCGGCTGCCGCCACTGCGAGCGCCAGATTTCGCAGCTGATGACGGCCTACCAGCGGCGAGTCGACCATAATCTGCGTCTTCATGACTTCCAGCGGATAACGATTGCGGATCGCCGCGTGAGGGCCGTCGCTGCTCAGACTGCTGACGCTCCCCGGCGACACCGGCGGCACGTACGGGACGGCATTCACGGAACGAGCGCCCGCATCCAAGATTGCGTTTCCGATGACGTCGTTCGCCTCGGGCAATTGCGGCAGCGTGACGACCACACCGTCACGACGGATGATCCCGGCTTTTTCGCGCGCGATTTCGGCGACGGTTTGACCCAGATACTTCTGATGATCGAGTGCGATGTCGGTGATGATGCTCAGTCGCGGCTCAACCACGTTGGTCGCGTCCAGGCGCCCGCCCATGCCGACCTCCAGCACAACCATGTCGGGGCGGTTTCGGGCGAAATACTCAAAAGCCATTGCGGTGAGCGTCTCAAAGAAGCTGGGATGCCAGGGCAAATCGCCCTCCGAAACCAGCCGTTCGGCGGTGCGGTCGACCACGTCGTGGAGCACTGCGAAATCGTCGTCGGTGATGGGCGCGCCGTCGAGGCGAATCCGTTCATTGATGCGAACCAGATGCGGAGAGGTGTAAAGGCCTGTTTTCAGTCCAGAGGCTTGCAGAATGGACGCCAGAGTTGCGGACGTCGAACCCTTGCCGTTGGTGCCCGCGACCAGCACCGTGGGAAAACGATGCTCGGGATGCCCCAGCGCCGCGAGCAGCACTCGCATGTGCGCCAGGTCGAACTTGTGCGCCGGCGTCTGCGCCAGTTCGTGGCCCAACGCGTACATCTGCGCGACTGCGGTTTCGTAGGACATGGTTCGTTGGTCGCTGGTCGTTAGCCGTTCGCGCACTCGGGAAGGGCCGTCGCTCGTACCAGGGAGCACATTCAAGGTAGCAAGTCCGACTGCCCTTTTCGACTCTCTCTCATTAGAAGGATGCTGCCGGAGGTCAAAGTGCTTCCCAATGGCTCTGAGCAGGAGAGCCAACGCTCGTCTCTGCACCAGGGGTTTTGCTAGCGACCAACGACTAACGACCAGCGACTGCTTTTATGCCGCCTGGACCATGAAATCCAGCGCCCGCCCTATGTAGGGTTTTAACTCCTTACGCGCAACCACGGCGTCGAGCATTCCGTGTTCCAGCAGAAACTCGGAACGCTGGAAGCCTGGCGGCAGCTTCTGGCGGATGGTCTGCTCGATCACTCTTGGTCCGGCGAAGCCAATCAAAGCGCCGGGTTCGGCGATGTTCAAATCGCCCAACATGGCAAACGATGCCGTCACTCCGCCCGTGGTCGGATCGGTTAGAACCGAAATGTATGGGACCTCCGCCTTATCGAGACGCGCCAGCGCGGCGGAGATTTTTGCCAGTTGCATCAGGCTGATTACGCCTTCCATCATGCGCGCGCCGCCGGAGGCCGAGACGATTATGATCGGCGTCCGCGTTTCCATGGCTTTCTCGATTGCCCGCGTGATCGCCTCGCCGACCACCGCTCCCATGCTCCCGCCGATGAAGGAATATTCCATTGAGCTGACGATCACACGGCGGCCGTTGAGTTTGCCGCGGGCATTGACGATGGCATCTTTCAGGCCGGTATCGGACTTCGCCTGCTTCAGGCGCGAGGAGTACGCCTTTAGATCGACGAACTTCAGCGGATCGGTCGAGACGAGATTGCTCTCGAAGACCTCGTATTGGTTGTCGTCGAGAAGCTGGGCCAGGCGGACGCGGGCGTCGATGCGAAAATGCTTGTCGCACTTTGGGCAGACGTTGAGATTCTCTTCGAGATCCTTCTTCCAGATAATCTGGCGGCAGCCGTCACACTTCACCCACAGGCCTTCGGTGCGAACGATCTTTTCGCCCGAAGTGTCCAGATGGCCGGATTGTCGTTTGAACCAAGGCATGGGAAATTTGTAATTTGGTAATTTGTAATTGAAAATCTCGACCCGGCATCCAAACGGGTTCAAATTACCAATTACAAATCACAAATTACCAATTCAGTACTCGATTCCTCTCTGCGCCATCACCCCTTTTTCGTAAGCGTGTTTTACCTGGCGCATTTCGGTTACGGTATCGGCTACCTCGACTATTGTCGGATGCGCGTTCCTTCCGGTCAAGATGACGTGTACCATCTCCGGCTTCCGCTTCAGCGACTCGGCCACCTTTGCCGGGTCCAGCATACCGTAGCTGATGGCGTAGTTGATTTCGTCGAGCACCACCAGATCCCATTCCCCGGATTGGATCGCTTTCTCAGCTTCGGCCCAAGCCTCTTCGACCATCCGCACGTCTTCAGGGTCGGGTTTTTCGGCGCCGACTTTCACAAAGCCGCGCCCCATCTGCTTAAGAATGAACTTATCGCCGAAGGCCTTTACGGCGTCGAGTTCGCCATAGTGCCATGAGCCCTTCAGAAATTGCAGCATCAACACGCGCATTCCCTGGCCGACGGCCCGCAGCGCCGTTCCCATGGCCGCCGTGGTTTTTCCCTTGCCCGGGCCGGTATTCACAATGATGAGACCGCGGCGGATATCCGACATAGAGGTGAATCGCTGATTGTACGCGGATCGGGAAGACCATGCCACTTGGGCAGAGCGATCTCTTTGAAAAGCAGAGGGTTAAACAAAAAGTAAAGACTCATTGACATATTGACAAGCATGCATTACATTTCGAGAAGCGACGGATCGTCGTCAAGACTGTCCTAGATCGCCTAGGAGCATCGCCAATGAATGTAATGAGTAATGGCACCTGTAGTTTCCGCTCCCGCCTGACCCGGCCGATCTTTCTGTGGGCAGTTGTGGCTCTTGTCACGGAACTCGCCGTCGAGTGGCTGCCCAGCCAAGGACTATACCCGCAGCTGCCGCGCCCTCTGACTCTGCTGCCGCTCATCCCGGCAATGTTCTTTTGGGTGGCTTTGGTGCGTGCCATCCAGAAGGTGGACGAGTTACAGAAGCGCATCTGGTATGAGTCGGTGTTTATTGCCTTCATGGCGACTCTGGCACTCACGTTCATCCTGGCGGGACTGGAACGGGCTGGAATTCACCGCGCACCGGGGGATGAAGTGGGAAGCTCCATGATGCTCTTTTGGGGTTGCGCCTATGTCTTTTGCGCCGGGAGGTACCGATGACCACGCAAGTGTCTGCCGTCAAGAAGCAGCAGTGCAATGTGATGGGGCTCATCCTCTCTTGGGTGGCGTACGTAGCCGGGTTGGCTTACATGACATACGAGCGCCACTGGGTCGGTGGAGCGCTTTGGCTGGTAATCGTGCCGAGCCTGAGGTGGGTCATGTTCCGGTATTTCCCCAGCCTCTCTCGGTTCCTTGGATATGGGCGCGTCGATGACAAACTCCCCGCAAACGTAAACAAGGCTCGGGTCGCGGTCACCTTCTACAGTTTCTTCAGTTGTCCGTTTTGTCCGATCGTGTGGCAGCGCCTGGAATCGTTGCAAAAACAAATGGATTTCACGCTCGAAAAAATCGACGTCACTCTGAAACCCCAAGTCCTGATAAGCAAGGGGATTTCCGCGGTACCGGTAGTCGAGGTGTTGAATGGACTGCTGGTCGGTAACGCCACCACCGAGCAGTTGGCCGAGCTCATCGGACGCGCTCAGCTGCCTGAGCCAGTGAAGGTGGCCTAGAAGCAATGCAGAACCGACTTCGAGTGCTTCGCGCAGAACGGGAATGGTCGCAGGCCGATTTGGCTGCACGCCTCCACGTCTCGCGCCAGACGATAAACGCCATTGAAACGGGGAAGTACGACCCCAGCCTGCCGCTCGCTTTCGGCATCGCGCGGCTGTTCAAGCAGCCGATTGAAGCGATCTTTGAGCATGAATCCGAAGACGAATCCGATGAACCCAGTGCATGACCAGGCTCCTGCTGCAAACCGAAAGGCGGACGGTTTTGGCTGCCGTCCGCCTTGAGTCAAACGGGGGAGGAATTCCAGCTAGGGCATTTCGACGACTCGCGGCAACTCAGGCTGACTCTTGCCCTTCGCTGCGCCCGGATCGTCGGCATCGAGCAAGCGCGCTGCCAGCCGCAAAGCTTCCATCTCTTTGCGGACCCGCATCAGATCCTGCTCCTTCATTCGTAATACATCGTACGGGTTTTTCATTGGGGGAAGGCCTCACCTAAAAATTCCGATTTGTCTTGCGTGTTAGAGATACAGTAAACAAGTTTCGTGGCGGCGGGAAGCTGCCGGAAGTGCATCGGGGCTGGGAATCGAGACGCGCGAGCTTGGGACTGACTGGCCGCTGCCCAGTTACTATACGGTTAATGTCCCAAGTGATAGGGATGACGCTTGAGAATGGTAAATGCTCGGTAGAGTTGTTCCACCAGAACCACGCGCGCCAGTTCGTGGGGCAGAGTCATCCTACCGAGGGAAAGCGTAAAAGCGGCTTGGCACCGCGCTTCTGCGCCGAAGCCGTCGCTGCCGCCGATGCCGAACAGGAGCGGGATGGCGTTCACTTGCTCGCGATCGAGAAACTCGGCCAGTTCTTCGGAGGAAAGCTGCTTGCCGCGCGCATCAAGGAGAACCAGCTTGTGCCGGTCTTTATTCTTACTTTGCCGCCCGTCGCCGCTGGCCAGCGATAGAATGGCGGCTTCATCCTTCAATGCCACGCCCGCAACCTCCGCATAGTGCGAGATGCGTTTTAGATACTCGTCGGTCAGAGCCTGGATCGCCGGCTCTTTCGTTTTTCCAATCCATGCCACCTTGATCTTCATGGGGATACCGGCAGTCAGGCTTTTCCCGAGGCGAGAACTACGTCAGCGCCGAAGCGGATCTCATCTCCCACGCGATAGCGCTCAATCGCCGCCTTCGCCTCCGTGCGGATCGTCGGCCAGTCCTCCGCCGCAACTCGTTCCAGCATCGGTCGGAACGGAGCTGCCACGGCGCAGGCGTATTCGAACACTTCTTCCGCGTCTCCCGGCCACGTCCATGGCTGGCGCCGAGTGGACTCCTCGGACTCGTGAAAACCAGCGGCACTAAGTAATGCGGAAAGGGAACCCTCGGCGGAGAATCGAAAAGGATCGGCCCCTCCCGGTGGAAGCATGACGCCGCCCGCATGCCGATGTACAACCTTCATCGTGCTTTGCCAATACGGCTGTTCCATGGTGCCCCAGGCGGCAAAGCAAGCGCGGGCCCCGGGCTTCAGAACGCGGTGCAGTTCCGACAGGGCTCTTTGGGCGTCGCTGAAGAACATCACTCCAAAGCGGCAGGTCGCGAGATCGAAGCTGTGATCGGCGAAGGGCAACTGGTGCGCGTCTGCCTGTTGAATCGTAAAGTTCGAGACTTTCTTGATCCGGGCGCGCTCGGCGGCGATCTCAAGCAGTTCCGAACTCTGGTCCAGCGCAGTCACGGAACCTTGAGGACCTACGCGCTGCGCCAGACTGATTCCCGGTTCGCCAGTTCCGCTGGCCAGGTCGAGAACTCGCATGCCGGGCAACGGACTCGCGAATTCGACGAAAGCTTCTGTGACCGCATTGCCCAACACCGCCGACTTTGCCTTCCACTTTTCGGCCGCGACTAGGCGGTAGGAAGAACTCCACGGGGCTGCATCCGGCGCGGACACGTCAGGCCTTTTTCTTCCGCGTCTTCTTGGGCGCCGCGGAAGCGGTCTTGGCCGATGCTGTTTTCGTCGGCGCGGTCCGGCGTGGTTTTGGCTTGGGCAGCAGTTCCGACGGTTCCAGCCGCTTGGCCGACTTCCACAGGCGTTCGAGGTCGTAGAATTGGCGTGCTTTTTCCGAGAAGATGTGGACCACGAAGTCCACATAGTCGAGCAGCACCCACTCCGCTTGTTTGTAACCCTCGGAGTGGGTTACGCGCAGGCCCAACGCTTCGAGGCGCTCATCGACCGCGTCGGCGATCGCCTGTACCTGGCGCGGATTGGCGCCGCTGCACATCACAAAGTAGTCGGTGAACGCTCCCGAGTCTTTTTCCAGCTCGAGAACACTGACGTCTTGGGCTTGTTTGTCCTGGCAGGCGAGAATGGCTTCATTCACCTGGTGTTGGAGGTCATTCTTCTTCTTCATACGAGATGATTGATTGTACCCCGCTGGCAAGCGAGACGCCGCTCGGATGAGGAAAGCGTATGTTCCTACGGGGTTCCTCGCCGGTACAGTCCTTGTTTCTTGATGTAATCGGCCACGCGCGGGTCGAGCCACTTTGCCAGCGGCTTGCTTTGAGCCGCTGCGGCGCGAATTATGGTCGCGGATGCTTTCTGCTGCACTCCTTCAAGTAGGTGCAGCGTGACGCCGGGAAGAACCAGATCGCCTTTTGCGGGCTGTTTTTGAAACGGACGGGTGACCGCAGATGGAGGGCGCAATTCTTGCGGCAACGACTCGGCCACATCGCGCAGGGAAAATCCCGGACGGCTGGCCACGATGAAGTCGCATTCCGCCAGAAGAGCGCGGGCATCGCGCCATTGCGCGATCTCGCGAAAGGCGTCGATTCCGATCAGGAAAAAAATGCGGTCGGATTTCTTGAGGGATTGTTTCAGGCGGCGAACCGTGTCGATCGAATAATTCGGCGTCGAGCTTCGCTTCGCTGGGCGGACCAACCCTTCCGTCCCCACGCGATTTGTGGCAGACTCCGGCGCCTCCAAAAGCGATGGCACGAATCCCCGTTCGTCCTGCGTGGCCAGCGACACCATCGCATAACGATGCACAAACGCGGTGAGCGGATCGGCCTGTTTGTGAGGAGGAATATTCGCGGGGACAAACAGCACCTGGCGCAGTGAATACCGACTCGCGGCCGCTTGGGCCAGTGCGAGATGTCCGCGATGGATCGGGTCGAAAGTGCCACCAAAAAGGCCGATGTTCATTGCAAGAACTTCCTGCTCCAGACTTTTCTAACCCCAGAGCTTGCGCACCCTGGATTCCCTGCGTTGTCTGGATAGTTTCATGGTTCCGGGCGATGGTTGCAAGTGTTTGTCCATCTTCCATGTGTACCTCTCAGCTGTACCTCTGGCCAGTGTGCCGTCGGGAAAATGCGGTGGACTGGCGTAACTCGCTCGTTACGCGGCTTGCGCTTTAGCATGAGGCCATGCGAATGAAACTCCCCCTCATCCGCAGCTTGGTCGTCGCTCCGGCGCGCGCTCCCATCCTGCGCTACGGAGTCGCTCTTCTCAGCGCGATGCTAGCGTTGATCCCAGCACTGTTCTTTTCCGATATTGCGGAGAGCCGTCTCGTCGTATTCGCGGTCGCCGTGATGGTCAGCGCCTGGTACGGAGGGTGGAAGCCCGGGCTGGCCGCCACTTCCTTTGCGCTCACCGTCAGCGCCTACTATTCGCTCACTGGAAAAGAGACGCCTGGCGAATATCACAAAGCGATTGCACACCTCGGACTCTTTATCGCCGTCGCTCTCCTGATCTGCTGGTTCAACGCCGCCCTGCGGGCCACGCAGGATCGCCTGCGCCGGTCCGAGATCAGCTTTCGTTCTTTGGTCATGAATGCGCCCTACGGCATCTGCCGCTGCGACGCCACGGGGATCCTCCAGAACGCGAACCCCGCGCTGGTCTCCATGTTTGGCTATGCCAGCGCGGCGGAGCTCCAGGGCCGGCATTTGGGAAGTTTATACGCCGACGCCCAGCAATGGTTTCAAACCGCCGATTATTTTTACACGGGAAAAGAATTTAACAAGCTCATCACGGACTGCGTGCATAAGGACGGCTCGGCCATCGTGGCGCGTATTTCCGGCCGTACGATCCCGAACGGAAAACAAGGGGGAACTTTCGAAATTTTCATGGAGGACGTTACTGAAACCCGAGCCCTGGAGCTGCAACTCCGGCAGGCGCAGAAGATGGAAGCGATCGGTCGTCTGGCGGGCGGCATCGCGCACGATTTCAACAACCTGCTGATGGTGATCTCAGGCTACTCGGAATTTCTGCTGGAGCGGCTGGGAGCCGATCCGAGGCTGCGGGGGCCGGCGCAGGAGATCTCCAACGCGACCCAGCGCGCTACGTCGCTGACCCGGCAATTGCTGGCCTTCAGCCGGAAACAGATGCTGGCGCCGAAGGTGCTCGAACTGAACGACGTGGTGGCCGAGAACCTGAAAATGCTGACCCGCATGATCGGCGAGGATATCGATCTGGTGATGGTTCCCGGCGCCGCTCTGGGGGCGGTCCGCGCCGACCCCGGCCAGATCGACCAGGTCATCATGAACCTGGCGGTGAACGCCCGCGACGCCATGCCGCAGGGGGGCAAACTGACGATTGAGACGGCGAACGTTACGCTCGACGAAACCTTCGCGCGGACTCATGCTCCGCTCACGCCCGGCGACTACATCATGCTCGCGATTATCGACAACGGCGTGGGGATGGACGCGGATACTCAGACGCACATCTTTGAGCCGTTCTTCACGACCAAGGGCGCCAAAGGCACCGGCCTGGGTCTCTCAACCGTGTACGGCATTGTGAAACAGAGCGGCGGATTTATCTTCGTCGACAGCCAACCACAGCGCGGCACCGCGTTCCGCGCCTACTTTCCGCGAGTCGATGCTAGGGAAGACGTGGCTGCTACGCAGGACTTTGCAGGTCTTCCACACGCCGACCGCGGAGGCGAGACCATCCTGCTGGTCGAGGACGAAGTCAATCTCCGCCACCTCGCCCGCCAGTACCTCGAGACGCGCGGTTACAAGGTTCTGGAAGCCGAAGATGGCGCTGCCGCCCTGCAGATCGTCGACGGCTACAAGAGCCCGATCGACCTCCTGCTAACCGATGTCATCATGCCCGGCATGAATGGCCGCGAATTGGCCGGGAAGATTGTCGAGCTGCTGCCGGAGGTTCGCGTCCTCTATATGTCCGGTTACACCGAGAATGCGATCGGTCACGACGGTCTGATCGATGCCGGCATCAACCTTCTGCAAAAACCCTT
The DNA here is from genome assembly GCA_003162935.1 of Acidobacteriaceae bacterium. GTDB lineage: Bacteria > Acidobacteriota > Terriglobia > Terriglobales > Acidobacteriaceae > Acidiflorens. The sequence continues at coordinate 13,374 of PLUW01000015.1, forward strand.
CAGCCTTCCCGCTTTGAAAGACCGCGTGCGCGAGGTACTGGATTCCGAGCCCATCCCCCTCGAAGTCGCCATGTCATCTCGAAGCGTTGCTGGTGAAAGAAAGATTCCACCCTTCCGCGCTCGTCGGTTCAATCTGCATTTGCCGCTGCGCTACCGTCCGCTGGGAGAAAAGAGCTGGCGCCCGGGCACAACCGAAAACATCAGCCGTTCCGGATTGCTGTTCCAGGCGCAGGAGGCGCTCCATCCGAGCGTGCAACTCGAGATCAGCCTGGTGCTGCCGGCGGAAATTGCCGGTCTGGCGGCCACCGAAGTCATGTGTCGCGGGGAGGTGGTACGTTCGGTTGCAACCGCGGGACAGGGTGAGGGAATGCCTTCCGCCCTGGCGGCGAAGATTCTGCAATACCACTTCCAGCACGGTGCGCACGTCGGTGAAGCCTAGCTCGTGTCGGGACGGGGCTCCACCCCGTTCTCGAGGGCCAAATCCCCGCCACCACACATGTCGTTGGTGGTTGACTCCGCGATTACCTTCGATACAGGGCCAGCCTTGGACAACACCCCCGCAGGCTGTTACATTGCGGCCAGTAGCATTGCGTTTTAGAGGAAGGCCGGCGATGTCCCTGGTCGTGAAACTGGAAGACGATCTTGGCGAACGGAGCGAGTGGGTCATGCTGCACGGCGTGGTCCCCGCCGGCAGCCACGCGGAATTCTTATTGCTCAGCGGCATTGATCCGTTCGGCAAGACGGTTTTCAACCACTTGCAGATGGAAAATTTTCTCAAGGAATGGGATCGCGTGAAAGATCGCGTGCGCGATGACAGTCAGCTCGAGGCCTGGGGAAAAGTGAAGCACATGGCGGAAACCTGCCGCGATGACCGCGACCTGTATCTGCGCTTTGTCGGCAACTAGACGCTTACTGCACGCCCAGCCATTGCCGAATCACGGCGCTATTTTTCCGGCAGATTCGCCGCCAGAAACTTCAACGCGTTTTCTCCCATGATCATGCGGATCTCCGGCTCGGAGTAGCCCGCTTCCAGCATGGCATCGGTGATTTCAGCCAATCCGGTGGTGTCGAAAGGCACGGTGACGGCTCCGTCGAAGTCCGACCCGAGCGCCACATGCTCGGCTCCCACGCGGTCGGAAACATAGCGCATCGCTCTTACGATGGCGCGCGCATCGGTGCCGCAAGTCGCTGTGTCCCAATAGCCGATGCCGATCAATCCGCCTTTGGCCGCCACCGCTCTGATCTGGTCGTCGCTGAGATTTCGGTTGTTGTCGCAGGTTCCTTTTACGCCCGTGTGCGAGACGACCACCGGGCGAGTGGCCATCGCCAGAACATCGTCGATGGTTTTTGCCGACGCGTTGGCCAGGTCCACGATCATGTGGCGAGCTTCCATCTGCCGCACCCACTCGCGGCCTTTTTCGGTGAGGCCGGTTTTATGAACGCCCGCGGAAGAACCTCCAAAACCGTTGTCGAAAAAATGGCTGGGCGACATCATGCGGTATCCGGCGCGATAGAGGACGTCGAGATTCTCCAGTTTCCCATCGAGCGCGTGCGCTCCTTCAATCGAAAGCAATCCAGCGGTGAGTCGGCCATTGCTGCGGCGGCGTTCGAGGTAGCGGGAGAGATCGGCGGAACTCTCAATGACCACGAATCCGCCTTGCGACCCACTTGCGAATTGATGCAAGCGCCGCGCCTGATACAACGCGCGCTCCGTCAGACTGTTCCAGGTGCGGATCGGCCAGCGCTCCGCAAGCGCCAGCCAGAAGACGTTGTCGCTTTTGTTATCGTTGCTTTCAACGTTCACTCCGCGCGGGGTCTTGGTCGGCATCGAAAAAACCTGCAGCGCAACGTTACCGTCGGCCAGGCGCGGAATGTCAACTTGCCCGTAGAGGCCGCGCTCGAGCAGATCGCGTCCCCAGAGAAGCGAATCGGCGTGCAGGTCGACGATGGCGAGCTGCTGATGAAGATTCAGCGCCCGCTCCGATGCCGGGTAGGGTGGCTTCTTGAGAACCTTGTTCTGATCCTCATCCACCAACTGCGGTATCTGAAAGTAAAACGCAGCCGCGATACACGCGATCACCACGGTAAGTTGAAGCGCTCTGCGCACAAAAGACCTCCAGCGGTCGAATTGGTTCGAGGTAAGCCTTCCGCTCGCGCCGCCGAACTGGCAACGATGACCCAGCGTGGGTGCCCGAGCGCGGAATCACTTCGCGAGCGATCCCAGCGCCTCACGAAACAGCACATCGAAATTTTGCGAACTTTTACCCGTCCGCGCCACCAGCAGCGCCTTCTCTGCCGCCGCGCGCTGATAGCCGAGATTGACCAGCGCGGAAATCACATCTTCCTCCATGGGGTTTGCCACGGTTGCGCTCATTTCTGCCGCACCCGCCGCCGGCAGCTTGTCGCGCAGTTCCAGCACCATGCGCTCCGCCGTTTTCTTGCCGATTCCAGGGATGCGGGTAAGCCTCGCCAGATCGCCTCCGCGAATCGCTCCCGTCATTTCGTCGGCGGCCATGCCGCTCAGGATCTTAATCGCGAGGGTCGGGCCAATTCCGCTCACCGTGAGCAGTTTTTCGAAAAGCTGTTTCTCGGCCAGCCGCAAGAATCCGTACAGGCTGAGCGCATCCTCGCGAACATGGGTGTGAATGTGCAGCGCCACCTCGGCGCCCGCCGCCGGCATCTCCGAAAACGTTGGCACGCTGATGGCAACGTCATAGCCAACGCCATGAGTCTCCACAATCGCCTGATTGGGATGTTTCGCCAGCACCGTTCCCCGAAGATGCGCAATCATCGAAATATTGTACGGCAGCGCAAGCGCGCGTGTGGGCATGTGGACCCTCGCTCGTTCCGCGGCGAAGCCCGCAGGTTCTCGGGAAGCGCTCGCGAATAAAACTGCACTTTTCCTTCCTCTTCCACAGGAACTTTGCCCCCTCCACAGTTTTTACACAACGGAGCCGCACTTTCCCGTTGCGTTCATGGTCTTGCTGCCGCAAAGTACAGAAAGTCAAAGCGTGAGATGTTCTGATCTGTTCCGAACAAGGGTTCGGCGTTGCCGGTGATTTTCGAGAGTGAGTCACCGGGGGAAATTCGGCGCATGTCCAGTGTGCCGTTGCCCGGGCTTTACGGCCTCCTGAATGTCCTTCTTTCGAGAGGGATTGAAATGCCGAATCATAACCCTGAAGCGCAAGCCTCAGGTGAGCGTCGTCGCAGGGCACTCTTCGGAGTGCCTTGCGCGGTGATCTTTCGCGAAGGCGAAAGACGGCAGTCAGAGCTCCGCGACAACAATGCGGCTTGGGTGGCTGGCCCGAGCCGCATTTGTTTTCCCTCTACGCCCGCGAATATCCACACCTTTCCCACAGCAATCCCATCCATCTTCTATTCCCCTTGCGCCTTTCAACGCTCATAATCATAGGCATAATTACTACGAGACCCGTGTGCGCCGGCAATGAATTCTACTTCGACCTCTTCCGACAACTTCAAAGAGTCGCTCAAGCAGCAGGCCGACATCGTCCGCATCGTCGGCGACTACGTCAAGCTGAAGAAGGCTGGGGCGCAGAATTTCTCTGGGCTGTGTCCGTTTCATGCCGAGAAGACGCCTTCGTTCTCGGTGCACGCCACGCGGCAGTTTTTTCACTGCTTCGGGTGCGGACAGTCGGGAGATGTCTTCACCTTCATCCAGAAAGTCGAGAACATCACCTTCCCCGAGGCTGTCCGGCTCATTGCTCAAAAGCTGGGCGTGCCGATGCCGAAGGTGACGTTCTCGAGTCCGGCCGAGGCTCGCGACGCTCAGGTTCGCATGGCGCTGCTCGACGTGCATGTCCGCGCGACCCAGTTTTTCCAGGAGTGTCTGCGTCGTCCCGAAGGCGCGACCGCCCGCGAATACCTAAAGGGCCGTGGACTCGACGACGAAACCATCGCCCGTTTCCGCATCGGCTATGCCCCCGATTCGGGTTTTCTGTTGCGCGATGCTTTGCGCCGCGAATTCGGCGAGGAGTTGTTGCGCGAAAGCGGGTTATTTTCGTGGAAAGAGAGCCCTCAGCCCTTAGCCGTCAGCCCTCAGGGAGAGCAGGTTACTGAGAACCGAGAACCGAGAACTGAGAACTCCCAAGCGAACGACGAACAGCGAGCAGCGGACAGCGCGGGCCGCAAGCCAGCAGCTAGTAGCCAGCAGCCAGCCGCCATCTACTCCAAATTCCGCAACCGCGTGCTGTTCCCCATCTGCAATGACCAAGGCAAAGTGATCGCCTTCACTGGACGCACGCTCTCGACCGACGACAAAGCCGGCCCCAAATACCTGAATTCTCCCGAAACCCCGATCTATTCGAAGTCGCGCGTGCTCTTCAATCTGGACAACGCAAAAGACGCGATCCGCAAGCTCGACTACTCCATCCTCGTCGAAGGCCAGATGGATTGCATTTCCGTCTACGCGGCCGGCTTCCACAACGTAATTGCCAGTTCGGGCACGGCGTTCACGGAAATCCAGGCGAAGTTGCTGGGGCGCTTCTCAAAAAATGTCGTCGTCAATTTCGATCCCGACACTGCCGGAGCCCGCGCCACCGAGCGCACTCTCGGCCTGCTGGTGGAGGAAGAATTCAATATCCGCGTGCTCACGCTCGAAACCGGATTCGATCCCGATCTCTTCATCCGGCGCAAGGGCAAGGACGCCTACGCCGCGGCGCTCAAGCATTCGCAGAAATATTTTGATTATCTGATCGACCGTGCCCGCGCCCAGTTCCCCGCGCGGAATGCGGACAGCAAGGTCAAGGCCGTCAACCACCTTCTTCCGCACATTCAGCGCGTGCCAAATCGCATCGTGCGCGACGAACTGGCGATGGAAATTTCGCAGAAGCTGGGGATTGATTCGGCGGTGCTCCGCCAGGAACTGAAGCACGCCGCCACCACGCGCTCGGCGACGCAGGTGAAAGCTTCGGCGGAAACGCAAATCACCGGCGCGGAGCGCGTGCTGATCCGGGCGCTGGCCTCGGCCACGCAAATGCAATCCAGCGGAACGCGAACCACGGCGCGCGAAGGCACCGACGAGGAATTCGATCCCGCCCGCCAGGCGCAATATGCGCTGCAATCGGAGCATTTGTACGAAGGACTCGCCGCGCAGTCGTTGATCGAAGCGCTGCTCGAAGCCGGAGTCGAAGCAGTGGACGTAATGGCGCTGCCGAAGACCGAAGAAGACCGGCGCCTGCTTGCTTCCATCCTGATGACTGAGGAAGAAGAACTGACGCCCGAGACCGTGGAAGGCGCGGTGCGGGCATTGCGCCGGATTTACCTGCGCCGGCGGCTGGAGGAAGTGCAGATGGCCTTGCAGCGTCCGGCGGTCTCTTTGGAGGAAAAACAAGCCCTTTTGCAGGAAAAGGTACGTCTGAAGCGGTCTTTGATGGACCCGGGATTGGGCGAGGCGAGGAGCAAGGCGTCGTAGGATTAGGATCCTGGATCTGTCGGCGAGCGGCCTTTTTACCATGGAACGAAAGTCGGTCGGGCAACATCTAAGGAACTAGCGGGAAAAGAGATACGGGCGGAAGACGCAGTTGCCATGCTATACTTTTAAGGTTTGTGTGCCTCTGCGGCACAACTCCGTAACAACTCCCACCGCTTGAAGAGTTGGCGTCCGCGTACCCGGGGTGGGTATCGGCGGGCGTCTTGAGGACAATCTGTTTTGGCATTAGACGACAAGTACGACGACATAAAAAAGCTGATCGACGCAGGCAAAGAGAAGGGATATCTGACCTATGATCAGGTCAACGACCTTATCCCGCACGATGTGCACTCTCCTGAAGACCTGGAAGATCTGCTAACCACGATCGGGACCCAAGGAATCGATGTTCTCGAAAGCTCGAAAGGGCCGACGACCGATCTGGAAAAAAAATTCGAGGATGTGGAAGAAGGCTCCGAGGACGTCGAACTCGACTTAACCCCCGGCGCCATGGAAAAAACCAATGACCCCGTCCGCATGTACTTGCGGGAGATGGGGACAGTGCCGCTGCTCACCCGCGAAGGCGAAGTCGAAATCGCTAAGCGGATCGAGCGGGGGCAAAACCGCGTTCTGAAGGCGCTTTCGCGCTCTCCGATTGTGATCCGTGAACTCCTCGCCCTCGGCGAGGACCTCGAAAAGGGCGTCCGCTCCATCAAAGAGCTGGTCACCTTCGACGAAGAGGAAATCACGGAAGAGATCGTCGACAAGCGTCTGAAGGAATTTCTCGCCAAGATCCACGCGCTCGAAAAGCTTTACAAGAAAGTGGAGCCGCTCCAGGAGAAGCTGGCGGCGGTGAACTTGAAGAAGCGGCCGCGCGATCATCGCCGGTACCGTTTCCAGTTGGCGCATGCGATTGTCCGCACTTCGATCGCTGTGCGGAAACTTGGCTTCACCAACAACGAACGCAAGCGCCTCATCGACCGCGTCAACCGCACGGTCGACGGCATGCGCTCGCTCGACCGGCAGATTCAGAACCTGGAAAAACGGGCCGAGGCCACGCGCAGCGAAGAGCAAAAGAAGGAATATAAAAAGCAGGCACGCGCTGTCCGCGGAGAGCTCGAAAAGCTCGAGGTGGAAGCGGGCCTGTTGTTCCCGGAGCTCAAGCGCACGCAGCGCGAGATCATCCAGGGCGATATGGACGCCGAGCACGCCAAGCGCGAGCTCATCGAAGCCAACTTGCGCCTGGTAGTCTCGATTGCGAAAAAGTACACCAATCGCGGCCTGCAGTTCCTCGACCTGATTCAGGAAGGCAATATCGGCCTGATGAAAGCTGTGGATAAATTCGAATACCGCCGTGGCTACAAATTTTCCACGTATGCCACATGGTGGATTCGGCAGGCCATCACCCGTGCCATCGCAGATCAGGCGCGTACGATTCGTATCCCTGTGCACATGATCGAAACCATCAACAAGCTGATCCGCACCTCGCGACAACTGGTGCAGGAACTGGGACGCGAACCAACTTCCGAAGAAATCGCCAAGCGCATGGACATTCCGGTGGCAAAAGTTCGGAAAGTCCTGAAGATTGCTCAGGAACCCATCTCCCTCGAAACGCCGATTGGCGAAGAGGAAGATTCGCACTTGGGCGACTTCATCGAAGACCGCGCGGTCGTTTCTCCGGCCGAAGCCGTGATCAACGTCAACCTCAAAGACCAGACTTCGCAGGTGTTGCGCACGCTGACCCCGCGCGAAGAGAAGGTCATCAAGATGCGCTTCGGACTGGAAGACGGCTCCGAGCACACGCTCGAAGAAGTCGGCCAGTCGTTCGCAGTAACCCGCGAACGCATCCGCCAAATCGAGGCCAAGGCACTGCGAAAACTGCGCCATCCATCGCGTTCGCGCAAGCTGCGGGCGTTCATGGATGGAGTCAGGGACTAGGTCAGAAGGAACAAACCAACTTGAAGGAAAGGGGCGCGAGCAATCGCGCCCTTTCTTTCGCAATAGGCATTTTTCCACCACCGCCATGCCTCGCACCTGCCGGGTAACCAGCCTGCGCCGCTGCTGCCTGTAGAATTCCCCGCATGAAGCCAATCCCTTACCGGGTGCAGTTGCGTCTGGTAGCTGCGGGCTACGCGGCGGTTCTGGCGATCGCAGTGGCCTTGATCGTCGCGCGTTACCTGCAATACGTCCTCCATCCCCAAGATGCCGATGCTTACGCAGGCATGTGGGCAGGCGGCGACATGATGCTGGAGCTTTTCATCTGCTTTCTGCTCATGATCCCCACCGTGTTTCTGGTGTTCGTCATCCGAAAATCAGAGACCGCCACCGAGACGTATGCGAAAGTCCTATTCGGCTTCAGCTTGACGGCGCCGCTTAGCGCGGCGCTGATCGCCATTCCGGCAGTCGGCCAGTCAATCATGATCCTCGGCTGGTTCTGTCTTTTCCGACTCCTGGCTTCTCCCGTGGTGGTGATATGGCTGATCATCAGCCGTTTGCTGGCGCGATTCGACCGGCAGAAGCGGTGGACGTCCTATGCATTGTTGGTCGAAGCGCTGACGCTGGTCCTGATCGCGGCTCTGATGTCTGGTTTCTGGAAAATCCATCGAGGTTGAGGGAGCCGAATATTACCAGCAAGGATTCTGTCCTTGTTCAATCCTTGTCTCTGGCAGAACTTCCCTGACCTTCCTCCGGTTTTGTTTCTGGTTCTTGCGGCCGGAGGTTTCTCTGTGCCTCCGTGTCTCTGTGGCAAAAGAGCTCGCTCTCACCCTGTTAGAATCTAGTTATCTGCATGGAAGCCTCACACATCCGAAATTTTGCGATTATTGCCCATATTGACCACGGCAAATCCACGCTCGCCGACCGCCTGCTCGAGCTCACCGGCTCGCTCGCCATGCGTGAAATGCAGGAGCAGGTCCTCGACTCCATGGACCTGGAGCGCGAGCGCGGCATCACCATCAAGGCCCATGCCGTCCGCATGCTGTACCCGGCGCAGGATGGCCAGATTTACCAGCTCAACCTGATCGACACTCCCGGCCACGTCGATTTCTCCTACGAAGTCTCCCGCTCCCTGGCCGCCTGCGAAGGCGCTCTGCTCGTGGTTGACGCCTCGCAGGGCGTCGAAGCGCAGACGCTCGCGAACTCATATCTCGCGATCAATCACGGCCTCGAAATTATTCCCGTGATCAACAAAATCGACCTGCAAAGCGCCGACGTTGCGCGCACAAAGGAAATGATCGAGAGCGCGGTCGGGTTGGATGCGACGGACGCTTTACTGATCAGCGCGAAAACCGGCCAGGGCGTCCCCGATGTTCTCGAAGCGATTGTGAAGCGAGTGCCGCCGCCAAAAGGCTCGCCGGAGCGGCATTTGCAGGCGCTGCTCTTCGATTCCTGGTTCGATCCCTATCGCGGCGTGGTGGTGCTCGCGCGCGTTTTCGAGGGACGGTTGCGCAAGGGGCAGAAGATCCGGCTCTGGTCGAACGGTCATGTATTTCAGGTGGAGACTCTAGGCGTCCTTACGCCGAAACCGGTGGAAATCGACGAACTGGTGGCGGGCGAAGTTGGATTCATCGTCGCCAATATCAAGAATGTCGCGGACACGAAGATCGGCGACACCATCACCGACGACGACCGGCCCGCCATCCAGGCGTTGCCCGGCTTTGAAGAAATCAAGCCCATGGTTTTTGCAGGCCTCTACACGGTCGACGCGCACGAACACACGCAACTGCGCGAGGCGCTGGAAAAATTAAAGCTGAATGACTCATCGTTCTTCTTCGAGCCGGAAAGTTCGGTGGCGCTGGGTTTCGGCTTCCGCTGCGGCTTTCTCGGCCTCCTGCACATGGAGATCATCCAGGAGCGGCTGGAGCGCGAATACGGTCTCGACCTCATCACGACGGCCCCGGGCGTGCGCTACCTAATCACCAAAACCGACGGCTCGGTGATCGAAGTGGATAATCCTTCGCGTTGGCCCGACACCAGCGAGATCGCCAGGGTCGAAGAGCCGGTGATTCTCGCCGTGATTCTGACCAACGAAGAATATGTGGGCGGCATTCTGAAGCTGGTCGAGGAAAAACGCGGCAAGCAGAAGAGTTTCGAATATGTCACCGGCACGCGCGTCATGCTGCAGTATGAGTTGCCGCTGAATGAAATCGTTCTCGACTTTTACGACCGGCTCAAGTCGGTGTCTCGCGGCTACGCTTCGCTCGACTATCACCTGTCGGGCAATTGGACATCGCCAATGGCCAAGCTCGACATCATGGTGGCGGGCGAACCGGTCGATGCGCTCTCGACCATTATCCATCGCGATTTCGCCTACGACCGCGGGCGGTTGCTGGCCGCGAAGATGAAAGAACTGATCCCGCGCCAGATGTTTGAAGTGGCGATTCAGGCGGCAATCGGCGCCAAGATCATTGCCCGCGAGACGGTGCCGGCCATCCGTAAGAACGTGATCGCCAAGTGCTACGGTGGCGACATCAGCCGCAAGCGCAAGCTGCTCGAAAAGCAAAAAGAAGGCAAGAAGAGAATGAAGCGCATCGGCCGCGTGGATATTCCGCAGGAGGCTTTCCTGGCGCTGCTGAAGGTGGGCGAGGACAGCTAAAAACCCATGTCGATCCAGAGCCCGGTCTGTTGGTGGAGCGCCGGGCGTCTCCGCCCGGCTTGACGCGGCAGACGCCGGTCCCTCCACCATCGCCGTACTAGCGCACTCCCGCGTGAAAGAGGTCGTCGTGCTCGGGAGCCTCCTCATACGCGTGTTCGCCGTGGATGGACTCATCGAGGCCGATTGCCTCGCTGATCTCGGTGACTTTCACCGGGGTGAACGCATCGATGATGCGCAACATTCCGTAGGTGAACACAAAGGCCCATACCGATGAGAAAACCACTGCCGTCACTTGTTTCAGCAGGAACGTCGGATCGCCGTAGAGCAGTCCGTTCGCGCCGTTGGGGTTGAACTCCTTGTTGGCAAAGATTCCCAGCATGACGATGCCGAGGAAGCCGCCAACCCCGTGGACTCCCCAAACGTCGAGCGCGTCGTCCCACCCCATTTTGTTCTTCATTTCCACCGCGTAGTAACAAACCACCCCGGCAACGATGCCAATGATGACCGCGGTGGTCGGCGAAACATATCCGGCTGCGGGAGTGATCGTCGCCAGCCCGGCAACGGCGCCCGTCAGCAATCCGAGAAGTTTCGGTTTCTTTTCGTTGATCCATGCCACAAACAGCCAGGCGACGGCCGCGAACGACGCCGCCACATCGGTGTTCAGAAACGCAGTCGCCGTCACCGAATCCACGCGCATTTCGCTGCCCGCGTTAAAGCCGTACCATCCAAACCACAGCAGTCCCGTTCCCAGCGCAACCAGCGGAATGCTATGCGGCCCGCGATCCGCCGTGTGGCGTTTGCCCACATACAGCACCGAGGCCAAGGCGGCGATTCCCGCGATGTTGTGCACCACGATACCTCCCGCGAAGTCGAGCACGCCCCATTGCTGCAGGAAACCTCCACCCCAAACCATATGGACAAACGGAAAGTAAACGAAAGTCAGCCAGCCGGTCAGAAACAGCATGTACGCCTTGAACGTGACCCGGTTGGTGAACGCTCCCGAGATCAGCGCGGGCGTGATGATGGCGAACATCATTTGATAGGCAATAAACACAAAGGCTGGAATCGTTGCATTCGGCGACGGCGTGTTCAGGTCGACGCCGCGCAGGAATGCGTTGTGGAAGTTGCCGATGACCCCATGCCAGTCGCCGCTGAAGCACAGCGAATAGCCGTAGAGATACCAGATCACCGTCGTCCAGCCCATCGAGACAAAACTCTGAATCATGATGGCGAGCACGTTCTTGCGCCCCACCAGTCCGCCATAAAAAAAAGCGAGACCGGGCGTCATCAACATAACCAGGCTGGTGCATAGAATCATGAACCCCGTGTTACCAGTATCGAGATGCAGCATAGAGAGTTCTCCGCGAAAAGAGATTAGACGGCATAAGCGTTTGATGCCCGAAACAAGCTAGCACATCCGGCCACGACTTCACAGACGGTCCAGTCGCCAGCGCAGTCAAGAGCTTGAGCTTGAGTACGGCGCGCGCCGCGAATCGCAACGGCCGCAGATAAGGAGAATGTGAAAACGACGCGTGTGCGTGTGCGGCGGAGCTGGAGGCGGGAAAACGCCGCGCTCGCCGGGGCCACGCCGACTTGAGACCAGGAGGACATCCAGACTCCTCCTTTCTGTAAGAGCGTATGTCTTGCCGAGAACTCACGCCATGAGGCGCGTCACAGCTGGTTGTGACAGCTGGTTGTGACGCGCAGTGCCGCAGTTGCCCGCTTTTCGCGAAATTCATTTGACTCGGCAAGGTCTTCGGTATATCTGTAGTGGCTCGTTGTTATGGAAATTTAGTTATGCGGAAACTTACTGTTTTGTTTGTGATCTTACTCGCGCCGCCCCTGGCTCCGGCGCGCGATAAGCCGGAGGCCTGGACGGAAGTCCGCAGCCCCCATTTCACCGTCCTGACCACCTCCAACGAGAAGGATGGGCGGCGCATCGCCGACCAGTTTGAGCGCATGCGCTCGATTTCTCACATGGCGTTTCCTCACTTGCCCATCGATAACGGTTCGCCGATTGTCGTACTCGCCCTCAAAGACGAGAAGGATTTCCGCACTCTCGAACCAGAGGCTTATCTCGCGAAAGGGCAACTGAAGTTAGGTGGACTTTTTCTGCGCGCGCCCGACAAGAACTACGTTCTCATGCGCCTGGACGCCGAGGGCGATCATCCCTATGCAGTGATTTATCACGAGTACATGCACTTTCTTCTGAGCAAAGCTGCCGAGTGGATGCCCTTGTGGATGAACGAAGGGCTGGCCGAGTTTTATGAGAACACCGACATCCACGAGAAAAATGTCGCCCTGGGGCAGCCCAGTGAGGCGAATCTGCTGTTGCTGCGCCAAAACAAATTGCTGCCGCTGCCCGTCCTGTTCACCGTAGATGCCACCTCCCCTTACTATCACGAGGAAAATAAGGGCTCCATCTTCTACGCGGAATCCTGGGCGCTGACCCACTACTTATACACAAAGGACCGTCAGCAAAAGACACAGCTGTGGGGCGACTACATCGAGCTGCTGGTCAACAAGGTCGATCCGGTCACCGCCGCTACCCGCGCGTTCGGCGATCTCAAGCAACTGCAGTCGAATCTCGAAGCCTACGTTCGTCAAGGCAGGTTTCAATATTTCAAACTGGCGGCTGCCACCGGCATTGACGACGCAACCTTCACCGCACGAACCCTAACCGAAGCGCAGGCCGATGCTGTGCGGGCCGACTTCCTCGCCTACAACGAGAGGTTCACGGATGCCCGCCTGCTCCTCGACCGTGTGTTGCGCGAAGATCCGCAAAATGTCTTGGCCCACGAAACCATGGGATTTCTGGAATTTCGCGCCGGGCATCTGGAAGAATCGCGCAAGTGGTATGAACAGGCGGTGAAACTCGATTCGCAGAGTTACCTGGCGCATTACTATTTCGCGGCCATCTCCATGAACTCCGCGGGCGAACCCAATTCCGAAACCGACGCGCAAGTCGAGGCCAGTCTGCGCGCCGCCATAAAACTCAACCCGTCATTCGCGCCACCCTATGAACGATTGGCCGCCTTCGAAGGCATGCGAAGACGAAATCTCGATGAGGCGCATCTGATGTCGCTCAAAGCCGTGGAGTTGGACCCGGCCAATGTCCCCTATCGCATCAGCGCCGCCCACGTGCTCATGCAGATGGAGCGCCTGAAGGACGCCGAGGCCGTCCTCCACGAGGCCTCGCGAATCGCCAAGACTCCGGAGGAAACCGCCTCGGTGCAAGACTTTCTCAGGCAGGTCGAGGACTACGCAACAGCGCGCGACCGTGTGGCGGAACAAAATCGACGAATGGCGACCGAAGGGAACGAACCGGACGATAAGAACGAAACGATCGAACCGGAAACGCCCGAGGAAAAGCCTCCGGCCGGAACGCATCGTTTTCTGGCGGGGAAATTTCAGGATGTGCGCTGCCGCGGTTCAGCCATCGACCTGATCCTTGTTGCCAAAGGCAAGACGATGGCTCTGCATAGCGGAAACTATTACAAACTCGCGTTCACCGCTCTCGGCTTCTCGCCCAAGTCCGACATCAATCCCTGCCACGACCTGGAGGGCGCCTCGGCCAAGATCGAGTATGTCGACTCCCCTACCCTCGGAAAGCCCGCCTACGTCTTCGCGATTGAGCTTCACCAGTAGGTTTTTTTGGTCTGCTCCTCGGGAAGCTCTGATTCAGTGGCTTGGGCCCCCGTGCACCCCCGTGGACCCCGTGGTTTATGCTCTCTGCCGACACTGAATCAGAGGGGCGGGAAACCTCCGTCTCCCGACGACCCCATCGGCAAATCAGGGCCAAAGCCGCTGCCAGTGCGGGGCTTGGCCTTTCGGATTATGTGCAAATCTCAGATTCGGAGACGAAAGTGTTGATTTGCAAGCCTTTCCGCCGACTTTAGTTCATACCAGAGTTAACCAACTTAGAAACATAGCCTTAGGAAAGCCGCCATCGCTCCGAAACGGCCCTGCCAGGCGGCAGAAAAAGCACAATTCTCAAGGCAGTCCTTATCATCCACAAAGTTTTCCACAGGATGGAGGTGTCTCCGGGTCGGAACTGGCGCATTCAGCCGTACGCGGAAACTAAGCCTGTTCGCCGGGCTCGTTATTGCCTTCGTACTTGTTGGCAAAGCGGGTGGAATTGTGCAAAAACGCAAGATTGAACTTGCCGATCGGCCCGTTGCGCTGCTTGGCAATGATGATCTCGGCCAGACCCTTGAGCTCGAGNNCCCGATTCACGCAGATCGGAGAGTTGCGGCCGGTGGTCGCCGCCCCGGCTTTCGGGAGCGCGGCTTAGCTGCGACAAAGCGAGCACCGGCACGCCGAGTTCTTTGGCGATCGCCTTTAGTCCCCGCGAAATCGACGAAACTTCCTGCGTCCGATTCTCGAAGCGCTTGCTCCCGCCCGACATCAGCTGCAAATAGTCCACCACCAGCAGATCGAGTCGTCCTTGCGATTGCTTCAGCCGCCGCGCCTTGGCCCGCATTTCGCTCAGCGAGATCCCGGGCGAATCGTCGATAAAGAGCATGGACTTGGAAAGTTCCTCCATGGCGCGGACGATCTTCTTCATGTCGTCGCCCCACAGCGAACCGGTGCGCATCTTGTGCGCGTCGACAATCGCGCGCGAACACAGCAACCGTTGCAGCAGCGCCTCGCTCGACATTTCCAGCGAGAAGATGCCGACCACCTTGCCGTCATCGATGGCGGCATTCTCGGCAATGTTCATGGCAAACGCGGTCTTGCCCATCGAAGGCCGCGCCGCCAGAATGATCAGGTCCGACTTCTGGAAACCGCTGGTCTTCTCGTCGAGATCGGTGTAGTGCGTGGCCAGCCCGGTAATGCGCTGCCCGCGTTGCAGCAGGGCGTCGACCGATCCGAACGAGTCGCGGACAATCTCCTTGATCCCCTGAAACCCTTTGCCAATTCGCTTCTCGGAAAGCTGGAAGACCGCAGCCTCAGCCTCGTTCAGAATCTCGTCCGCGGGATCGGCCTGCTCGCTGGCCCTGGCGATCGCAGTATTCGAGACGTTGATCAGCCCGCGCAGAATCGCCTTGTCGCGGACAATCCGAACGTAATGCTCGATCGAAGGCCGGTCCGGCACGCCGTCCAGCAGCCCGGAGATGTACCCAACGTCGCCGACCGCTTGCAGGTCTTTGTTCTGCTCCAGCTCTTCCACCAGCGTGATGATGTCGATGGGCCGCGACGACTCGTTCAGGTCCAACATCCGCGAATAAATGCGCCGGTGCGAATCGATGGAAAAATCTTCCGGCTTCAGATGCTCGGCGGCGTCGTTGAAGGCGTGATTATCCAGCAGCACCGCGCCCAGAATGGAGCGCTCGGCTTCAATATTCGCCGGCAAACGGCCGATGCTGGTTTCCAGAGTCGCCACGATGTTGAGTTGAGTACGTTGCATCGTAATCTTTTTCCACCTGTGGACGTGAGAGGAGCACCACAGGAAAACCAGTCCGAAATAAAATTTTCCCGCCCTCTGCTCTGCTCGTGTGGGGACGGGCGACCTCGAAGCCTGCCCTGAGCGGAGCCGAAGGGTCCAACCGAGCGAAGCTCGGCAGCGGCGCGCTGCCACAGTATGTCATAAGGCGAACAAAAAGCAAATAATAGATGTGGAGCGGAATATTGCGTACCCGTTCGCGGCCTCGCTCCCTTGACTCACGTAGCCGATGAGGATAGCTGGTGCCCCAGGTTCGCGCCCGTTCTTTGGGCGCTAACCTGGGTATCATCGACGGTCGCGGTCTTAGGGATGGGTCTACGCCGAATTCGCTGACATCCATGATAAGTAAGAGTCAAGAGGAGACGGAGGTCTCCTGGCGCTTGGAAGAGTGGGCTCTCGAAGCGGAGATGGGACGATTGAGCTAGCGAACGGCCTGCGGTCATTGTGCGCGGCCAAAGCGGCAGCCTGGCCAGACATCCATTTGCGGGAAACGGGCTCGAGCCCGGTCCACGAAGCATGAGTTAGGGTTTTCCGGCCGGCCTCGATACAGACGGTAAGGAGCATCGGGAGTCGAAACTCCTCTGCCCAGTCCCCGAGTTGGCGAGGAACGGCCGGTCGATCGCCGCTTGGTTCAAAGTTTTTCCTTCTTAGGCAGCTTTTTGTGTTGGCACTTCCAGCGGCGCGTGCGTTTGGAAGGCCTGGCCGCTTTTGTCGGCGGCCAACAAATAAGCGGCGAATTTGCGCGCCACCGCCAGCGTGCCGCGGTTGCGATGTCCGCGCTCCAACTCGCGGGCATGCAGCGCCGCCAGGTGCGGATTCCATCGCGGGGCCAGCTTGGCGGCCGCGGGCGAGGGGCCGCATTTTGCCGCAGCCCCTTCGCGTACGCGGTTGGGTTTTACTTCGACACGTAGTACAGGTATTGCAAGTTCGCCAGCGAGAAGCCCGACATTGCGCTGGTCCCGTTCGGTTTGCCTCCATATTCCGCCGTCAAATCCTGGTTTTGCCAGTCATCGGTGCCGGCGGGCAGGGACAACTGATTGATGTGCTTCTTGGAGAGGTAAAACAGATGTAGTTCGTCGTTCGGCGTAGTGGTAAAAGCCACGATGCCGTTGGCGGGATTCGCGGCTGGACCTCCGCCTTGGCTGGTCACGTCATCACTCGCCCACACGTTGTTGTCGGCGGAAAGCATCTGCCACAAGTGGTTGTTGTTAGCGATAAAGAAGACCTCGTTGACATTTCCGCCGGGAAACACCAACGCCGTGATAGGACTGGCGGCTGCCGCCACCGGTACACCGGCCTTGACGGTCAGGTCCTCATCCAGCCACGTGGAATCGTTGTAATACAGTTCGTGAACGTGGTCGGTGGTGGCCAGGTAATACACGTATTGCAGATTGCCTACGTTGATGCTGGCAATCCACACGGCTCTGCCGGAGGGCCCTTTCGCAACTTTCGTGATGTCCTGGTTCACCCAACTCCCGCTGACGTTGTACAGCTGATTGACGTGACCGTTGGAGGCCAGATAGTACACGTGAAAGCCGCTGCTGCCGGTCGCCAAAGCCGTCAATCGAGGCGTCTTGGTGGTCAGCGGACCTCCGCTCAGGCTGGTGATGTCCGCGTCGGCCCAATCGGCATTGTTATAGAACAACTGATGCACATGCTGGTTCTGCGAGACGTAGTACACGTACTGCAGGTTCGACTCGGAGAATCCGGCGACCGCGCTCTTGGCCATGGCGCGAACGCCGAAGCCTTCGGCCGTCAGGTCCTCATCGCTCCAGCTGGTTCCATTGAAGAACAGTTGGTGAACATCCTCGGCGCTGTCGAGGTAGAAGGTGTGAATCTGGTCGTTGGGAGTAGTGACGAAGGCGGCGACTCCAGTGTGCGGGTCGGTCGTCTGGCTGGAGAGGTCCTGGTCGATCCAGGTCGAGTTGTTGTAGGCGAGTTGGTGGATCGTCTGGGCCTCGGCATGGGGCATAGCCAGCGCGCCCAGGCACAGGGCGAAAACGCCGGCGAGAAAACAATAGGAACGATTGGTTTGGTGACTGCGGCAAACGGTTGGCATAAACAGTCCTTTGAGTTGCTGGATTTCAGGGAGCCTCTCTGGAGAAAACCGCCCCTAGATAGCCCGTTCGGCGCCCCGCCGGGTTGATCTCCGGTGCGAGCGACTATGGTGCAAGCCTGGGCTGCCGTCAATGAAACTGGTTCTTAACCGTTCTTTAACGGGCAAGTGCTTTCCCAGCAATAAAGTACGGGCCGTCATTAACCGGGAAACATGGGGACATCCATGATAAGTAAAGGTCAAGAGGCGACGGAGATTTCCGAGCGCTTAGAAGAGAAGGCTCTCGAAGCGGAGATGAGGCGGTTTCTTCTTGCCCGCGCTGATGGCTTTCATTTTGGCGGGATGCGCCATCTCCATTTGCTCGCCGTAGGGGGGTGCCGGCTCCCGCGTTCACCGGGCTTTCAACATCGCCTTGCGGAAGTCGTCAGCGTTGGTGCGATAACAGGGCAAGGGCGCATTCAGGTCGGTGGAAAGCAACGCTGCCGGGAGTTTTGGAGTCTCTGGCACCGCACCAGTCGGGTCGGCTTGAGGCTGGATCATGTGCGCCAACGACTCGTCACAGCTCGGATCCGGGATCACGCGCAATTTGATGACACGCAGCTTCTGGTTGTTGAGATCGTATTCCGACAGCCGCCGTTGGTAGGGAAGAAATTCATATACCAGCTTGATGAGTTGCAGTTGGTCCTTGCCAACTCGTCGCTTGGCGACAAAGACTTCGAAATTGGAAAAATACGACGTTCCCGGCGCGGCAAACACCACCCCCAGCAAACCGAGAGGCAAGTCTTCGAGAGTAGCCATATCTTCGCCGTTGCCCGCCTGAGCGGCCGAAGCGGCCGAAGCATCGTCGATCGGCAGGGGATTCAGCAAGGGATGATCCATCGGCTGTAACACCCCACCCGCGCCCGAATTCCCCGCACCCTCAACCGACGAAGGAGGCGGCAGAACTTCCGACCCCGCTCCCGAAAGCGAGTTCAACCGCCCGCCTCCAGCAGATCCGCTCGAACTCTGAACCGAAGGAGGAGGCGGAACCACTTGTTGTGAACCCGCACCAGCCATCGACCCCAACCGTGCCGCTCCAGCGCCATTGCCTACCGACGGCGCCGGAGGTACGACATTCGGCCCCGCTCCGGATAATGAACTCAACCGCGAACTACCAGCAGGATGCTGAGCGCCCTGAACGGACGGAGGAGGTGGTACGACCTGCGAACCCGCACCAGCCATGGAACCCAGCCGTGCAGCTCCCGTGGCATTGCCTGCACCCTGCACCAACGGCGGAGGAGGCACAATGTTCGGTCCCGATCCGGCCACCGAACTCAACCGCGTACCTCCACCGCCGTTTGCACCCTGAACCGAAGGCGGAGGCGGTACCACTTGCGAACCCGCGCCCGCCATCGAGCCCGAGCGTGCTGTTCTAGCATTACCTGCACCCTGAACCGACGGAGGAGGAGGCACAACTCGCGCGTCACTCGGATTGAGAACCTTCCCAGCTCGGGCGGAAGGCCCGCCAAGTTCGGGCGCGGGAGCAACCGCAGCCGCCTGAGGTAGCGCCAGCCGGCGAGCCTGATCGGCGTCCGGGTGAACATCGGGCGGCGGAGCCACTACCGCGGAGGGCGACGCCAACGCATTCCGCCGCGGGTTCGCGGTAGCTGCGAACGGCACCATGGGTGGAACCACCTGGGAGTTCGGCAGGTTTGGCAGTTTGGCCGTAGCTTGCTTGATGTCGGGCGGCGTGACCAGGCTTGGCTTTGCCTGAGGCCTCACTCGAAGCGCCGGTTGACGTGCCGTTGGCGGTGTCGCTGTGTGCTGGACTCGCGGACGAGCTGGCGCTCTCGAAGCTCTGCCCTCCGCCGCTGGAAAAGACCGAGCCGGCGGGTAGTAGGTGATCGACCTGTGGACCACTCGCTGCGGGAACGGATTTACCGATACCCATACTCTGGATTGGCCCCATACGAACAAAACGATCAACAGCGACTGCAACAGCATCGACTCCAGGAACGCGGACCAGGGGGCGCCGGTGGGGACGAAAACGTCATCCCAGAAACGCCCAGGCCGTGAGGTGATCGGGATCCGCGGCGCAGGGCGCGACCAGAGCAAATCCGCCAGATTGCCCATGAACACACGATGGCGGGGCTCCAGTTCGGTCAGGAGCCTGAGCCGGGGTACGGGCGCTGACCGCCGAACTCTCTCGGTTGCGGTCAAAACCGCTGGGGTTTTGTCCATGGATCCACGTCGGAGGGGGAGAAAACTGAGCCGATTATAGCGCCATTTCACGGCCACGGGCGGGTACCACGGTTACTGCGGTTCCCAATCGCCCGAAGGCCGGATTGCCTCAGACCCGTAACTCGACCACCGTTGCGCCGCCGCCGCCTTCATTCGACGGCGGCTCCGTAACCGACTCCACGTGCGGGTGTTTCTTTAGGTACTGGCGCAGCGCCTTGCGCAGAATCCCCATGCCGCTGCCGTGTACAACACGCACGCGCGGCATTCCGGCGAGAAACGCGCGGTCGATGAATTTCTCGACTTCGCCGGTGGCTTCGTCCACGGTGCGCCCGATGACGTTGATTTCGCTGGGCGTGTTCAGGTCGCTGAATTCGTTTTGCAGCTTGACGGTAATTCCCCGCGAGCGCGCCGCTTCGACGGGCGATGACAGAGGCTGCGAGTTTCCTTGGGCGGTTGCCAGCACCTCGGCGATGTCTTCGCGATGAATGCGCATCTTCATCGAGCCGATCTCGACGTCAAAATGATCGTCTCCGATTTTCTTTTTGACGACAGCGGCGCGGCCCATCGACTTGAGCTTGACGGTGTCGCCCTCGGAGACGTGTTTCACCAGGCTCGGCTGCGCGTTGGGATCGCCGCGATCGGCGCCCGTGGCATGCGCGACGACTGTGGCATCGAACTGCTCGCGAAATTCCCGCCGCATTTTGGCGATGCGGCGCTCCGCCTCTTTCGATAACTTCTGCGCGGCGGCGCGGTCCTGCACGGCGTTCACGGTCTCGCGCGCGTGGTACTCGAAGTCGCGGAACAAAGTTTCGAGCTTCGCCTCCATCTCGCGAATCTTGGACTGCTGTTCTTTGCGGCCCTCGGATGCGAGCCGCGATTTCTCGCGCTCCAGCTCTTGTTCGCGGAGTTGCATGCGAGCGCGCTCGGATTCCAGTTCGCGCAGGTCGGAGTGCAAGCGATCGAGAAAGCGCCCGACATCCTGCGTCTGCGAGCCCAGTCGCGAGCGCGCCGATGCGATGATGGCGGGATTCAATCCGAGCCGCTGCGCGATGTTGATGCCGGCGGAAGCGCCGGGGACGCCGATCTTTAGTTCGTAAGTTGGCTGCAAGGTGGCTTCGTCGAAGCCGACCGAGGCGTTGATGACTCCTGCCGTGTTCGCGCCGTAAACCTTGAGCGACGTGTGGTGCGTTGAGATCACGCTCAAGCACCCAACCTGACGGAAGTGCTCGGCAATGGCCACGGCCAGCGCAGCGCCTTCTTCTGGATCGGTCGCAGACCCAAGCTCGTCGAGCAGCACCAGCGAATTTGCGGTCGCGGTGCGCGAGATGAAATCGATGTTGGTCACGTGCGCCGAAAAGGTCGAGAGATTCTGTTCGATCGACTGGTAATCGCCGATGTCGGCGAGAATCGCGTCGAAGACGGGCATGTCGGCGCGGTCGGCGGGCACGGGGATCCCGGACTGGGCCATGAGCGCAAGCAGGCCCAGCGTTTTCAGGGAGACCGTTTTACCGCCGGTGTTCGGTCCGGTGATCACCAGTTGGCGATGGTCGCCTTCCATCTCGATGCTGACGGGGACTATCTTCGCGTTCTTGAGTTTCAGGTTGCGCTCAAGCAGTGGATGCCGTGCGCGGTGAAGCAGCAGGCGGTCTTCGCCCACCCCGGACCCATCCCCGGAAAGGCTAACTGCGACGCAGTTGTAGTCTTCGCCAAAGCGCGCCTTGGCAAATTGCAGCTCCAGTTCGGCAAGAGTCTCGGCGGCCGCGAGAATCGCTTCGGCGGATTCCGCGATCTGGCGCGTCATCTCCAGCAGAACGCGATGGATCTCGGCTTGTTCTTCATCCAGCAGGCGGACCAGGTCGTTGTTCTGCTCGATGGTTTCGAGCGGCTCCACGAAGACGGTCTGCCCGCTGGAACTGGCGCCGTGGACCACGCCCTGCACGCGGCGTTTCTGCTCGACTTTCACCGGTATGACAAAGCGCTCGCCGCGAATGGTGATGAGTTCATCCTGCACGGTGCCGCCTTCGGCAAGTTTGCGCAGGTAGCCGCGCAGCGATTCCTGAATTTGGCGCTTCTGTTTTTCGATCTCGCGGCGAATGCGGCTGAGTTCGGCAGAGGCACGGTCGTCGAGCGTGCCGTCGGGCAGAATTTTGTTGTGGAACTGGCGCAGGAAGTCGGTGAAATCCTGGATGCCGGCGGAGAGCGTCTGCACGGCCGCCCAATCGGAGCGCATTGCGGCTGGCGGCTGACGCACAATTTCGCGCCACTCGGCTCCGCGGTCGGCGACCAAAATTACGTCGCGGATTTCCGTGGTTTCAAGCGCTGCTCCGCCGATCCGGGATTTCTCGATCAGCTTTCTGACTTCGGGCAAACCGGCGAATTCGAAGCGTCCGCCGACTCGGCGATACTCGCGGATTTCGGTGGTGAGCTGGTGCTGGTTGGCGATCCAGGAGCGGTCGAGCGAAGGCAGAAGTTCGCCGATCCGGCGCTGGCCCAGGGGCGACGAGGCGTACCCGGCCAGCAAATCGCGCAAGATCTCGAACTCGAGCAGCCGCGAACTTGTGTGGGTCACTGGACTGGGCGCGAGATTGGAGGCGAGAGACATGCGTTGTGATTTCGCGTTTGCAGCCTGCGTTTTCATGGTACAACGCGGAGCGGAATTCCGTGGGTGGGAGATGATTCAACGCAGGCCCCAGTGTAGAATCGACTCGGATGGCCCCGTAGCTCAACTGGATAGAGCATCAGCCTTCGGAGCTGAGGGTTGGGGGTTCGACTCCCTCCGGGGTCGCCATTCGAAATCACCCTCATCAGCCCTTCCGAAATCCGGCGCGAAAGTTTTTCCTCGCGCGCAGTCCAGTTGTGGCCTCGCGGGCGCGATGCCCCGATGTGACCCCCGCTTAGGCTGAGGATTGGCCGCACATACACTCTGGTTACTTGCCCGGTCGACGGTTTCGCGGTGCAATAGTACGAGCGGAGCGGACCAGACGCGGAACGGACCAGACAATGAGAGCAGCTTTCGGAATATTGGCAACGATGATCACAATGGCCATAGGCGTCTACATCTATTCCCTACAGGTCAAGACGCTGACTCCCGCTGCCGGACCCAGTAACGCCGCCGACGTGACCACCATCGCAGGAGTAAAGAACGACTTGATCGGCATCGCCAATGCCGAGCGCGGCTACCTGGCATCGCAAGGGAAGTACGCTTCGCTGGACGAACTGACTTCGGGCAACTACCTCACCATCAAAGGCGAGCGGCCACCGTATATCTACGACGTCGAAAACACCGCCACCAGCTTTCGGGCAACCGCGACTCGCACCACCAAGGGCGCTCCGGCACAACTCTGGATTACGGAAACGATGCAGGTGCAGGCGTCGGATTGAGAAGCTGGACTGAACGTGCGCCCGCGGGTTAGGTTTTCTTCCAGTCCGTCAGCGACTTGAGTTCGTCCATAATTTCCTGCAATCTTTGCAGGCGCCGCTCCTGATCCGAGGCGCCGATCAGTTTTTTCCCACCGGCCAGATAGAGGCGGTTTGCTTCACTGATTTCTGCGATCTCTTCTCGTAACTTGCCCACACGCTCTTTGATCGATTGCGGCATAATCATAGGCTAGCAGAGGATTTGACACCATGCCCAAGTTGTTTTTCAAGGATATTGACACCATGGGCGCGAGCGGCTAGTCTCGGGGAACTGAGGCGGGCGCCGGCAATCCCCGAGGGCCGGCAGATCGTGCCCGAATATCGGCTCTGGTGCGGTTCGCGAAGCTGCCCCTGCACTCGATCCTCACCAGTTCTCTCCGAGGCGAATTCGAATGAGCGCTTGCACTCGACCCTTCTTCCACACTCGTGCCCTGTGCCTGGCCGTTTTGGCTGCTGGCATGGTGTTCACGGCTTATGCCCAGGCCCAAGTCGCTCTCACGCAACTGAGTACAGACACATTCACGGATACTCCCAGCCAGCATGAGACCGAGGTCGAACCCGGAACATTTTCCTACGGCTCGACCATCGTGAGCGCGTTTCAGGTGGCGCGGATTTACTCTGGCGGCGGGGCCGACATTGGGTTCGCCACTTCAACCGATGCTGGCACGAGCTGGACCAACGGTTATCTGCCGGGCATTACGATTTACCAGGGCGGAACCCACTCGGCGGCCAGCGACGCGGCCGTGGCGTACGACGCCATGCATGGCGTCTGGCTGATCGCAACGCTGCCGATCGCCAGCAACACTTCAGTCGCCGTGAGCCGGTCGGCCGACGGACTCACTTGGGGAGACCCGATTACGATCAAAGGATCGGCCTCCGCCGACAAGAACTGGATTGTCTGCGACAACACCTCCACCAGCCCCTACTACGGCCACTGCTATGCCGAGTGGGACAACACAAACGATGGCGACCTGATCCAGATGAGCACATCAACCGATGGTGGGCAAACTTGGGGGTCGGTGATGGCCACGGCGGCCCAAGACTATGGCATCGGCGGCGTACCCGTGGTGCAGCCGAAGGGGATCGTGATTGTACCGATCCTGGGATTCGCGGGGAATGGAGAAGTAACCGCATACACCTCAACCAACGGCGGGGCCAGTTGGACGAAGGCGGTGAACGTCGCCAGCTACACCAGTCACGCCGAGGCCGGGACCCTCCGGAGCGGCGGCCTGGTCACGTCGGCCATCGACGCCGCCGGCAAGGTGTACGTGTTTTGGCCAGATTGCCGCTTCCGCGTGGGCTGCACGTCGAACGACATTGTCTACAGCACTTCGAGCAACGGCACCAAGTGGTCGGCGGTCAAGCGCGTGCCGATCGATGCCGTTTCAAGCACCGTCGATCACTTTATTACCGGCACGGCGATTGCACCGGGCACGAAGGGAGCCAAGGCGCAGATTGCCCTCGTGTATTACTTCTATCCCGTGTCGAAATGCGGGAGTGACTGCTCGCTGAACGTCGGATTTGTTCAGTCCTCCACGGGAGGATCGAAATGGACCGCGCCAGAAACGCTGGCGGGTCCGATGGAGCTGACGTGGCTGCCGGAAACGTTCTCGGGGACGATGGTCGCGGATTATGTCTCTGTGGGATTTGGTGGCGGCAAAGTATTTCCAGTCTTTGCCACCGCGCAGGCGAAGGCGGGATCTCTGTTCCACGAAGCGATCTACACCACCGCCTCCGGTCTGAAGGCTTCCACGCCGGAGACGGAGCTGATGAGTGCGGACGGGGATCGGCCGGTGCCGAATGCGCACTCCGATCACGGGCCGATGGAATATCTGGACCAGGAGCACGAGATTCCGAGATCAGGGAAACGCCCGCCGGAACGCGATTAGATTGAGATTGGAATTGCGCAGGGCCGCTGGCGTCAGCTAGCGGCCTTTTTGTTCATGGAATCGGTTTGCTCCCCACCCGCGGCGGGCGCTATAGTAACTAGTTCCCGGGTTCTTATGTTCACTGATTTCACCGCGACCGACCGTTGGGCAAAAAAGCCAGTGCACTGCGTCTACCAGGCACTGATTGTCGCTATCGCTACCCGCCACGCCGATGCGGTGGACATCAAGTTTCTCGTCGACGGCCGGCCGGTCTGGGTCGCCCTTCCGCACCCCGCCTGGGTCGAATACAAGCAGCGTACAGGCAAGGCGATCACGGATTCCCTGGCCAAGGAAATCGCCGGCCACTTTCTGAAGACCGCGTTGGAATCGGGCGAGGGCTTGGGTCGCGAGATGTATTCACTCACCGTCGATGAGACTCTCCAGCACCTGGAAGGCGTGGTTTCTCAGGTCGAGCCTGCCGCTGCAACCCCCTAGCCCACCCAAAACTGCCAGTGGATCCTGCCAGCGCCCCTGCCCATCCCAAAAGCGATTTGTGACATAGCTCATAGTAAAAACCTATCGAAATGAGTGATAATGACGCGTTTGTCCTATGGCGCGGGCTGGGTGGTTTTGCCCGGCCCCGCATCTCTGCCCGACGCCTGCCATTGCGCCTGAGGGGCACGGGATGCCGGCTTTTATTTTAAGGAGACGTTCTTATGTCCAGCCTACTATCCGATATGGAAACCATGACCGCAAAAAAGACCGCGGCGAAACACAAACGCCTGAACGCGTGGGTGGACGACGTCGCCCAACTCTGCAAGCCGGATCAAGTGCACTGGTGTGACGGTTCGCACGAAGAATACCAGGACGTGCTGCGGCTGATGATCATGACGGGGACCGCCATCCCGCTCGCCGACGATAAGCGGCCCAACAGCATCCTGGTGCGATCGAGCGCGGGCGACGTGGCTCGGGTTGAAGACCGCACGTTCATTTGTTCGCGAACCTTGGACGAAGCGGGTCCCACCAATAACTGGGCCGATCCCGCGAAAATGAAGGAGAAGCTGCAAGGGTTATTTGCGGGCGCGATGGCGGGACGGACGATGTATGTCATTCCGTACAGCATGGGCCCCATCGGTTCGCCCATTGCGAACATTGGCGTCGAGGTCACCGACTCTCCTTATGTTGTCGCCAGCATGCACATCATGGCGCGGATCGGCACTCGCGTTCTCGATGTTCTCGGAAGCGACGGGGCTTTTGTGCGCGGAATGCACTCGGTCGGCGCTCCGCTCGCTCCGAATCAGGCGGATTCGGCTTGGCCGAACAACACCCAAGACAAATATATTTGCCATTTCCCCGAGACGCGCGAGATCTGGTCGTTCGGTTCCGGCTACGGCGGCAATGCCCTCCTGGGCAAGAAGTGTCACGCGCTGCGCATCGCATCGGTGCAGGCGCGCGACGAAGGCTGGATGGCCGAGCACATGCTCATCCTCAAGATGACCAGCCCATCCGGCACCGTCAAATACCTTACCGGCGCGTTTCCGTCGGCGTGCGGCAAGACGAACCTGGCCATGCTGATCCCGACGATCCCGGGGTGGAAAGTGGAAGCCATCGGCGACGACATTGCTTGGATGAAATTCGGCGCCGACGGCCGGTTGTATGCCATCAATCCCGAGTACGGGTTCTTCGGCGTAGCTCCAGGCACCAGCATGAAGTCGAACCCGAACGCCATGCTCACGGCGACGAAGAATGCCATCTTCACCAACTGCGCGATGACTCCGGACGGCGACATCTGGTGGGAGCAGATGACCGATAAGAAGCCCCCCGAATTGATCGACTGGTTGCGCCGGCCGTGGACCCCGGCTTCGTCCCGCAAAGCAGCGCATCCCAATGCCCGCTTCACCGTTCCAGCCAGCCAATGCCCGGCGATTGCCCCGGAGTGGGAGGACCCCAAAGGTGTGCCGATCGACGCCATTCTTTTCGGTGGCCGCCGCGCCACCGTGGTGCCATTGGTGACCGAGTCGTTCAGTTGGCAGCACGGAACGTTCTTGGGCGCGATCGTGAGCAGTGAAACCACCGCCGCCGCCGCCGGAAAAGTCGGCGAACTTCGCCGTGACCCGATGGCCATGCTTCCCTTCTGCGGCTACAACATGGGCGATTACTTCGCTCACTTTCTTAAGATCGGCAAGCGGCCGAACGCCAAGCTGCCCAAGATTTATTATGTGAACTGGTTCCGCACCGACGACAACGGCAAATTCCTCTGGCCCGGATACGGCGAGAACAGCCGGGTGTTGAAATGGATCTTCGAGCGTTGCGAAGGCAAAGTGCATGCCGTGGAAACGCCGATCGGCAGGCTTCCCGAACCGGCGGATCTCGATACCAAGGGACTCGATCTTCCCGCCGCTGCTGTCGCCAAGCTCCTCAGCGTGGATTTGGAGGGCTGGCACTCCGAGATACCATCGATCCGCGAGCACTTCGCCCGCTTCGGCACCCACCTTCCGGAGGACTTGAACCGCGAAGTCACCGAACTGGAAAACCGGCTGTGGAAGGCGAAGAAGTAGAACATTGCAGAAGTAAGAGGTCAGATTGCAGAAGTGAAGTCCGGGGTTTGCGACAAGAAGGTTTCACTTCTGCAATCTGACCTCTCACTTCTGCAATAATCAAAGCATGTTCGCCCGCAAGGTCCGTGTGGAATATCGGCAGGAAACACAGCTCCAAGCCTGCCCTCTGAAATGGCTGGACAATTTCAGCATGCGCAACTTCACCAATGCATCGCTCTTTGACGACACGCTGCCGGTGGCCGACGGGTTGCTCGAAATTGGAACGCATGTCCCGATCGATCAACTGCGGGACGCGATGGAAGACTGGTTTCGCCGCAAGAGCTATCTGCCCAAAGACGCAACCCTGGTGCTGACCCTGACCTAGCAGGCTAAGGAAAAACTCCGCTTCGTATCAGTTTTGGGAAGGGCACGAGTTCCACTCGTGCCGGAACTGCCGCGGAACCAATAGCGGCTTCCAGCCGCTGGGGCAACGCTGTACCCAAAATAATCGCAGCCTGCTAGCGAAGTTCTGGTTAGTTCCCGGGGGCCTCCGTGAACCCTCGTGTACCCTGTGGTTCATGCCTTTTGCCCGCACGGAATCGGAGTTTTGATAGCGTCGTGGGCGAACGCTAGTTCTCGTCCTTACTCCGACTTCCAGGTCACCTTGAAACTCGACCCGTCAGACGCGAGGTTCGACGGAAGCGCTGTAATCGGGCTATTCTTGCTGCCGCTCTGAGTCGAAATGGATTTTTGCACCGCGCTGCCGAAATCGTGGATCGCTCCCGAGTGCGCGGAGTCGGTCGCAGTGTCGGTGCCGCCGCTTACACCCGTGTAGAACTGGCCGAAGTCGTTGATGCCGAAATCGGAGAGCTTGTTTCCGTCCATCTCCATAATCCACTCGGCGGAATTCCGCGGCGGCGCTCCACTCCCGTCAGCCCCGGTGAACTTGACTTTCTTGCTAAAGGCTTCATTGGCAGTGTCGTTTGTGATCGACACCGTGTACTCATCGTTGCCGTCGTAAGTCACCGAAGCCGAAAAATTGTCGCCGGGCGCGATCGAGACCTTGTTGATGACAATGGTGTTGAGAGGGAAAAACTCATACCAGACGTAGTACGAGGGATCCTTGCCATTGCAATCCGCATCCGTTCCCGTCTGCTCCACGGTATTCGAATCCCATCCGTCGATGCCCACCCATTCCGAAGAGTCGCTGTTCGGGGTTTTACTACAGTCAACGGCAGCGACAGTCCACGAGCCATGAACCTGTGTAAAGTCGGAGCCAGTCACTGCGTAGCCGGTCCAGATATTGTTGTACGAAACCGTAACCTCATTCTTCGCGTCGTATTCGGGACGCATGCCCGGCAGGACTTTCCTCGGCCGGTGCTGACGCGGGATTCTTCCGTCTGGCATCACAAGTGACGTAGAGCCGTCGAGCGATTGCGCCAAGCCAGGCAAAGCGGTTAGCGCCATCAAGATTCCTAACCATTTCGTTCCCATGACTCCCCCTGTTTCTCCGGATACGGATTGCCGAATCGCCCAATCCCTAAGTTGCAGGAGTATATACGAAACGTTGTGATTCCGAGCTGCGTTTCTANNCCCGCCGAGGGTCGAGGTTCTTTCCATCTTCAGCAGCCGGGAAAGTAAACGGACAATCATGCCGTCAAAGCGCGTGCCGCTCTGCTTTCCCAGCTCCCCCATCGCTTGCTCGTCGGTCTTGGGAGGCGCGAAAGAGCGGTCGCTGGTCATGTTTGCATAGGCATCGGCGACGGCAATGATGCGCCCATACAACGGTATGTCTTCGCCCTTGAGTCCCAGCGGATACCCGCTGCCGTCGAACGCTTCGTGATGGGACTCAATGGCTTGGGCGATATGTTCGACCTCGGGAATTACTCGAGCCACTTCCGCTCCGGCCTGCGCGTGGGTCTTGATCGCTGAAAATTCGTCTTCGGTAAGCGCTCCCGATTTATTCAGGATTCGAACCGGAATGAACAGCTTGCCCACGTCATGTATCCGCCCGGCGAAGGTTACGTCTGCCACCTGTCGATCCGAAAGCTTGAGTCCGCGCGCAATCATGCCGGCATACTGCGCGCATTGCTCGCCATGTCCTTCCGCGTTGTGCTCTCTGAGTTCTGCCGCGCGCGACAATGCTTCGACCGCCTCCCGGATTGCCCTGGGATCTTCCCTGTCTTCGCCTCCACAGAGTTTGCGCAAAGTGCCGACCAGTTCTTGGAGGTCCTCTGGCCCATTCTGCTCGCGCTGCAGAAAGCCTTCGATGTAACTTGAGACGAGCTGGCGTTGCACCATGCCTTCGCCGAACGCGTCCGAGGTGGAAACCCGGTTGCCGCCCGCGTGCTTGGCGACGTACATGCCTGCATCCGCCACCCGAATCAGGTCCTCTACGGAAAATCCATGGACCGGGAAACTGGCGACGCCAAAACTGCCGGTGATGTGATGCTCTTCGAGCATGGGATCTGTTGCCAGCCAGAGGCGCAACCTCTCCGCCAGGACCTGCGCCTGCTCGATGCCGGTTTCGGGCATTAGGATGATGAACTCGTCTCCGCCGTAACGGGCCACCACGTTGGATTGGCGGCACTTCTGTTCGAGCAGTCGGCCCACCCGGGCCAGCACCAGATCGCCTTCCAGATGGCCGAGCGAATCGTTGACCTCTTTGAATTTATCCAAGTCGACCAACACCACCGAGAATGGCCGGCCCGAGCGCGAGGCGCGCCTCCACTCCGAACTCAGCGCTTCATAGAAAAATCGTCTCGTCTTGATGCCGGTCAAGCCATCGGTGATCGATTGCTGCTGCAGCTTCTGGAATACGAAAGAGTTGTGCAACGCGGTCGCAAGAAGATCGGCCAGCGTGTTCAGAATCAGAACATCCTGCGGCGCGAACGCATTCTCCTCGCGGCTCTCGATGTTGAGCACACCCAGCAATTTCTCGCCATAACGGATGGGCAGGCAGAGCACGGCGCGCGATTCCGGCAGCACACCGGCGAGCTGTCCCAGGCTGGCGTTCTGCACCAGTGCGCTCACCCCCGTGCGCGCCACCTTTCCCAGCACTCCGCTGCCGACCGCGATCCGCCGCCCCAGGGTCTGCGAGGCGGTTCCTGCCTCCGCCTTGATCTCGATGTCCTTGGTGGCATAGTCCATGATGCCGATGCCGATGTGGTCGTAATGGAAGTTTTTCTGGATCTCGCGCACGATGGCCGCCATCATCTGCTCGGCGTCTTCGCTCGAGATCGCCATCTTTGAAATGTTGTTCAGGAACGCGAGATGTCGCCCCCGGCGCTGTTCCTCGGTAAACAGCCGTGCGTTCTCGATGGCCACTCCCAGCTGGCCAGCGGCGGTTTGCATGACCTCGAGATCCCTGTGCTGGAACTGCAGTTCCCGTTCCGTGCTCAGCGCCGCCATCACTCCCACCGGCTTGCCGCCAATAAATATCGGAACCGCGCAAAACGACCGTGCCGGCCTTGCCGGTATGAAATCGACTCCCAGCTTGGCGCGCATCTCCTCCAGATCGGATTCGATCAGCAGCGGTTCTCCGGTTTTGAGGATATGCTCGGTGAATCCGTTGCTGACCCCGCGTGAGCGCTTGGGAAAAACAATGCCACCCTCGATCTCCAGCTCAAATCGAATTTCATCTTCTTCCTGAAACGCAATGTAGAACGTGCTGGTGTCGAAAATCTGGCCCAGCTCTACCTGGACCGTGCGCAGCACTTCATCCTGGTTGAGGTGGGAGCTGACGGCCTGCCCAATCTCGGTGAGCAGTTCGTATTCCTTGGTCCTGCGCTGCGCTTCGTGCATCACGACGTAGTTTTCGAGCGTCAGTGCAATTTGCAGCGACAACCCGGTCAGCAAACGCAAATTCGAAGAGCCAAACATCCCCCGCTCCGCGTGCGGAAACAGCAGCACCCCGAAGTTGTGCTCGCGCGTTTGCAGGCTGATCGCCATCAGGTCCGTGATACCTTCGGCCAGCAGCGTCTGCCGGCAGGCCTCGAAGCGCTCTTCCGAAAGCGCCGGCAAAGGTTCTTCCATTTCCGCAAGATTCCGGAAAGTCTCGACTCCACCACGACGGTAAGCCAGGTCGGCGATGTAGTCGCCAGCCTGCGTCTTGTGCAGTTTTTCCAGAAACTCCGCGGAGAAACCTCTTTGCACCGACGGCAAGGTGCCGCGCCACTGCTGCGAGACGAAAAAGACGGCGCGGCGCGAAGGCAGCGGCGCTACCAAACGCTCCACAAACGTCTGTAGGCGGGGCTCCAGGTCTGCCGCCGACAACAGTCGGCGCGGATCGACGCCCAGAGTCGAGAACGCCAGTGCGTTTTCCTGCACCGCATTGCGCTCGTTTTCGAACAGTACCATCACCATGGCGATGGCCAGCAGCATCTGCGGGATCGGCCATAAGAAGCCTGCCCACTGCTCCACCGCGTCGAGGAAGGGCAGACGCATCTGTCCCGCGCCCATCAACACCGCCCACAAGGCCAGCGAAAACGCCAAAGTCCGGAAGGCTACGGAATTCCTGCGAAACGCATAACGGTAAAAATGGAAGGAGCAATACAACAGAATCGCGGCCAGCCAGATTTCCAGCTGTAGATAGATCGGCAGGGGAGTCGCTTGCTCGCCGAATACCCCGGTCGCCATATGCGCCCGCAAACTGGCGCCAACGAGCACAACGCCCGCTGCCGTCAGGGCAACGTCTTGCCATTTCAGATGGAACGCTTCCTTCATCAGCCGGGTCGAGACGAAGATGCAAATCGCCATCGCCACCAGCGTCAGCAAGCTCAACACAAAAAGGATCGCCGAAGGGCTCTTGAACGATTCCACCACCTCCAGCGCGCAGTGCAGCGTGTACGCCGCCCACGCCAGTTGCCAGGCCCGAAAATAACCGTGGCGGCTTTGCTCGTTCAGGTACCAGAAGACGAAGAACACCACCAGGGCGATTGGCACCTGGCCTGTAGCCATGCTATTCATGGTCCCGCGTCTCCAGGATTGACGTTCCTCGACACTCGCGCCATTGCGGCCCGGACGGAGTCGTCTTTGGTCGAATGCTCGCCTAATCCTGTCACACCCGGCAGTTCGAAACAACAGGTGTCTTCCGGCAGGCTCCGCCCTGGGCACGGCGTTTTCAAGAGTATCTTCTTATGAGATGCCACGCCGCTAACGCCCTGTTTCGCTGAAAAGTTACCTTGGTAACCGACGGTAACCAGCCTGATCGTCCGCGAAGACTCGCTCCGGCCTACGGACAGAGCTGACGATGGAAAGTCTGATCCAATCCATGGTCTCCTCCGTGCACCCCCGTGTACCCTGTGGTTGTAAGGTTTTCGACGGAGCCGAATCAGAGGCTTCCTAGAGCCAAAACCCCAATCCCGCTATACTCAAAAGTTATGCTTCGCGTCCGCTTCGCGCCGTCTCCCACTGGCTTTCTGCACGTTGGCAGTGCCCGCACCTTCATCTTCAACTGGCTCTACGCCCGCCGCAATGGAGGGACGGTGGTCCTGCGCCTCGACGACACCGACGTCGAGCGCAATACCGATGCCTCCGTCAACTCCATTTTCGAAGGCCTGCGCTGGCTCGACCTGGGATGGGACGAGGAATACAAGCAATCCGAACGCCTGGCCCTGCACCGCCAGATCGCCGACGCCATCTTTCAAAAGGGACTCGCCTATCGCGATTTCACTCCCGCCCACACAACTGCCGGCCAGAGTAAAGACACCGAAAAATCAGGTGCCAACCAAACCTGGCTCTTCAACCCCGGCATGCGTGAGCTTTCCCGCGCCGAAAGCGACCGCCGCGCCGCCGCCGGAGAGTCCTTCGCCCTCCGCTTCCGCGTCCCCCGTGGCGCCTCCGAGCCCGTTCGCTTCAACGACGCCGTCTACGGCGAGCAAATCAAATCCGCCGACGACATCGAAGACTTCGCCCTCCTCCGTTCCGACGGCATGCCCACCTACCACCTGGCCTCCTGCGCCGACGACATCGATCTCCGCATCAGCCACATCATCCGCGGCCAGGACCATCTCTCGAACACCTACAAGCACGTCCTCATTTTCGAAGGCGCCGCGGCGATACCCCCGCAGTTCGCGCATCTTCCCTTGCTAGTCGCGCCCGACGGATCGAAGCTCTCGAAACGCCGCCACGGCCCGGTCGTCAGCGTCACCACCTACCGCGACGCCGGATTTCTTCCCGAAGCCTTCATCAACTTCCTATGCCTGCTGGGCTGGTCTCCCAAAGACGATCGCGAGAACATGACCCGCCAGGAACTGGTGGATGTGTTTTCCCTCGAAGGCATCAACCGCGCCAACGCGGTCATTAACTTCAAGGAGCCGGCCGCAACGCCCGACGAAACCTTCGACCCCAAGGCCCTCTGGCTCAATGCCGAACACATCCGCGGCCTCTCCGTCGACGCCCTCAGCGCCCGCCTGCTGCCGGTTGTCCATGCTGCCGGATTTTCAATTACGCCGGAGAGAATGCAGGCCATTACCCCGCTGATCCGCGAGCGCATCAAACTTCTGCGCGACGTCTTAACCGCCGCCGACTTTTTCTTCGTGGACCAGCTCCCGCCCTACGACCCAGCCGAACTGATCCCTCAAAAAGGCGACGCAGCCATGGCGCTCAAAGTCCTAACCCGAGCAAAAGAAGTCTTGGCCCAAACCGAATTCAAGCACGACCCCTTGGATCAAGCCCTACGCACCGCAGCGCAAGAACTGGGTATAAAAGCGGGACAAATGTTCCAGCCGATTCGCGTTGCCGTCTGCGGGCGCAAGAACGCCCCGCCATTGTTTGAGACGCTCCAGGTTCTAGGGCGCGAAACGACGCTAGCAAGAATCGATCAGGCGGCTGCAAAGCTGCACTAGGAAAACTCTGATCAAGTCCTGGGTTCCCCCGTGCACCTTTGTGTACCCTGTGGTTTATGCTCTCCGCCGACACTTAGTCAGAGTTTCCCTAGCGTCGCTCGCCATCCTAAGCGCCGGGGACGCCCGGCTCGCCACCAGCGCGCACGTCCGCCGGTCCCTTGTCGAGAAGCCCCATCCCGTGTGGCCGACGAAACATATCGGCACGCGACCGCTGCAACCACATCACGCCACCCGCCACGAGCAAGACTCCAACCAGCAGCACTGCAACCCGCCGCCCAAAGTCGTCATGTCCCGGAGCGACCTTCGCAATGAGTGCGCCCAGCAGCAGACCCATCAGCAGGCCGCCGATGTGCGCCGCGTTATCGGTCCGAGCGATCATTGCCCCAAAAAAAAGGTTATAGCCGACAAACACCATGACGCTGCGCAAGGTTCCGCTCAGCGCGGCGCGGGGCATCGAAAACTCGCCCAGATAAAACGAAGCGATCAGCGCCCCCGCAATCCCAAAAATCGCCCCCGAAGCGCCCACGCTCAAAATCACTGGATTCCAGATTAAGCTCGCGAGGCTCGCCGACAACCCGCTGATCAAATACACCGTGGCAAAAGTCCAATGGCCGTAAACCGATTCCGCGATTCTGCCGAGGCTCCACAGGCACCACATGTTGAACCCGATGTGCAGCAATCCGCCATGAATGAAAATGCAAGTCAGCAGCCGCCACCACTGGCCACTCACAGTCAGCGGCCCAAAATTGGCTCCCCAATGCACCAGGTCCTGACCGGACGGATTGTCGAGCATCGCCACGCCACCCAACAGCATGGCGACGAACACCGCGACATTGATGCCGAGGATCCCCTGAGTCACAATCATCGAACTGGACTGCGACTGCACCCACGGCGCAGGCTCGACCCGCTGAAAGGGGATGTCTTCGCCGCGCTGCGCCGCTTCGTGCTGCACGCACCACTGACAAAGCTTCCGGCCGAAGCTGAGGCCCGGAAGCTGACGACCGCATTGCACACAATTTGCCATCGAAAATCGACACTCCCTGAAATTGCCGAACTAAAATTCCTGAACCGGAATCGCTCTATAGACTCTAGCAAACCCGCCGCAATAGCGTCCGCCCAACGCGAATCCACGTACCCCGTATAAAATGACAAGGAGATGAGTCCTATGAATCCATCGACCGACGCTGAGAAAAAACCGTCGCCGGAACCGGCGTCCGCGCCCTCCAACTTCATTCGCGACGCTATGATTCGCGATCTGGAAACCAAAAAATACGGCGATGCCGTCATCCAGACCCGCTTTCCTCCCGAGCCCAACGGCTACTTGCACATCGGCCACGCCAAGGCCATCTGCCTCGACTTCGGCCTAGCCGATGAGTTCGGCGGCAAGACCAACCTCCGCTTCGACGACACCAACCCCGAGAAAGAAGAGCAGGAGTACGTCGACTCCATCACGAAAGATGTCCGCTGGCTGGGCTTTGAGTGGGATGGCCTCTACTACGCCTCCGACTATTTCGATCAG
This sequence comes from Acidobacteriaceae bacterium, assembly GCA_003162935.1. Taxonomy (GTDB): domain Bacteria; phylum Acidobacteriota; class Terriglobia; order Terriglobales; family Acidobacteriaceae; genus Acidiflorens. Next base: position 49,304 of record PLUW01000015.1, read on the forward strand.
CTCTACCAGTGGGCGGTTAAGCTGATTCAGGACGGCAAAGCCTACGTCGATGACCTCACCGCCGAGCAGATTCGCCAGCATCGCGGCACCCTGACCGAACCTGGCAAAGACAGCCCGTATCGCAACCGGCCGACTGAAGAGAATCTCGACCTCTTCGAGCGCATGCGCAAAGGCGAATTCCCCGACGGCTCACGCGTGCTGCGCGCCAAAATCGACATGGCCTCGCCGAACCTGAACCTGCGCGATCCGGTGATGTACCGCATTTTGCACGCTGAGCATCACCGCACCGGAAACAAATGGTGCATCTATCCGATGTACGATTACGCCCACGGCCAGTCCGATTCGATCGAACGCGTCACGCATTCGATGTGTACGCTCGAGTTCGAAGATCATCGCCCGCTCTACAACTGGTTCATCCAGCAGCTGGGAATTTTCCCCTCCCAGCAATTCGAGTTCGACCGCCTAAGCCTCACCTACACGCTCTTGAGCAAACGCAAACTGCTGAAGCTGGTGCAGGAGAAGTACGTCAACGGATGGGACGATCCGCGCATGCCAACATTGTCGGGAATTCGGCGGCGTGGATACCCAGCCGAGGCAATTCGCAATTTCTGCGCCGCCATCGGCGTATCGAAAACAAGCGGCTCGCTCGAATTGGCCATGCTCGAGCACTACATTCGCGAGGACCTCAACAAGCGCGCGCCACGCGTGATGGCCGTTTTGCGCCCGTTGAAAATCGTGATCGATAACTATCCGGAGGGTCAAACCGAAGAAGTCGATGCCGTCAACAATCCCGAAGACGAAAGTGCCGGCAAGCGCAAAGTGCCATTCTCCAAAGTCCTCTACATCGAGCAGGACGATTTCCGCGAAGACCCGCCCAAGCAGTACTACCGCTTGTCGCCCGGCCGCGAAGTACGGCTCCGCTACGGCTATTTCATTACCGCGAAGAGTGTGGTGAAGAACGACAAGGGAGAAGTAGTCGAGGTCCACTGCACCTACGACCCCGCCACCCGCGGCGGCAACGCTCCCGATGGACGCAAGGTGAAGTCGACCATCCACTGGGTCTCAGCCGCCCATGCCGTCGATGCCGAAGTGCGTATCTACGACAAACTTTTCACCAAAGAAGATCCGAACCAACTTGAAGATGGACAGGAGTTCACCGCGAACCTGAATCCGAATTCCCTCGAAGTGATCGCGCAAGCCAAATTGGAGCCGTCCCTGGCCAACGCCCCCGTAGAAGCCCGCTACCAATTCGAACGCTTAGGCTATTTCTGCGTCGACCCCGATTCCAAGCCCGGCCGCCCCGTGTTCAACCGCACGGTAGCGCTGAAAGATACCTGGGCCAAGGTCGAAAAGAAGAGTGAGAAGAAATAGAATTCGTAAGACATACCGGTAGAGATGCCGGGCCGGCAGACCCTCAGAGATCTTCAGGCGTCAAGCCAGTGTGTTTCGCGATTCTGGCCAACATGCGATGACCAATCTCTTCATCGTCATGAAATCCGAACATGTAGTTTCCGTAATCGGGATGGTGCAACTTAACGTGCGACCCCCTTTGCGAAACCACGGTCCAGCCCTTTCGGAGAAGTGCTCGCTTCACCAATTTCGCTTTGGCGCTCGGCCATTGGCTCAAGCGGACACGGGGAGAATACTGATCGATTCTGGAATGTCTTTGGATTTCTCTACGTCGTCCGCAATTGCATACAGTGCCAGTGCGTATGCTTTTGCCTTCGCTTCTTCCGCAGACGATCCATACGCCAGGGCCCCGGGAACCTCTGGAATTTCAGCAATCCATCGACCGTCAGTCTCACGTTCGATTTGAAAATTGAATTGCACGCGTCTGCTCCCGTCACTCTCTGGTGGCTTGCGGCTTGTCATCGCATCCACAGAATGCTCGATCTGTTATTCGGATGCACATTACCAGAGTAATATCGCGACTCTCGCACAAGAATAGCCCTTTGTGAGCCTTCAATCCACAAATGTTTGCTGAGCGTCGGGGACGCACCTCCACAGCTGCCAGCTCGTAAATCTAGATGACCAGTCGATGGTCCCCCCTCACAGCACCCGGCAAGCCTCCTCAAACTCCAGCCGCGGATTGCGGGGATAAAGCTTGCTCTTGTCCCCATAGCCCAGATTGCACAGAAAGTTGGCTTTCCATTTACCGTCGGGGAAAAATTCCGCGTTCACCTTCGCCGCATCAAACCCCGACATCGGACCGCAATCCAGCCCCAGCGCGCGTGCCGCGAGTATGAAGTAAGCCCCCTGCAAAGAACCGTTGCGAAACGCCGTCTCGTCGATCACTGCCTGCTTGCCCACGAAATGCGACCGCATATCGGCATGGGGGAACAACTGGGGCAGCTTCTCGTAAAACTCCGTGTCCCACGCGACGATGACGGTAACAGGCGCCGCCTTCGTCTTTTCGACATTCAGCGGAGCCAGAGCCGGCAGCAGCCGCGCCTTCGCCGCTTCACTTTCGAGAAATACGAAACGCGCTGGATTGGAATTCGCGCTCGTCGGCCCCATGCGAGCCAGTTCGTACGCCTCGCGTAGCATTTCCACCGGTACGCGTTTGGGAAGCCATGCGGAATACGTGCGCCCCTGCCGGAATATCTGATCTAGGGCATCGTTAGAGGTCTTGGTGGAGTGCGCGGCGGTATCTGGCGTTGGTGTCATCGTTCCTGCCTTCAAGGTGATTTTCGATCAACTCTTAGATGCTGGGGCTCACCCAGAGATTCGACACGCACCCAGTGGCAAGAAATAAAGCTGCAAGAGAATTCATCACGCCAGAATCGCCGCGCACTGCTTGTCACGCGCTCACTTCCAAACCCCGCCCGTATGCACCATCCACAAATCCGTGTCCGCCGAAGCAATCACCTCAAACGGCATCCAGAAATACCCCTTCCGCCCCCACTCCGCTCCCCACGAGTTCTGAACCAGAGCCAGTTTCCGCCCCAGATCGTAGCCCAGACACAGCACTTCGTGTCCGCCCTGTTCCGCTTCGCCAACCTGCGGAACCGGCATGATCCCCGTCTCCGCCACTTCATCCGACATAAACGACTCGTACACCGTAAACCCAACCAGAACCGGCCACGGCGTAGCGTCCGCGAGACAAGTCAGAAAATCACTCAGCGTTCCGATGCGGTGATACGCCCCCGTCTTATACTTCAGCGCGTTTCGCGCCTGCTCCGGCGTGGGCCGCGTGATCTGGCCCGCGACATACGGATACAGCGCCGTCTCGCAACAGCCAAGCGCCGTCAGCACCTGGCATCCCGTGCGCGGCATCGCCCCGTCGTCGTTCGGAAACTCGCCGCTCGCCAGCAATTCCTCGGCATACAGGCACTGCGGACTCAAAATCGGCGACGCCTTCTCGTACCGCCGCGCCATCCACTCCCGCGCCGACGAGAACGCGTGTCCCGTGCAACTGCCTTCCTCGCCCTGATCCTTGATCGGCCCGCCGAACTCCCGCAGATCGACCTGCTGCGGCAACACAAACGACGTGCGGGACCCCATGTACATCCGGTCCCGCGCATCATGAACGTCGCGCTTCGCCCCAAATTTCCGGATCATTAGTTCAACCACCCGAAGGTAACCGCCCGCACAATCTTCGAGTGCTGATGAACTTGTAACTCCCGAGTAGCCGCATCCACAGCCTTGTTCCCAGTAGGAGCCACAAGAATGCTGTTGTAATGAGTAACAAACGTGGACAGACCGTACGGGGGCGCCGCCTTAAACGTCTGCCCATTCGCCTGACACGCCGGAATCACAGCCGCGATCGACTGCACCGTGTCCGCCACCAGTCCCGCCAGCAGCGTAATCTTCGTCTGCGTATTCAGATCGCTCACCTGCGCCGCTGAAAGCACAAGTTGTTGGTCGGCCTGATAAGTAGAGATAGCCGCCTGTAGCTGTGAGCAAACCGTCGGAGCAGCACTCGACGAAGCCTTGGCGAAATCCCCGGCTAGCGTCTTAATCACGGCGGCGTCAGCGTTGATCTTCGCTTCCAGATTCGAGTTCACCGGCTGCCCATTAGCCACGGCAACGATTTGCAGAATATTGACAAGCGCCGGCGCCGCCGCGGCCAGAATGGAGTCCAGCGTCGACACCCATGCCGTGGAACAGGCGGTGCACAACACAACAAGAGACAGCACAACCACAAGAACGCTCTTCATAACCAGCTTCTCCTTAAGAATGTGGATTAAAGACTTACTTCGATTGCGCGTCAGCGCTCGGCGATGGCAGCCAATGCGCCACCACGATGGCCAGAGGCGCAAACACCGCCGCCGCCGCAGCATGATTCATCCAAAACGCCGCAACCGCCGGCGTCGCGGCATTTGCCAGCGAGGTTAGCAGTAAAATAACAGTAGGTAGATAAGCAGCGTATTTCTTCACGACACGTCCTCCTTGATTGCATTACCCGTATCACCTAAGTGGACTCCGACTAAAGACCCGGCTTCCCCGTGCACCTCCGTGTACCCTGTGGTTTATTCTTCCTGCCGGCACCAAATCGGAGTATCTCGAAGTTGCATTACGAACCGGCTCGAATGCCCCACTCATACGCCGCCTGCGGTGAGCGCTTCGTGAGAACTTCCCGGCGAGATAACATTCCCGGACTCGCCACGCCCACATGAACCCACCCGTACTCAAGAATCAGTTGGTCGTATTCAATTCCCGACCTTACGATGGCGAGCGCTACTTCCACCGGCGTGCCAAACGCAGGGCAAGCAAAATCGCACGCCAGGCCGAGGCAGTGAGCACTTGCGCCAACTCCGCCCACCGCTCGATTCACCTCCACCGAACGGTAGCCGCTATGTACAACGATGGCTTTGTCCCCAAGTCGTGCTCTGATTGCTTCCATCACCTCCGCTACCCGGCCGAGGTTCGCAATGATCGCCGCGCTGGGAGTATTGTCCAGGCCAAGACGCTCCGCCGCCTCGGAGAAACAAAGTTCCTCCAACGTGAAATGCTCTGAAAGATTCATGAATGAGTTGACCTCTGGTCGGTAGCTGAGGTCGCGCCCAGTTAGAACTGGTTTCATAAATGGTTGTGGAAGGGCACGGCTTCAGCCGTGCCGATACGGACCCGTAAACTCAAGGGCTTTAGCCCCTGTGGGCCGGACAGCGCACCCGACCATTGATGAAACCAGTACCAGTGTTAATCCGGGTACGGTCCATGCGTGCCGCAGTTAGCCCCACCCGGACAGACATACTCGGTCCGCGTCATGGCGTTCTGAAGTTGTGTGGTATTGACGCCGCTGCTTGGGTAAGAACTCGACCCGACATAGGACACATCCGAAAGCGTGAAATTATTCGCCCACGGCAGCGCCATCAACGGGCAGTTGAATGGCGCATTGGTGGCAGAGCAGGATCCTGCCGGGAATGTCACCGTAGGGCTCGATCCCATGAAGCCTGTGTATCCCATGCACCCAGCCGTCGCCGTCGGTCCCGAGCAATTAACTCCGGTGTTTGCGCCCGAACCGCTCAGCCCCGATTGCGGAAAGTAATTCAAACACCCAGGGCAGAGCGATGCTGGATCGGCGACGCTCCAGTTGGCAGCACCGCGCCCAGCGAGCACGTTGTTGTAAAACTCAAACGTGTTCAGGTCCCAGCAGGCGAACGAGAGCGTCCCTTCCATGCTCGCCGCTGTGCAGTTCACGTCGGAGTTGTATCCCGAGTCGTTGTCCGCCCATACGTTGTTGATAAACACATTCTCGATCGACTGCTGCCATGTGCTGTACGATTCGACGGAGCACACGTCCGGGCACAGTTCCGTGTTGTTTTCGAACGCGATGTTCTTTAGGAAGCCCGCCGAGTTCTTGAGAATGCAGGTTGCCGTCGCCGCCGTAGGCTGTGTCGGCACCTGATAGACCACAGTGAGCCCCGTCGTTATTGTGCCAGTACTGGCATACGTCGCCGAAGTCGCCCCCACCGCGTAGCCATACGCGCTGCAACTCGTGTCGTTCCCTGCTCCGCCCACGTTCGACGCGTACACTCCATCTCCGACCGAAATGTCCGTCATCTTCGTTCCCAGCGAGGCAAACGTCAAATCGCCGGATGCCAACAGACTGCTGCAGGTCGGACTCCCGGAGTTATCGCATAAAACAGAAACGCCCGGATTGTTGACAGCATCGAGATAATAGATGTTATTGCCGCCCGTCCCATCGCCGTACCAATTGCCAGTCGTCCCGGTCATGGCGAAGGTGCCGTTCCAGCCCGCGTGATTCGCCAAAACAAGCGTCCAGCCGTTCGCAATGCAGTTCGCAGACACACCCGGCGAGTAACTGGAGGGCGGCGCAAACCCCGGTCCAGTCGCACACAGCATCGGGTCCAACCGATAGGAGTTATAAATCTCGACCTGGCTGCAAGGCGACGGGAAACCGAAGTTAGTGCAGCTCGCCCCAGAAGCCAGCACGCTCGCAATCTTCGTGGTCTTGGCGGTGATGTCCACCTGCTCCGGCAAGCAAGTTGCCGTCACCGTATAAGGGCCGGAGCCGGTATACGACATGCTGCACGTATAACTCTCGGACCCGAGGCCCCATACCCATTGTTCGTTAGGATTGCCGTTCTGCGCCGTGTCGTTGATGTTGCTCATCAGGTTATTGATGTAATCGTTGTTTTCGACGGGCAGCGAAATTCCGCCGCCATTCGCCGTGGACGGGTCCGATCGGCTCCCCGTCGTAAACGGCTCCGCGCAGTTGCGCACCCAGTTATTCGAGAACCGTATGTTGCTGATGCCGGTCAGCGGCAGACCATTGGCCTGGTTGTAGATTCCAGCTTCGCCTCCTCCCGACTCGGTGCGCGGCCCAACCACCACGCACCAACCGGTCTGTGCGTCGGGCCATGAGTTCTCGATGATGTTCCCGTCGAACAGCACATAGTTCCCAAGTTTCAGTTCCACCGAGTTCTTAACCGCCCAACTGAACGGGCAGGTATTGTGCGCTGCGATGCCATCCGACGGCCCGCATCCCCAAGGCGGAGCGGGGCTGTTGCCCGCTGTGGCTGACAATTGCCGGTAGTTCAAATCACGGCCAAAGTAGTTCCGCCGCACTTCAACGTTGGCCTCCGGCCCGCCCCTTTGGTCAACCGGCGCTCCGCCGTTGAACCATGCCGCCGAAGCGCCTTCTTCCCAGTTATTCACATCCTTATAAGGCCCATTCGAGAAGCCTTGACTCGACGCGTGCGACTCGCTTTGCCACCAGTGGATCTTCTCGATGTACCCATTCTGACGCCAGCAGGAATCGCAATCGAAGTCCACTGCGTTCACCACATCGTCGCCGCACCCGTTGGCGTACTGCGCGGGTGGGTTCGATTGCGTAAAGGAAGCTCCGGCGAGCGTCACGCTCCCAGTAATCGAAAGTTCCGTGTTCTGCGCGCCGTTCAAGACGCCCTGCGTGTACGACGTATTGGCGACGGTATAGTTGTTTCCGTTGATCGTGATCGTCGAGCCCACCGCAAAGGTCATGCCAAAATAAGAACCGCTGTAACCCGAAGCCGGCAGCGTGACAATGCTCGTCCCAGGATTTGCGCCGTCCGGAGCCACGCCGATGCCCGTCCCCGCATTCGTCCAAACCGAGCACGCGCCCGCCGGTTGCCCGGGATCGCCCGGGTCCCAGCCATGAGCGTAATAGCGATCAAGCCCAATATGCGCGGAACTGATGCAGGGAGTCGCCGTCGAGCACGGAGCCGCGCTCGTGATGTTCGGATGCGCCCGGAACAAATACGGCGCGGTAGACGGCCCCTGTCCGCTCTGCGCCACCCCAGGCGACAGTGTGATCTCCACGTCGCGCAGCACCACGTGATTGGTCCAGTTCGTCGGCGTGGCCAGATCCGCCCCGGCATACACAGCAGTCCGCCCGGCGGACCCAAGCGGAGCGTCGAGATTCACCTTCCACATGCTTGCCTTGTCGTTCGGCGACGAGCATCCGGGATTGCGCGCGCCCCCGAAGCCCGGCAGTCCCCGTCCGCAAACCATCTGCCCAGCCGGTAGCGGTGTCGTGGAATCCACCACCAGGCATTTCGTCGGCTCCGCGCCCTCGTTCACTTTTCCCGGAAGACTGATCAGAGCATTGTTGCCATCGAAAATGTTGCCATGAAGAACGACGCCGCTGCTCTGCGCCGGCACTTCGATCAGCCACCACGCATCGGCGAAGTGTGGAGTCTGCGAAGCGTCGTCGGCATTGTCGCGCCAGTTGTTCATCGCATCTTCCAGCCCCGCCGGCGTCAGCGCATAAGGCGATCCAATCGCCCCTCCCGCGTCGTTTGGACCAGAGTTGATCGTCGTTCCAAGAATGACCGTCGTGTCGTAAACCCCGCCCGGCGGATTGCAGATTGTGTTGTCCACCCAATAAATCGGCAGCGCCGCAAAGAACCTGGGCGCTCCGCCACTCATGCCGCCATACATCGCCGAACCCGTGTACAAGCCGGGTCCGGAATCCGACGTTTGCCCGAACGCGGACAGGCTAAGAATTAAAACCACCAGGAACTTCTTCATCGCCGTTGCTCCCTAGGAAATCGCCAAGCGTGGCCGCCCGGTTCCTACCTCTGCAATCTGACCTCTNNTTTGCGCGGGCCTCACCGAAAGGGAACTATGCCGACTGACGTGGTCATGCCCCAGATGGGCGAATCGATTTTCGAAGGAACCATCACCAAGTGGCTGAAAAAGCCCGGCGACAAAGTCCAGCGCGACGAACCCCTGTTCGAAATTTCCACCGACAAGGTCGACGCCGAAATTCCCGCGCCCGCCACTGGCATCCTTCAGGAAATCAAAGTCTCCGAAGGCAGCACCGTTCAGGTCAACGCTGTCGTAGGCGTAATCGGTGAAGGCAACGCCGCTTCCGCCGCCCCCGCAAAAGCCGTTGCCCCGACTCCTGCCCCCGCAAAAGCAGAAACCCCCGCCCCGCCGCCCACTCCCGTCGCCAGCGCACCCACTGTTGCCAGTAATAGTGACGACGATTCTTCCGACGTCCGTTCTTCCCCGCTCGTCCGCAAACTCGCCCGCGAGCACAACGTCGATCTCGCAAAACTCAGCGGCACCGGCACCAGTGGCCGCGTCACCAAGCAGGACGTCCTCGATTTCGTCGAGCGTCGCACGGGGACAGCAAGTGTGGGGACGGGCATTCCTGCAAGCCTGCCCCGAGCGGAGTCGAGGGGTCCGGCCGAGCGCAGCTCGGCAGCTCCCGCCGTCATCCCCGGCGACTTAGTCCCCATGTCCAACATGCGCAAGATCATCGCCCAGCGCATGATCGAATCCCGCCGCACCAGCGCTCACGTCCACTGTATGTTCGAAGTGGATATGACCCGCATTGTCAATCTCCGCAACAAGCTCAAGAATGGATTCGAACAACGCCACGGCGCTCGCCTCACCTTCATGCCCTTCTTCGTGCGCGCCGCCATCATCGCCCTGCAGCAATATCCCATCGTCAACGCTTCGCTCGAAGGCGACAGTGTCCGCTACCACCAACACGTCAACGCCGGCATCGCCGTCGCCCTCGATTGGGGACTCATCGTCCCCGTCCTCAAAAATGCCGATGAACTCAACTTCCTCGGCCTCCAACGCGGCATCACCGATCTCGGCGAGCGCGCCCGCTCCAAGAAACTCATGCCCGCCGACGTCGAAGGCGCAACCTTCACCATCACCAACCCCGGCCAGTTCGGAGCCGTCTTCGGCCTGCCCATCATCAACCAACCCAACGCAGCCATCATGGGCGTCGGCGGAATTACCAAGCAGCCCATGGTCCTCACCGACAAGGACGGCGCAGACTCCATCGCCATCCGCTCCGTTGTCCATCTCACCCTCGGCTACGACCACCGCATCATCGACGGCGCTCTCGCCGACCAATTCATGGTCGTTGTAAAAAAGACCCTGGAAACCTGGAGCGAAGAAGTCGGCTAGCTATTGCCCCTTAAGTTCTTGTCATCCCGAGCGACCGGGGTCCCCGGAACGTGCGTTTTTTGCGCGTTCTGGGGTGGGGGAGCCAGGGACCCCTACTCCCGGCACACATTTGCGGGATGGCAGGGGTTTCTTGCTTAAGGAAAGCTCCGATCAAGTCCCTGAAGCCCTCCGTGCAACCCTGTGTACCCCGTGGTTTACGCTTTCCGCCGACGCTAAATCAGAGTCTCCCTTCGATCACCCGACCTTCCTCAAACCAGCGGCGCTTCTCCCAGCAGCAGCGGCCCGTCCTCCGAGCGCTCAATAAAATACCGTGCCACATCGTCGCGCAGCCCCGGCTTGTTCCCTGTCCATCGCCACAGCCCTTGGCAATCCCGCGCGATGTCGGTCCCCGGATTGAAATCCCACTTCTTCAAAATCCCCCACCGCTCTCCATAAGCCCGCAACACCTTACTCCCATGGAACGCATGCGTCGCGAAGTTATCGATGCATCCGATCGGCGACCGCCCCTCCACGCCATTCAACTTCGCCGCTCGTGCCTGCCAATTCAACACGGATTCCACATACGGTTGCGTGCACCGTTTCATTTCCGCCGCCACGTTGGTCGCCTGCACTAATCCGAAAGCCATGTGCCAGTCAGCACTCCCCAGCACGCACGTGTCCAGCATCCCGCCCACCGTATCGAAAGCGTCTCGCCGCCAGGCCCACGCCCCTCCCGTCGCTCCCGGAGCATACCCAAAAGGAAAACTCCCCCCATGCTCCGTCGTGCCAGGCCGCTCAGCCTTCATATAACTGTCGCTAGCTCCACGCCGCGCTCGCCGGGATAACAAAAAGTCGCGCTGGTGTAGGTAGTTCCATGCGAAACTCGTGCTCATGCGATAAGGCCGATGCCCCGAGTAACTGGTCGCAGTCTCTCCAGTCAAATCCGCATAAGTGCTGAATAACTGCACAAAACTGTGATGCTGGAGCATGTGAATCGCCTCCAGCGCCCAGTCATGCCGCGTAAAGTGGAAATCGCCGTCCACGTACCCGCCATACTGCCAGCCCGCCGGAAACCGCCGCACGCCCTCGTTGATCGCGCACTCCTTGATCCAAAGATTCGAGTCGGTCCGCAATTGCAAGTCGAGCGGATTCTCCGCGCTTGTAACTTCATGCGGCCGGTCTCCAAACGCAACCTCCACCACATGCAGCGCAACATTCGGACTGCCTTCCATGTGTAGCCGGAAATCATGGAAACTCTCCCGCCGCCGCTGCCAGCGATAAGGATTCGAATACACCGAAACCACATGCAACTTCTGCGCCTCGGAATACTCCACCAACTCGCGATGTACGTTCGGATGCTTAAACACCAAACCGCTCCTCTCGATCCTGCGCACTCTGACCGGTTCAACAACGCCGCGGACGGACTCCGCCGCCCACGATTCAGACGGAAGGCACGCTCTCCCCTGTGTTCCTCTGTGTACCCGGTGGTGAAGCCTTTTCTCACGACCGTAAACCGTCGTTGCCCCACCCGCCTGCTCTACCTCAGCCCCAGTCGTCCCCGCCAGGCCGCCGCCGCGCTGATCGCAAACGTAATCGCAAACGTGAGCACCGCAATCACAATCCGGTCATACACCGCTCGGCGAAGATCGTTTCTCTCCAGCTCGACGAGCCGGTCTTCGGCCAACTTCATCCGCCCCGGCTGTCCATTGCCGACGATCATGTCGACTTTCGCTTCCAATCGCCCCAGCTTGTCCAGCACCTTCTGTTGGAAATCGCCGTCGAGCCGAACCACCAACGGCGATTGCGACTCCCCCGCTCCCTCATCGTTTGAATATTTCATGTCAATGGATA
>PLUW01000035.1 GCA_003162935.1 Acidobacteriaceae bacterium
GTGACGATTTATGTGGCGGCTTCGGATTTGATTCCGGAGGTGAATCAGGAGCCAGGGGTAATGATGGCGGTGTTAGTTTTTGTGGGAGCGGCGTGTATGTTCTTGCTGGATCGAGTTTTCCACGTGCATTAGAAAAGTACCCAGTATTCAGTAACCAGTACCCAGAAGAACCTACTCGGGTAGGGACGCTATTAAGCCGTTCAAGATTCTGCCGACCTCGTGAACCCTTTGCAGCGAGCCCTCCGTCGAGGGATGATCAGCATACCCCAGACGTTCAGCCAAGAGCAGTTGAGTTTCAAGTTCGGCGAGCGAACCTGCGGAGTGCCTCAAGAAATGGCGGAATTCGCGATGACTGTAATGCGCCTGCCCTTCAGCGATGTTGCTGGGAACTGAAACGGCCGCGCGGCGAATCTGATCTGTAAGGCTGTAAACTTCCCGCTTCGGAAAGCTGTCAGTCAGCTTGTAGATTTCGGTGACCATGTCCATGGCTTTCTGCCATGCGACGAGATCTTTGAAATGCTGCGCCATATGGGTTTCACTGGGTACTGGGTACTGGGTANNGGTACTGGGTACTGGGTACTGGGTACTGGTTATCCGCTGTGCCGTATATGCATGACATCCCCATCCTGCACGATGTAGTCTTTACCCTCCAAACGCAACGTTCCCTTCGCTCTTGCATTCGCTTCCGAGCCCGCTTCCAGCAACTGATCCCAGCGAATCGTCTCCGCGCGGATGAAGTGCTTTTCTAAATCGGAGTGAATCGCTCCGGCGCCGTTTTGCGCTCGCGTGTTCAGCGGGATGGTCCAGGCNNAGCTGCCTAGGAATTCGGCGGCATCTTCGTCGGTCATTTCGGCGAGTTCAGCTTCGACTTTGCCGCAGATGGCGCTGGCTCCGGCGTTGGGGCGCGTGCTCACTTCGGTCAGGTTGTATTTTGCGACCGCTGCTTCCAGGTCTTTGCCGAGTTGGGTGGACTCTCCGATGTTGAGNNAGGAACATGAAGCCGCGGATGCGCTTTTTGTCTTCGGGGGTCATCTCCATTTCGCGGAGGGGCTTTTCGGTTTCGAGGAAGGCTTTGGCTTTGATGAGGAGCTCGTTTTCCTTTTCGAGTTCGGGCGTCTTCATCTTCTTTAAGTCTTTTTCGAGGCGTTCGAGGCGTTTTTCGATTTGGCCGAGGTCGCTGACCATGAGATCGAATTCGACATTCTTGATGTCGCGGAGGGGGTCGATGGGATGGACCAGCGGAACATCGTCGCTCTCAAAGGCGCGAAGGACGTGGATGAGCGCGTCGACCTGGCGGAGATGGCCGATGTAGGCGGTTTCTTTCAGGGCGTCCTGGCCGATGGCNNACTTTGGCGACTCCGATGTGGGCTTCGCGGGGGTTGGAGTAGGCGCCTTCGGAGAGGCGGACTTTGGTGAGGATTCCGAATAGAGAGGTCTTTCCGACTTGCGGCAGACCGATGATGCCGGATTTCATAGGGCAGCTCTCAGCTCTCAGTTGTCAGCTATCAGTGCAAGCAAAAGCATAAATCATTGGGGCGATATGCGGTTCGGCGAATGGCGTGCGTCTTCGGGTTGGTGGTGGCCTGGCGGGGACGCCCGGCGCTCCACTGGCTACTTTAGGGCTTGCGCGGTGGTGTAGATGGCTACCAGGCCTAGCAAGAGGATTGCTTCTTCGAATTTTTCGGACCAGACGTGAAGGCGGTCGAATTCGTGGCGGAGAGGGTTGTCGAGCGGAACGTTGTCGATGACTCCTACTTCGGCGCGGAGGGCGTGCATTTTGGGGGAGATGGCGAACTGGGAAATCACGGTCAACATCAGCATCAGCACGATCAGAAGGTGGCGGGCTGCGAGCGGGCGCGCGTCTCCTGTGGACAGGCGGCTGAGGAGCATGGAGGCGATTAGAAAGACGATTCCGGAGGCGATGGCCATGTAGTGGAGCAGATCGAGGGAGTGGCCTACGATTGATCCGGCCATGTGGCGGGTGGGGAGAAGTCCGGGAGTGAAGGCGGTGGGAGCCTCGACGAAGGCGAGGAAGATGATGCCGCCGAGCCAGACGACTAGTGACAAGAGCATTAGGAAACGGAGAAAGGACATGAGGGAATTATAGTTGTGCGAAGACAGGTTTCAAGGTTTCAAAGGTTTCAAGGTTTCAAAGTTCAAGAGTCGGAGATCGCAAGGGCCTTGGTCTTTGAAACCTTGAAACCTCTGAAACTTTGAAACCTGAGTTGACCAGTTATCCACAGCGCGAACCAGCGCTGTCACTTACCCCTGCACGCGCGACTGTTTACCCTCATCCTTCTCCATCGTTCCGGAGGAAATCATCCACATGCAGGGTTCGTTGACAGCCACCGACGTGAATTTTGTTTCCTTGCAGTCGGCGGTATTTTGCGTGCAGTGCGAATTGCTTAGCGAAAACAACACGCCGCGATGCCTGGCGTGCGGCAGCGGGGCGGTGCTGAGCCTTGCCCGCGTGCTCGGGGGATCGCTGCGCGGGCAGCAGACGGCGCATCTGATCGCCGACGTGGAACTGGATCGGCTGGTGCGGTCGCTGCTTTATACGGTTCCGCAGGCGACGGAGGCCGAGGAACGTCGGGATGAACGGGATGAATATTCGGTCGAACTCCCCGTGGCGGCGAGTTTCTCCGCGCGGCATCGGATGCGGCCGCGGCATCGTGGACCGGTGCCCACGCATCATCCTTTAATTAACGCGGGCGAGATGGACCTGGAGCCGGGGATCAGCATCATCGCGGAAAAGGCGCAGGCTCTAACCGGCGCTACTGGGGCGGCGATTGCGCTGCGGCGAGGGAATGAGATTGTTTGCCGGGCGCGCACGGGGCGGACGGCTCCCGATATTGGGGTGCGGCTGCAAACCGACAGCGGACTGTCGGCGGAGTGCGTGCGCTCGGGCGAAGTGCTGCTGTGCAACGATGCGGAGACAAATCCGCGGGTGGATTGGGCAAGTTGCCGGCGGATGGGAGTGCGGTCGATTTTGGTGGCTCCGTTGCAGCATTTTCGGCGGACGCTGGGAGTTTTTGAAGTGCTGTCGTCGACGCCCCACGCGTTCGATAACAACGATGTGGCGACCATGCAGTTCCTCTCCGGAATGATGGTAGCTACGATCTCGCGGCTGTCGAGTTTGCAGCCGCCAGCGGTTCCGGGCGAGTAAAATCGTCACAGGAAATCCCGCGTCGGAAGGGAGATTCCGATGAAGTACTTCTTCTGGATCGCGGTGGTTGTGGCGTTGGCGATGGCGGGCTGGCAAGTTCTTGCTCCGGGAGTTACCAACATCGTTTTCCAGGACGAGTTGCGCGATTCCGCGGCGCAGTTGGGCTGGCGGACTGGGGTGGCTCCGCTGAATTCGGACGAAGAAATTCGCAACATCGTCATTCGCAAAGCGGAAAAGCGCGATATTCCACTCGATCCCAAGCAGGTGACGGTGCGGCGGAGCATGGTGGGAGAGCAGACGGTTCTGTTTATTGCGGTCGAGTACACGGTGCCGGTGAACCTGCTCGTTTATTCTTTCGAACTGCACTTCAATCCTACGAGTACGGGCGGCAAGTTCTAACGTCCGGTCGACTTTCGATCCGTTAGCTGTGACTAACTACAGATCCCTCGCTTCGCTCGGGATGACAAATTCATAGGGCGCAACGGGCGTCGTCCAGCGACTATACCGGGACCGGCACGCTTTCCACGATCTCGCGGAGGACTTGTTCGGCTTGCTCGGATTTTTTTAGGGTGGAGGTGTAGAGCGAACTCACTACTACGCGGTGGGCGAAGACGGAGACTACCAGCGGCTTGAAATCTTCGGGGGTGCAATAGTCGCGTCCTTCGAGGAACGCCATGGCTTGGGCGGCGCGGTAGAGCATCTGCGAGCCCCGGGGAGAAACTCCGAGAGAAAGATATTCGGACTCGCGGGTTTTCGTAACTATGTTCAGCAGGTAGGTGATGAGCGATTCGTCGACGTGGACCTGGGCTACGGCTTGCTGAATTTCGACTACGTCGGCGGCGCTGAGGACGGGGCGCAGGTTTTCGAGTTGCGCGACTCCGGCTTCGGCGCGGAGGATTTCGCGCTCGGCGTTGCCTTCGGGGTATCCCATGCGAACGCGCATCAAGAAGCGATCGAGTTGCGACTCGGGCAAGGGATAGGTGCCGTGGTGCTCGATGGGATTCTGCGTGGCTAGAACCAGGAACGGTTGCGGCAGTTGATAAGAATGCGCGTCGATGGTGACTTGTCCCTCGTTCATCGCTTCGAGCAGAGCGGACTGCGTCTTGGGAGTGGTGCGGTTGATTTCATCGGCTAACAGGACGTTGGCGAAGACCGGACCGCGTTTGAATTCGAATTTCTGCTCGATGGCAGAGTAGATCGAGATGCCCAAAACGTCCGAGGGCAGCATGTCACTGGTGAACTGGATGCGTTGAAAGGAACAGTCGATGGCGCGGGCGAGAGCTTGACCGAGCGTCGTCTTGCCGACTCCGGGGACGCCTTCGATCAGCAAGTGGCCTTTGGCAAAGATGGAAACCAGGGCGAGGCGGACGACTTCGTCTTTACCGCGGATGACGCGGCGGAGCGACTTTTCCAGTTCGGCGGCGCGGCTGGAGGCGGCGCTCGCTACGTGTGCGGACATTGTTTGGATTCTACTATGTGGGTTGCGGGGAGAAGTGGTTACGGGAGTCATCGACGGAGCTCGCAATTCGCCTCTAGGGGAAACTCTGATTAAGTATCGACAGAAAGCATAAACCACGGAGTACACAGGGTTGCACGGAGGAACCCGGAACTTAATCAGAGTTTCCCCAGGCGAGTATCCGGTTGCGGCTATACTAGCGAACTATGCCGTATTTTCGATGGGTTCTCGCAGTGCTTGCTCTTTCAACGCTGGCCATCGCCCAACCAAAGGAAAACTCGATGACTCATCATGCCCGCGGTACCTTCACGGTGAAAATGCTACCCCTGACACCGGCACCTGCGGAGGGAATCTCGCGATTCTCGATCGATAAAGAGATCCACGGCGATCTTGAAGCAACTACGAAGGGAGAAATGTTTTCCGGCGGCGATCCGAAGCTTGGCGTCGCGGGCTATGTTGCCATCGAAGTGGTCACCGGAACGCTCGGCGGCAGGCAAGGCTCGTTTGCGCTCCAGCATTCGGGGACAATGGACCAGGGTGGGCGGAAGCTGTCCGTGATTGTCGTTCCCGGATCGGGGACGGGAGAGCTCAAGGGTATTTCAGGGACGTTCGATATCCAGATCGCGAATGGTCAGCACTCCTACGATCTTGAGTACAAGTTGCCCGAATAGGGCATTTTTCTGAGACAACTCTGGCCCGGTTTGCTGCAACGGGTTTAGGGCGGGCACGTCTTTTTTATGACTGTGAATGACACTGCGATGACTTTCTCACATCCACAACGATCGTCTCCGCCAAGCGATCCTGGGCGCACATGCGGTTGGGATCCCAGAAGAACTGCAAGAAACCGAGCCCGCCTTCGAGCACTGCGGCACCATAGCCCAAAGCTCGCTCTATCGATTGCCATGCCCCCATTCGCTCAGTTGTCAGGGACATGGCCCTGGTTCGCGCGATCCATTTGCCCGGTGTTTGGCCATTACCCCAATAGTTTCCCAACCCCAAATAGATCAGGGCAACAAGGATGTTTCCTACCTCGTGAAAATCAAACTTGATGTTGATGACCTGTTCGTGCAGAACGAAATGCCGCCATCCCCACTCGGACGGGGCCCAAAGCAAAACACAGAAAAGCAGATCGATCCAATATCCCAACGCCCGCTGCCCAAAAGTTGCGAGGGGCAACCCGTCCAGCGCATTCACGCGAGGATTTTCATGACTTGAAAAGGTCCGTCGCGCCAGACTCGATGGTCGACTCATGGAGGTAACTGTAATTCATCGCAATCGACCGAGTCACCCGCAGTCGATTCGAAGTGGATCGTTCCACAGCTTATTGTCCGAAGTTTGCGGGCCTTCCCGTCAGCCGCTCGATTCGCTTTGCGGTGGGCGGATGGGTCGAGAACAAGCTGCCGAAACTCATTCCACCCAGGAATGGCGCAATGATGAAGAGATGCGCGGTCGATGGGCTTGCTAGGAGCGGACGCTGCTTGGAATAGGCGTCGATTTTGGCCAGAGCGCTGGCCAGGGCGTAGGGATTGCCGGTCCAGTGGGCTCCGGTGTCGTCAGCTCCGTATTCACGGGAGCGGGAGACGGCTAGCTGGATGAGCATGGCCGCGAAGGGAGCGAGGAAGATCATGGCGATGGAGGCGATGGCGCTGCCGCCGCCGCGATCTTCGTTTTCGCCGCGCATGCCGCCGAAAATCATTCCCCACTTGGCGATCGATGCGAGCCAGGTGATGGCTCCGGCTAGAGTGGCGGCGATGGAACTGATCAGGATGTCGCGATTGCGGACGTGGCCGAGTTCGTGGGCGATCACGCCTTCCAGTTCATCGTCGTTGAGCAATCCGAGAATGCCCTGAGTTACGGCGATGGAAGCGTGGTTCGGATTGCGTCCGGTGGCAAAGGCATTGGGCGAGTCGGTGGGGATGACGTAGACCTTGGGCATCGGCAGGCTTTCTTTTTGCGCCAGACGCTCGACGATGTTGTAGACGCGAGGCAGGTCTTCGCGGCTGACGGGCTGGGCGCGGTAGGTGGCGAGCGCGATCTTGTCGGAGAAAAAATAGGAAACGAAATTCATGACAGCGGCGAAGGCCAGGGCGATCAGCATGCCGTTCTGGCCTCCGAAGGCGCGGCCTGCCACCATGAGCAGCAGCGTCATGACGGTGAGCAGGAGCGTGGTTTTGAAGATGTTGCTCATATAAGTTATGCCTCGATGAGTGCCATTTTATTAGATGCGAAGGGCGAGGGTTGGACGCACTGGCGCGAGTGGCGGACCTGGTGGTTGAAATCCTAGATTTACGCTTTTGTGGAATCCCACCCTTGCGCACAAAACGCGCAAGGATGGGGCAGCCGGCAACATCTAAAGTCAAAAGCGCGCGCAAGAGTGTCACCCCAACTCATCAGCTCTGCCGCTTCAGGGCGCGCTCCAGTGTTTGGTCGAGAGCTGCTTTGGCTTTTTCGTAATCCTCGGGCGTGATCTTGCCTTGTTTTCTCTCTACTTCGAGTTGGAATAATTCTTCTTTGAGCGCTTCGAGCAGCGACGACTTGGCTGGCGGGCCGACGGGCGCTGGGGTCGCGGGTGCGGAACTCGCGGCGGAGGTCACGGCGATTGCGGTTGCGGGTTGGCGTTTCATCACCATCCATCCGCCAAAGGCTAGCAGCAGGGCGAATGCGCCCAGAATGTACCAGCGATATTGCTGCAGAGGATCGGGGGCGTCGATGGGAACGCCGAGGCCGCCGCCGGGGCGGTTTTCAGCGGGGCGACTGTCGCGTCCCTGGGGTTGCTGATCCTGTTGCTGCGCCGCGCCTGAGGCGGTGTCTGCGGGAGACTCGTTGATGACTCCGGTGCCCTTCAACGTGAAACCTAGCGGCGCGCCGGGCTTGATCTGCTGGGCTACTTCCACGTTGCTGTCGCCTTGATTGGGATCCTGCATCGACTGGTAAGTCGAAGGGGTTGCGGCGGTGAACTGCATGGTTTTCGGGAGAACGATGACCAGGTGCGCGGCGGGATAGAGGGGCTTGGGATCGAGCTTGATTTCGCCGGTGTAGGGCAAGGTGAATTCCAATTCGAACTGCGTTTCTCCGGGACGGAGGGGAAAGTTAATGGCGTAGCGATTCTTTTCGGATTGGGGCACGGCTTCCGCAGCGATGGGCTGGCCGTTGGGAGAGCGAGCCTGCAGTTGTTCGACCTTGGCTCCGGCGGGCAGGTAGAACTCGAAGTTGTGATCGTTCATCTGCGTCTTGGCGGGAGTGGAGGCGTTGTTGACTACGAACAGGCGAACGCCCTGCATGCTCGCGTTGTCGGCCTGCAAGCGGAGGACGTCGGCGGTCACGGTAAGGCCGGTGACTTTGGCCGCAACGTCATAGACCTGCACGTCGGCGGTGTTGACGCCGGGAGGGGCCATTTGGTGATAGTTCACTCCCTGATGGACAGCGCGGATGAGATGCGGGCCGGGCACGGTGATTTTGAAGCTGAANNCGTTGGTGACGGTGCCGGTGAGGGTGGAATCCTGCGCGAAGCAAGAGGCCAAGGCCAGCGAGAGGATGGCGGCTAGTAGGGCGGACTTTGCGAGTTTGGTCAAAAGAACTCCTTACCTCAGAGACAGCCCTCAAGCCACGGATAAAGTGTGACAGCGGTTAGTTTATCTGAAGGCTGGCTGTCCCATCCGCTCTTGTGGGTCCCTTCTCCAGCAAATTGGAAGGCGACATAAACGTTTTTCTCGCTGCAGACAAAAGGTGGTTTCTCTTGGCCGATCTTCACCAAATCATCCCACACCGATTTTGACGACTTGAAATCCACACAACACATGTGCCGAAACGCTACATTTCTCTCTCGTAAATAATCCTCGACATCCTTACGGGTCATGCCGGGCTTCAACACCTGCGCGTAGGAACGGAGAATTACTTCGTATGCCGCCTCCCGCTTCGTCTGCGCCCGCGCTTCCCCGAGGCGGTGAACGGCGAAGACCGCTAGGATGGCGATCGCTGCCGCTAAGAACAAACGCCAATATTTTTTAGGCCAAGTCATTCTTTGGTTAATGTCGATGCGGTGCCAATTTCTTTTGGGCTAGAGAGGTCGCACCCGACCGTTCTTCTCGTCATTCAGAGCACGTTGAACGAGCGAGCCGAGGCGACCATCCGCAGGATCTGATCGTCGCATGTGCTGGCGGCGGACTTTGATTTTGCTCTCGCCCTTGCGGGCCTGTGCGAGATCGTAGGCAAGCTGCATCCGTAACCAGGTTTCCGGCGTGCTGCCAAAGGCCTTCGAGAGGCGGATGGCCATGTCGGGGCTGATGCCCGACTTGCCGTGTATGACGTTATTGAGCGTTTGCCGGCTGACGCCGAGAACCTCCGCGCCCTGGGTTACGGACAAGCCCAAGGGCTCAAGGCAATCGTGCCGCACGATGCGACCCGGATGCGCGGGATTCTTCATGGGCATTGCGTTCCTCCTTCTTGCGTCTCTGCGGACTTTTGCAGCTTACGCCAACTGCCCCGCAGCCTGCTCCAGTCGCGCGATCTCCGCCATGATCGCGGCGGCTTCTTCTTCGAGCGAGGCGCGCATGGATTGATAGTCCGCGTCTGGCACCTTGCCTGCTTTGTATTCGAAATTCAGGTCGCGCAGGTTTTCGTAGACGGCTTCTTTGCGCTCGCGGAGATAACCGAGGCGCGTTTTTTCTTCTCCGGAGTAGACTTCGCCGGGGAAGAAGAAAATGTAGTAGAGAGAGGCCAGGGTGATGACGGCACAGACGAATAGGTTCATCGGATGACCTCTTTCGGCCTAACGTCTTTACTCGCTCGCGGCGTTTCGCGGACAGGAGTGTCCGCGCTACATGTGCTGATTGCAGATCGCGGCGTTTCGCGGGCGGGGGCGCCCGCGCCACACTCGAGACACTTGATCGTCATAGGTCGGTCTCTTTTCTGGCTTGGCGGCGGAATTCGTCAATGTCGCTGCCAGGGCGGATTATTATGCCGTCGGCCAGGGCGGGTTCGGGGCGGTTCTTCCAGGAGCGGACGATGTGAACCGCGAACGCTATGCCTAGCGCAAGGACCAGGAAGGGCATGATCCAGGCCACGCGGTTGAAGCCGGTAGTGGTGGGGGCGGCGATTACGGTTGGTCCGTACTCTTGCACGAAACCTTGCAAGATGAGGTCGTCGTTGTCGCCCTTGTCGAGCGCGGCTTGCAACTGGTCGCGCATCTTGGTGGAAGACTGGCAGCCGACGTGGTTGCATTCGAGCAGGACCTGGCCGCATCCGCAGGTACACATCATGCGATGGCCGAGGTCTTTGAAGCGGGCGTCGGGATCGCCGGCGCCGACCAAGATCAAGACGACGGTGGTGAGGATGAGGGCTTGGAAGGCACGACGTGTGGCGCCAGCGAAGGCAGATTCCTCCCTCGTTCTCGCCGCGTTACCGCGGCTGCGAACGGCTCGGAATGACAATGGCAAAGAGAATTTCATCTCAGTCACCCGCTCCTACCTGCGCTGGAGTGCGAGTGGGCACGGCTGCGGTTACTCGCACTGGGGCGGCGTTGGGCACCAGGGCCATGATGGTGCCGAAGACCATGATGATCAGGCCGATCCAAATCCACGGTACCAGCGGATTGACGTGGGCTTTGATGATGGGGCGTCCAGTGGTTTCGTTCTTGCCTTCGTAGACGAGATAGAGGTCGCTCACCAGGAAGAAATCTTCGCGGAAGCTGGGATAGATGCGGGGGAGGGTCTGGGGCTGTCCGCTGGCTTTGTAGAAACGGCGCTCTGGGAACATAGTCGTGATCTGCTTGCCGCCGCGGAATACGTTGATGATCGCCCACTCGTTGGCGTAGTTGGGATTGTCGTCTTGCGTGAAGGACTGGCAGACCAGGGTGTAGGGACCGATGGTGAGCTTGTCGCCGAAGCCCATCTCTTTTTCAACTTCTTTATTGAAAGGAGTGCCAAGGATTCCGATGACGACCAGGGCGACGCCGAAGTGGACGATATAGCCTCCGTAGCGTCGGGTGTTGCGGTGGTAGAGGTGAATCATGGCGCCGAACAAATTCTGATGGCTCTTGCCGGCGATGACGCGACCTCCACGGACGAACTCGGAAATGACGGTGAAGATCACCAGCGCCGAGAGAACGGCGGCCATGACCGCGTAGAAGTACGAAGGATCTTCCCAGGGACGCACGCCGAGCACGATCATCATGACGCCGACGGCAACCGAACCAATGGCGGGAAGCAGGAAATTCCGTTTCAGGCTTTCGACGGAGGTTTTGCGCCAGGCGAGCAGCGGGCCGACAGCCGTTAGCAGCATGAGCAACAACGCGACCGGCACGGCAACGCGATTGAAGAAAGGAGGACCGACGGTGACTTTGTGTCCCTGAACAAATTCAGAAATGATGGGAAAGAACGTGCCCCAGAGGATGGTGAAGCAGACCACGAGCAAGAGAAGATTGTTGAACAGGAAACTGGATTCGCGCGAGACCAGCGATTCCAACTTGTGTTCGGACTTGAGATGCGAGCGGTTCTTGATGAGGAAAAACGAACAGACCGCCAGCGTCAGAAGGATGAAGGTCATGAACCAGGTGCCGATCGACGATTGGGCAAAGGCGTGCACCGAACTGATCACACCCGATCGCGTGAGGAAGGTTCCGAGCAGGCAAAGCTCGAAGGTGGCGAAGATGAGCGCCATGTTCCAGACCTTCAGCATGCCGCGCTTTTCCTGCATGATGACGGAATGTAGAAACGCCGTGCCGGTGAGCCAGGGCATGAGCGAGGCGTTTTCGACCGGATCCCATCCCCAGTAGCCGCCCCATCCTAGGACAGCGTAGGCCCAGTGCGCGCCGAGAAAAACGCCGACGGTGAGGAAGCACCAGGTGACCATGGTCCAGCGGCGGGTAATGTGAATCCATTTTTCGCCAGGGTACTTCATGATGAGCGCGCCCAGCGCGAAGGCAAAAGGCACGGTAAAGCCGACGTATCCCAGATAGAGCATGGGGGGGTGGATCACCATCTCGGGATATTGCAGGAGCGGGTTCAGCCCATTGCCGTCGGCGGGGATCGTGCCTTGCGTGAGGGCGAAGGGGAGCGCGGCAAAATTCAGAATCATTAGAAAGAAGACCTGCACCGCGGCCATGATCACCGAAGCATAGGCGAAGAGGCGCTGATCGGTCTTATAACGCAGGCGCAGGACAAACCCGTAGCCGGCTAATAGCAGGGACCAGAAAAGCAGCGAGCCCTCCTGCCCCGACCAGAGCACGGCGAACTTGTACGCGACCGACAGATCGCGGTTGCTGTGCTGGCGAATGTAGGCGATGGAGAAGTCGTTGTTGAACGCGGCCATCACTAAAACGATGGCCGCCAGCAGCACGGCGGCAAAAGTGGCGATGCCGGCGCGGCGGGCGGTTTCCCCGAGACGGGCCGAAGCGGCGTCTTTGCCGAACAATGCTACGAAGCCCGCAAGAAAGGAGTACGCACTCAGGCCGAGCGCCAGCAGGAGCGCAAAGCTTCCGATTTGAGACATCGATGGAACCCCACAGTATCTTTAACTGTATTTTTTCAGAGAAGCGGGTGGTATGCAAACCAGCAGGCGCTTCGAAATGTTTTTTCTGGTTTGCGCGGCGTGATTTACGGCTTCTTCTCCAGCGGATAGCCCTTTTCGCGCCAATCGCGGATTCCACCGTCCATGGAGATGACATTGGTGTATCCCATCTTCTGCAGGTTGTCGGCGGCCAGGGCGGAACGGAAGCCGCCGCCGCAATAGAGCACGAGTTCGGTGTGCAGATCGGGATACTTGGCCTCAATATCGCGTTCAATGATGCCCCGGCCCATGTGCACGGCTCCTGGCAGGTGGTCGGAGTCGAATTCGCGGTCTTCGCGGACATCGACGAGGACAAACTTCTCGCCGCGGTCGAGCCGGGCCTTGACCGCGTCGACGCTGGTTTCGCGGACGCGCTGCTTGGCATCGTTGACGATTTTCAAAAAGCGCGGCGGATGCTGATGTGCCATGGCGTGAAAGCCTCCGGGTGAGAATCTTAGCAGGTTTGCGGAATCGCTCTCAGGTGTCGGGTCTCTAGATCTCAGTAAAGTCTTGCGGTGCGGGATGTGCCAAGATCATCGATTCCAGATAAAATCGGGCGTCGTTCTTTTTTACTGTCGACCCATGACGCTCATCCTTCGGCAATCTCGCATTCACTCGTATGGCTGCTATACGACGCGTCCTATTCGCAAAGGGACGCTGATCGTGGAATACGTAGGCGAGTACCTCACCTACGAGCAGGCCGACGATCTTTACGACGACTTTGAGAACACGTATTTATTTGGACTGGACGGCGGCAAAAAGATCATCGACGGCTTCGGCGTAGCGGCGTTCGTCAATCACTCGTGCCAGCCGAACTGCGAGACCGACCAGATTGGCGGCAAGATGTGGATCATCGCGCTGCGCGACATCGAAGCCGGAGAAGAACTGACCTACGACTACTGCCTGTTTGACGGCGAGGACGACGCGCCCTGTTTGTGCGGGACGAAACGCTGCCGGGGCAGTCTGTATTCGCCTTCGCACCTGCGCAAGATCGCCAAGAAGCGCGCCAAGGCTGCGGCGGTGGCATCGTAGAAAGACCGGCCGCAGAAAGACCGGCGGTTTTGCGATGCTACAATTATTCTCGCTTCGAATCGCGGCCGCGATCGCTTCTCGGCCTGGAGTCAATCCTTGAACCGCGCTTCCTCTGGTCTCGAAACCATCCTCGTCAAAGCCCTTCATCGCGCCCCGGCGGGTGAAAGCGCGTTGCTGGCGTGGCCTGTGGCATGCGGCAGCGCGGTGGCCGATCGGACGCGGGCGTTGAGTTTTACCGACGGCATTCTGCGCGTGGAAGTCGCGGATGCAGGATGGCGGCGGGAACTCGTCGGCCTTGCGCCGCGCTATCTGGCTTTGATCAATAGGTATTCTGCGACTTCGGTGAAGCGGATTGAGTTTGTGGTGAAGGCGTGAGGGTGAAGGTGTGAAGGTTACCGACAAAGACGTGGCTTACGTGGCCGATCTGGCCAACCTTGAGTTGACCGAGGAAGAACGCGTTCGCATGTTGCGCGATTTGAACTCCATTCTTGAATACGTCGCGCGGCTCGGCGAACTGGAGACCGACAAAGTCGCGCCCATGGCTCAGGTTTCGGATCGCTACGGCGTGGACGAGTCGCGGCAAGGGAGCGAGCGGTTTGCTTACGCCATCCGCGAGGATGTGCAGGATGGCCTGCGCGAGTCGCTGCCGCACGATGTTGCGGTGAAGAATGCTCCGGATACGGACGGGACATTTTTTGAAGTGCCAAAGGTGATTGAGAGATAGGGCGATGATCGCGAAAAACGAAATCGCGGGCAAAGAAAATAGCGGGCTGGGCTCGGGGCTGACGATTGAAACGATCCGCAACGCGATTATCGAAGATCGAACGACGGCGACGGCGCTGGCCGGTGATTACTATGAGCGCATTCGGAGAGAAGATCCGGAGATTGGCGCGTTTCTGACGCTGTGCGAGGAGAGGGCACTCGCGCAGGCTGGGCAGATCGACCAGATGGCGGCGGAAGGGATCCCGTTGCCGCCGCTGGCGGGAGTTCCGATTGCGATCAAAGACGTCATGGTGACGCGCGGCGTGCGGACCACCGCCGGTTCGAAGATTCTCGAGACTTTTGTTCCTCCTTATGACTGCACGGCGGTAGCACGCCTCGAAGCGGCGGGCGCGGTGATTCTGGGCAAGCTCAACTGCGATGAGTTTGCCATGGGATCGTCGAATGAAAACTCGGCCTATCACGCGGTGCATAATCCGCGGGACAAATCGCGCGTGCCGGGCGGATCGTCGGGCGGATCGGCGGCGGCGGTGGCGGCGGAGATGGCGGTCGCTACTTTGGGTTCCGATACGGGCGGATCGATTCGGCAGCCTGCGTCGTTTTGCGGCGTGGTGGGATTGAAGCCGACTTACGGGCGCGTGTCGCGATACGGGCTGATTGCGTTTGCTTCGTCGCTCGATCACATTGGACCATTTGCCCGGACCGTGAAGGACGCTGCGCTCGTGCTGCGGACAATTGCGGGACGCGATCCGATGGATTCGACTTCGGCGGAAGTTCCGGTGCCGGATTATGTGGCGGAACTGGAGAAGCCGGTTCGCGGGCTGAAGGTCGGAGTGGCGAAAGAATATTTCGGCTCCGGGCTGGATCTGGAAGTGCGCGCAGCGGTCGAAGCTGCAATCCAGAAGCTGGCCGAGCTGGGATGCGAAGTTGTGCCGGTTTCGCTGCCGCATACTGAGTATGCGATCCCGACTTACTACATAGTCGCGACGGCGGAGGCGTCGTCGAATCTGGCGCGGTTTGACGGCGTGAGGTATGGGTTTCGGGCCAAGGCTACGACGCTTTCTGAAATGTATCGGCAAACCCGCGATGGCGGATTCGGCATGGAAGTGAAGCGGCGCATTATGCTGGGCACTTACGCGCTTAGCGCTGGTTACTATGACGCTTACTATTTGAAAGCGCAGAAAGTGCGCACGCTGCTGACGCGCGATTTCGACGAAGCGTTCAAGAAAGTGGATGTGATTGCTGCGC
This sequence comes from Acidobacteriaceae bacterium, assembly GCA_003162935.1. Classification (GTDB taxonomy): domain Bacteria; phylum Acidobacteriota; class Terriglobia; order Terriglobales; family Acidobacteriaceae; genus Acidiflorens. The sequence goes on from PLUW01000035.1 coordinate 15,168, forward strand.
CGACTTGTCCGACGCCTGCGTTCAAGTTAGGCGAGAAGGTGGATGATCCGCTGGCGATGTATCTTGCCGATATCTACACGGTAACTGCGAATCTTGCGGGCATTCCCGGAATTTCGGTTCCATGCGGAGAGAATCACGAGAGACTGCCGATTGGGTTGCAGTTATTCGCGCGGCACTTTGATGAGGGCACGCTGCTGCGGGTGGCGCATGCGTTTGAGAGAGCGGCGTTGGTCGTTGGTCGTTAGTCGTTCGCGGCTCGTCGTTCGCTGTTCGTCGTTCGCTGTTCGCGCTAGGATTGGCTGCTTGCGATCTGCGATCCTTCCTTGGATTTCTGGCTGACCTTATGTGGCTGGTGCTCCCATTTTGGGACTTAGCCGTCGTTGCCTGGGGGCACCCCCCTCCCCCTCCGGTCTATTAGAATCAGTATTTTAGGGGGAATTTCCCGCCAAAATATTGAGCGCAAGGGAGTTAGAGGTACAATCTTGAAAATAAAGGAGTTAGGGTTGACTTTTCCAGAAAACCACCCGGCTTAACCCGAGCTACCCCTTCTCAGTAAGTTGTCAAAGACCAGGCGACTGAAGTGCGGTTAGCACTTACTACTATTTTAGCAGGCACTGTCAATAGGATCATGTCCATTCTTCACGGCCACCGGAACGTGGATCTCAAAGGCCGCCTCTAGGCGAGAAATTTGCCCGCACACAGTTCATGCACGCAGACACTGACCACGCGCGGCAAGCCGTGATGCTGCAAATTCAGTTACTCGAACGGCTGGAGTCGGCAGACAAAACATTTGCGGGAGATTTGGAGGTTGCTAAGGCATACACACGGTTGGCAATGGTTGAGGAGGCTGGCGGGCGACCGGACGAGGAGCAGGCGCGCACTGGCCCAGGCCATGGCACATTACGACCGGGTTCACTCTCACAGTAAAGAACCGACGGATGACGAGATGAAAAAGGCCATCAAACTATGGGATGGAGCCGCTGATCGGTTCTAGGGCTGCGCTACATCGGTTCGTAATAGCGTCCGTGGGCGCAACTTTGACAGAGCACTTTGTCGTCCCGCAAAACCTCGCGGTGGAAGTTGATGCCTTCGCCGCAGGCGGCGCAGACTATGCGGTCGGCTTTGTATCCGGGGAATTCTTCGGGGGGGAGTTCGACTTTTACCCATTGCTTGGTGAATAGGTCGTCTTCTGGCATTTCGCGATAAGCCAGCATCTGCTGCTGGTTCTTGTCGGGGATTTCGGGGTGCATGGCGCGGGCCAGCGCTTTGGAGGATTCTTTCGCGGCTACACGGATCGCGCGGTACCAGTGATCCGCAGAATGTGCAGCACCGTTCAAGGACGGCGACCGTTGTCCCTCAGCGGCTAAAGCCGCGCCAGTGGCGGATTGAGACGGCACGACTAAAGTCGTGCCCTTCCCGTTCGTGACAGTCGCCACGTTCCCGTTTGCGGTCGTGCCTTTCCCGTTTTCTTCGACGTGGGAAGCGAGATCGACGAAGGTTGCGGCCATTTTTCCCCAGTCGCGGAATTTCAGGGCGCGTTTGCCGAGGCGACATCCGGTGACTACGGCGATGGCGTCGGTGGCGCAGCGGTCGATTTCGACAAAGGTGATTAGGCGCTTGCGGTCTTTCCCGCGCGGGTCTTCGATGCCGAGTTTCTCGAGGCCGAGCATGGCGAGGCGCACTCCTAATACTTGGCCGGCGCAGATATGGCCGTGGGCGCGTTCGGCTTCGCGGAGATAAGCGTCTAGGGAAAGCATTTGTAATTGGCGATTTGTAATTTGTAATTTAAAACCTGCACGCCCGCCGAACCGAATTGCAAATCACAAATTACCAATTACAAATTACAAATTTCTTCACTTTCTTCTCCAGCGCACTCCATCCTTTGTATTCTCCACGATGATGCCGGCTCCGGTTAACTCGGCGCGCAGGGCGTCGCTGGCTTTGAAGTTGCGCGACTTTCTGGCGGCTTCCATTTCGGCGAGCTTTTGATTGACTTGCTCGTCGGCTAGCTGGGCTGTGCCGGCAATCTCTTGCAATGCAGGGCTGATTTCTTTTTCTTTCTCACCGCCTTCGGCCTTGGCCCAGTCGAAGATGGCTTTCATCTTGGGTTGGTCGTCGTCTTTCAGGATGGCGAAGATCTCGTCGAATTTTTCGAGCGCTCCGAGCAGCGGCTTTATGTCGTCCTGGCGGACTTCGCTCTGGCCANNGCGGTGTCGAGCGCGGTGTTGGCTTTGCGCAGCATGTCGAAGATGGCGGCTTGGGCTTCGGCGGTGTTCAGGTCGTCGTCGAGAGCGGCGGTGATGCGGTCGGCGGTCTCGTGGGCCAAAGCGTAGAGGGCGGAGTTCGACGCGGTGGGCGAGGCTGGGCGGCCCTCAGCGGCTAAAGCCGCTTCTGTGGTGCGGCTTGACGGCACGACTGAAGTCGTGCCCTTCCCGTTCGTGCCTTTTGCCCACGCACCCTTCCCGTCCGTGCTTTCCGCACCCGCACCCTTCCCGTCTGTACCCTTCGCAAGATCTCTTGCGGCGCGTTCCAGGCGAAATTTGAAGTTGCGCAGTTTTTCTACCGAGCTGGCGGCGGATTTCAATCCGTCGAAGGTGAAGTTGAGCTGATTGCGATAGGGGACCTGGGTCAGCAGCCAGCGGATCGAAGACGGTTTGTGGCCGAGCAGGATCAGGTCGCGGACGGTGTAGAAGTTGCCGAGGCTCTTCGACATCTTCTGGCCTTCGACGAGCAGAAAGCGCGCGTGAAACCAATAGCGGGAGAATTGCTTGCCGCTGAGCGCTTCNNAGGTCTTCGCCGCCGGCGTGCAGGTCGAAGCTGGGGCCGAGCTGCTCCATCGACATGACCGAGCACTCGATGTGCCAGCCGGGACGGCCGGGGCCGATGGAGGTATCCCACGAGGCTTCGCCGGGCTTGGGGGCTTTCCAGAGGGCGAAGTCGCGGGCGCTGTCTTTTTCGTATTCGTCGACGTCGACGCGGGCGCCGTCGGTCATGCCGGCGAAATCTTTCTTTGAGAGCTTGCCGTATTCGGGGAATTTCGCGATGCGGAAATAGTAGGAGCCATCGTCGGTGCGGTAGGCGAAACCTTTCTTCTCCAGCTCGGCGATGAAGTCGGCCATTTGATTGATGTGCTCGGTGGCGCGCACCAGCGTGGGCTGCGCGATGTTGAGCGTGGCGGAATCTTCGAGGAATGCCTTGGTGAATTTCGCGGTGTATTGCTGCACAGTGACGTTGTCGCGGGCGGCGTTGCGGATGATCTTGTCGTCGACGTCGGTGATGTTCATGACGTAGCGGACGTCGTATCCGCTTTGGCGGAGGAAGCGGTAGAGCAGATCGACGGCGATAAATGTGCGGAAGTTGCCGATGTGGCCGTAGTCGTAGACGGTGGGGCCGCAGGCGTACATGCGGACGCGGTTGGCGTCGATCGGATGGAAGTCTTCGATCTTGCCGGAGAGAGTGTTGTAGAGACGAAGCGCCATGGATGAGTTCGCTAGCGGAGCGCGAACTTTTTATTTTAGCAGGGTGGCTATACGGCTGTGATTTGGAGGCGGCTCTCGAAGAACTCTTCGACACGGATCAGTATCTCGGCTCCGGTCTTGGCCTCGTAGATGGCCTTGCGCAGGGCCGCGCCTCCGGGGATGCCGTGAGTGAACCAGGAGGCGAATTGCTTCATCTTGCCTTCTGTTCCGGGCATTTTTTCTTCGAGCAGCATTTGGAAATAGGTGCGGATCATCTGGTAGCGGTCGGCCTCGGTGGGCTCGTCGTAGGGCTTGGCCTCAGCGGCTAAAGCCGCATTCGAGAGTGTGCGATTTTCGGCACGACTAAAGTCGTGCCCTTCCCGATGCCTTTCCCCGTCGGCGTCGCTTTGCTCCGCGGGGCGGACAAATGCGTCCGCCGCTACGTGGGCAGGGACACGACTTGCATACTGCTCGATCTGGCGGAAGATCCAGGGGTTGGCGGGGGCCATGCGGCCGATCATGACGGCGTCGCAGCCGGTTTGGGCGACCATGGCGCAGGCGTCTTCGGGCGAGCGGATGTCGCCATTGCCGATCACGGGAATTTTGACGGCTTGTTTGACGGAGGCGATCCACTCCCAGCGGGCGTTGCCGCTGTAGCCTTGCTCGCGGGTGCGGGCGTGAAGGGCGACGGCTCCCAGGCCGCAGCTTTCGGCCAGGCGGGCGAGTTCGACGCAGACGATTTCNNCGGATCAGCGGGAGGTCGCGGAGGAGGCCGGAGCCGCCGTTGCACTTTACGACTTTTTTGGCGGGGCAGCCTAGATTGAGGTCGACCAAATCGAAGCCAACGTCTTCGACCAGGCGGGCGGCATCGGCGAGGACGGCGGGATTGCTGCCGAAGAGCTGGGCGGAGATCGGGTGCTCGTCTTCGTAGAAGTGGAGGTAGCGTCCGCGGACNNGTGTCGGTGACTCCGGCCATGGGGGCGAGGACGGTGGCGGGGGCGATGCGGACGTTGCCGATGGTGAAGGACGTGGGAAAGGCGCGCGGGGCGGCGGGGACGGCGTTGTCGACGTCCGGCGTGCGCGCGCTTAGCGGATTGTCCCAGAACTTGCTCACGGTTCGATTTTACGTCGTTTCTCTGTCGAGGATAGGCTCGGTTTGGACCCTTCGGCTTCGCTCAGGGCACGGTCGCGAGGACGCCCGTCTCTCCACGGGCGAGGTGTTTCCAAAAGTAAAGCCTCCCAGCGATGGGAGGCTCTTGAGGATGCGCGTTTCTGCGCGCGAATTACTTTTTCGCGGCTTCGATTTTTGCGGCTTCGGCTTTGCCGGCGTCGCTTTTGGCGTACTTGCGGCGGAAGCGCTCGACGCGGCCGGCGGTATCCATGAGCTTCTGCTTGCCGGTGAAGAAAGGGTGGCAGGCGGCGCAGATTTCCACGGAAATGTCGCCCTTGTGAGCGGAGCGGGTGACAAATGCGTTGCCGCAGGCGCAATGCACGCGGACTTCAGTGTAGTTGGGGTGAATGGCTGCTTTCATGTCGGTTCCTAATCCTCGATTCCAGAAGTTAGATTCTACAGGAGTTAGGAAGGATTCAGCAAGGCAGGTGTCGGGTCCAAGGTCTCAGGGAAACCTTCGCGTCCGAACAATGAGACCTGACACCTAAGACCTGAGACCTGAAATACAAAACGGCAGGGCCGACCACCCTGCCGTCTGGTTCGTTTCCAAGAAATCTGGGGTCCCTACTTACCTTTGTTGACAACTTTCTTGAGTTCGTTCCCGGGAGTGAATTTGGCGACTCTACGGGCGGCGATCTTGATGGTGGCACCCGTCTGCGGGTTTCGGCCATTGCGGGCCTTGCGCTGCGAGACGGAGAACGTGCCGAATCCAATCAAGGCTACCCGGTCACCTTTGCGAAGGGCAGCAGTGACGCTGTCCACGGTGGTATCGATCGCGGTCGTCGCCTGCGCTTTGGAAATACTGCAGGCTCCGGCGATCCGGTCAACCAGATCAGCTTTGTTCATGCTCTCTCCTGACACTAGTCTTTACGGTTCCCGCGCATCAGCCGGGGAGGAGAGCCCGAAGCGCGAGCACCGACGATGTTCATTCTCGCTCATGTTGCAGGATTGTCAATGGAAAACACGCGTCCGTTGCCGCTTTTGACACCCTGCCGTGCCGAAGTGGGGAAACGGGACGGAAATACAGGTTGTGTCCTTCTAAGGCAACCGGCCAGTGTTTTCTCGCCTCGCCGTGGTTCTCCACAAGGCGGCGACGGTCTCCACAGGATGTGCACAGAGAGGAAACGGATTGGAGTTGCGGCGCGGGCGGGTTCGGGTGCAGAGTTGAACTACACCAACATGAAAACAGCAGCTGAAGTTTGCCCGTTGTGCGCGGGCTCGGGATGGAAGCCGGTGGCGGAAGCGCCAGAACGCGGCGTTACGCGCTGCGATTGTCAGTTGCGGTCGCGCGGCGGAGCTTTGATTGCGGCGGCGCGGATTCCAAAGAGGTATGAGCATTGCGAGCTGTCGGAATTTACTACCGACTTCCCGGGAGCCGACCGGTCGATTGCACTGGCCAAGATCGGCGCCGAGCGTTTCGTGCAGGAGTTCGATCCGCGAGACGGCAAGGGCCTGCTGCTGGTGGGCGGAATCGGGACGGGCAAGACTCATCTCGGGGTAGGCATTCTCAAGGAACTCATCGCGGCGCGGGGATGCGCCTGCCTTTTTTGCGACTATCGCGAACTGCTGAAGCAGATTCAGAATTCCTATAACGATTCGGTGCAGGCAACCGAACTGCAGGTGCTGCGGCCGGTGTTTGAAGCCGAGGTGCTGCTGCTCGACGAACTGGGCGCGGTGAAGCCGAGCGAGTGGGTGTGGGACACGGTCAGCCTGATTCTGAATACGCGCTATAACGACAACCGGACCACGCTCATCACCACGAATTTTGCGGACGAACCGGCGGCGAGCGTGGCGCGGTCATCGTCTGTGTCATTGTCGCCAGCGCGGGCGGCAGCGCGCGAGGAGACTTTGGGCGACCGAATTGGCGAACGCATGCGTTCCCGATTGCACGAAATGTGCCGCATCGTGAAGATGGACGGGCCGGATTTCCGGCAGAAGTTCAAGAGCGCCAGCTTCGGATGAGGTCGCTAAAGGTCAGAGGTTTGAGGTCAGATTGCAGAAGTGAAACCCCAGGGCTTTAGGTTCTTACTTCTGCAATCTGACCTCTAACCTCTGACTTCCGACCCCTCGTCTACAATCGAACCCGTGCTAGCTGAGCGCATCGAGTTCCGTCCGGAAGCGGACGCCGAGATCTTCTCTGGCGTGGCTGCGGCTCCGGCGGTTTTTCTTTTGCGGGGCGGGGACGCGAACTCCGAACCTTACGTCAGCAAGACGGCCAACCTGCGGCGGCGGTTGCAGCGCCTGCTTTCCGCTCCGGAAGAACACACCAAACGGTTGAACCTGCGGGATCGGGTGCGCTGGATCGAATACACGCTGACCGGGTCGGACTTCGAATCGGGACTCGCGCTTTACCGGGCACTGCGGTCGGCCTTTCCGAAGACTTATTCGAACCGGCTGCGGCTGCGGTTTGCTCCTCTGGTCAAGCTCCATCTGGAAAACGAATTCGCGCGCGCTTCGGTCACGACGCGGCTGGGGCGGATTTCAGGAAAGAACCTGTACTACGGGCCGTTTGCTTCGCGGCTAGCGGCGGAGAAATTCATGAACGACGCGCTTGATTTTTTCAAGATGCGGCGCTGCGTGGAAGACTTACATCCCGATCCGGTATTTCCGGGCTGTGTTTATTCGGAGATGAAGATGTGTTTGGCTCCGTGTTTTCGCGGTTGCAGCGATGAAGAGTATCGCGCGGAGGTGACGCGGGTCGAGAGCTTTCTGGATTCGCGCGGGGAATCGCTAAAGCGGCAGATGGGGGCGGAGCGCGACGATGCTTCCGCGAAAATGGAATTCGAGACGGCCGCCGCGATTCATGCGCGGCTCGACAAGCTCACGCCCGTGCTGCAGCAGTTGCCGGAGTTCGTGCAGCGGATCGACCGGTTGCACGCGGTCATAGTTCAGAAATCTGTACAGAAATCGGTGCACAAATCGGTGCAGAAATCGGCGCAACCATCGGTGCAGGATTCCGTGCAGCAGTCGCCAAAGGCGGAGAGCGTGGCCCTATTCCGCGTCGACGGAGGAGCGATCGCGGGGCCGCTTGAGTTTCCGATCTCCGGCGGGGAGCACGCCAAATCGCAGTCGATGGAAGCGCGCATCGCGGCGGCGCTGGAGGCGTTTCCTGCTTCCCAACCTGGCAGCGCGATCGAGCGCATGGAGCACCTCGCGATGCTGAAGCGCTGGTGCTATCGCGGAAGCAGAGCCGGCGAAATTTTTTTTGCCGATGCTAAAGGAGAGCTGCCGATGCGGCGACTGGTGCGAGGAATCGGACGCGTATTCAAAGGCGAAGCGCCGGAAAACGAAATGCGCGTGAACCCGGCACTATGACTCGCAAGCTTCTCCATTGACTTCGGTTCTCATAGAATGAAATTACCCATGGCAAAAAGGAAAACCAGAAAACAATCCCCGAAAACTAGCGGTGAGGCAGCACCGCGTCCGTCATCCCAAGATCGGCTACTCCGCGACCACCTGCTCTATTTGTTGGAGGGCGGTGGCGCTCATATCAACTTCGCCGATGCCTTGGCCGGCTGGCCCGCGCAAGTCATCGGAGTCAAAGTCGCGAACTTCCCCCACACCGCATGGATGCTGCTCGAGCACATGCGTCTCGCCCAGTGGGACATTCTTGAGTTCAGCCGCAATGCTAAGCATGTCTCCCCGAAATGGCCCGAAGGATACTGGCCGGCATCGGAAGCGCCGCCTGATGGGAAGGCTGAGAAGGCGTGGACCGCGAGCATGGCCGCGTTCAAGAAAGATCTGCATGCGATGGAGAAGCTCGTCGCCGATAAAAAAGTCGATCTCTACGCCCACATCCCCTGGGGAGATGGGCAAACGATTTTGCGCGAGACGCTGCTGCTGGCCGACCACAATGCGTATCACCTTGGACAACTGGTGATGCTGCGGAAGAGCATCAGGACCTGAGCATCTCAGCGGTGAGGGCTCAAGCCGCCTGAACTGGCGAGCGGGGCGGCCTTTTGCGGAAGACGACCCTGATCTGTTCCCGCCAATGCTCGTCAATGCCGAGAACTTCCCAATCGATTTCCGGCGAGAGATAGCGGAGGATCGTGTCGGTGGTGGGATGTACGTGCAGAGCGGGCGCGACCAGCATGAGCAGGGGCTTTTGCGGCGAGATCTCGCGGCCGGGAAAATAACCGAATTGCGCGAACTCTCCGCGGCTTTGATGCCAGGCAACACGCGACCAGTAATCGACGCCTTGCAGGGGAAGGTGGGTATCCTCATCGGCTTTGAGTTCGATGACAGCCAAACGCGCTTCGCGAGTGATCGCTAGTATGTCGATCATGGCGCGATCGGCGGCGGCGAAGGCGGGCACCTGGGCGTAAACCGGCTCAGGTTGCAGCCGTCCAGCGAGCGCGGCGATGTTTGCGGCGGCTAGAGATTCCAACCAGCGTTCGGGATGCATGCGCCATAACGCGTGGTTCTTGGGACCGTCCTGGTGGCGGACGGCCGCGGCCAGACGCATGAGATCGGCAAAATGAGGTTCGTTCTCGGAGTTGAGAACGCGCTCTTCCGGCCCGACGCCGAAGGCGATTTCCTGGGCGCTTTGAAACGTGCGCGGATCGTGGGCGATCCGGGCCTGGGCAAATTCGAGGCCGTGGCGGCGGAAGGAAATCAGCGCGGGTGAGAGCACGACAACCTCCGATTGCGGCAGAATTGCACGGATGCGCGCGATCGAATCGGTAAAGCGCTCGCGGGCCAGCCCTTCGTCAATGGAATGCACCAGGCGGGTGGCCAGGTTGCCGCAATCTCCGATGTCGGCCGCGGCNNGGCACGACCATCGCCAACCCTTCGACCACGCGCCGTTCCTGCTGCGCCAGACGGCAGGCTTCGAGCCAGAGGATTCCGACGGTCAGCGCGCCGTCGACGGTCGATTGCGTCTCTTGGTCGTTCACTCCGACGACGGCAAGGGCGCGCTGTCCGTGGCGCAGCAAGCCGCGAAGATAGGCAGGACCGAAGGAGCGTTCGAGATCCATGCCGGTGGTGAGGCGGACGATGGCGAAGCCGGGGAAGTTGCGTTCGAGCGCACGGCGCAGGCGAGGCTCGTAGGCAACGCGTGCCGCTCGTCGCGCGGCGGGAGAGCGCTGATCGCGATCGCGGCAGAAGTCGAGGCGGGTCGGGCGGTTCTGGCCCATGCGCTGCACTTGCAAGCGGAGCGTGGTGGTCTTGACCTCGGCATCGAGCACACGGCGCACGAAGTTGCGCTCGCTCGACCATAGGTGCAGCAGACATTTATGGTATTCGCCGGAGACGGAGTACTTCGATTCGGCCAGGTCGAAGGCAATGGCGCCGTCTTCGACGACGACTGCGGCGCGCGCGCCGTTGAGGAAGTCGGAGAGCATTTGGCTGAGCGAGTCTGGAGTCATCGATTCGATCATTCGCCGCGCCAGAGTTTAAGTCAGTGATCGCTGGACTTCGAAATTGTTCGGTTTTGTGCCACGCTGCAAATGCTGACTTCGGTAATCATTCCAACAGACCGATGCCGTTCGAGTCGTGGGATAATGCAGTAGCCACGCGAGTCGTTGGCGAAGTTAAGGGCATCCAAATATGGTGACTGGACATACTGGACATACCGCAAATCAGGAACGCTTTTTCTTCGAGCACTACGGGCTTACGAATCAGGATCTTGAGAACTACTTGGCGGCCGCGCTTTCGGCGGGTGGCGACTATGCCGATCTTTATTTCGAATACCTTACCTCGACCTCGCTGATGGTGGATGAGTCACTGGTGAAGTCGGCGTCGCAGGGGATTTCGGCAGGGTGCGGGGTGCGGGTGGTTTCCGGCGAGCGAACGGGATATGCATACACCGACGATCTTTCTCCGCAGCGGATTCTGCATGCGGCTCGCACGGCGGCGCTGATCGCGAGCGCTCCGGCCAAGACGACGGTCGTGGGATTTCAACAGAAACCGGCTCGCAGCTTGTATCCGGTGACCTTGCCTTCGGTGGATGCGGACATTACCGCCAAGGTTGAGTTGCTGATGCGCGGCGATAAAACGGCGCGCGGGTATGATTCGCGAATCAAGGAAGTGCGCGCAAATTATTCCGACGAACTGAGGAACATTCTCGTGGTCGGCTCCGACGGCACGTTTGCGGAAGACTCGCAGCCGCTGGCGCGCATGAATGTTTCGTGCATCGCAAAGACGGAGACGAGTTCGGGACGGGGTACTTCTGGCGGCGGCGGCCGGGTGGCGCTTGACTTCTTTTTCGGCGAAAAGACTCCAGAGTTCTTTGCCAAAGAAGCGGCGCGGCAGGCGATTCTGCAACTGGATGCACGCGAAGCTCCGGCGGGTGACATGGAAGTTGTGCTTGGCCCGGGATGGCCCGGCGTTCTGCTGCATGAGGCCGTCGGTCATGGGTTGGAAGCCGATTTCAATCGCAAAAAGACGTCGGCGTTTGCCGGACTGATCGGCAAACGGGTGGCCAGCGAAAAGTGCACGGTGGTCGACAACGGCACGATGCCGTGGCGCCGCGGGTCTTTGAATGTGGACGATGAAGGCCAGCCGACGCAAGAAACCGTGCTGATCGAGAACGGAATTCTGAAGGGATATTTGAGCGACAAACTTTCGTCGAAGCTGATGGGCCTTGCCGACACCGGCAATGGGCGCCGCGAGAGCTACGAACACATTCCGATGCCGCGCATGACGAACACTTATATGCTGGCGGGGCAGGACGATCCTGGCGACATTATTCGCTCGGTGAAGAATGGCGTGTACGCGGTGAACTTCGGCGGCGGGCAGGTCGACATCACGAACGGCAAGTTTGTTTTCTCGGCGTCGGAAGCGTATCTCATCGAAGACGGAAAGATCACGGCTCCGATCAAGGGCGCGACGCTGATTGGCAATGGACCCGATGTGCTGACGCGGGTTTCGATGGTGGGCAACGATTTGAAGCTCGATGAAGGTGTGGGGACGTGCGGCAAGGATGGGCAGGCGGTGCCGGTCGGCGTCGGTATTCCGACTATTAAGATTGATCGGATGACTGTCGGCGGGACGGCGAAGCGGGAGCCGGGCGGATTCATGCAGTAAGAGGTCAGAGGTGAGAGGTCAGATTGCAGAGGTGAAAAACCTCGCGTCGGGAGCTTTGACTTTCACTTCTGCAATCTGACTTCTGACCTCTGAAATTTTGAAAATGACAACAACTCTAGAACCCAGCGCACCCAAGCTCGAAGCCGGCCTAGCCTCCGTGGCCCAAGACGTAGTCCACCGCGCGATGAAAGGCGGTGCGACGGCGGCGGAGTGCGTCGTCCGCGAAGGCGATGAATTTTCGACGGTGGTGCGACTGGGCCAGGTCGAAACGCTGAAGGAATCGGGCTCACGGGCCATTGGCGTGCGCGTCTTCTTCGGGCAGCGCTCGGCCAGCACGTATTCGAGCGATTTTTCCGCTGCCGGAATCGAGCGCATGCTGAAGTCGGCGCTGGAACTGGCGAAGATCTGTTCCGAGGATCCGTACGCGGGAATCCCCGAGGCGGCTAAGCTCGGATCGCTTTCTGGCGACCTCCATCTTTATCACGAAGACGTTTATTCCCTTCCCGGACCCGAGCGAATCGAGTATGCGCGGCGCGCCGAAAAGGCGGCGATGGACGCCGATCCGCGCATTAAAAACTCGGAGGGCGGATCGTTCGACGCGGCCTCGGGCAGAAAAGTGCTGGCGAATTCTCATGGCTTTGTCGGCGAATACCGGCGGTCGTATTGTTCGGTTTCGGCTGTGCCCATCGCGCAGGACGAGAACGGCGGCATGCAGCGCGATTACTGGTATTCGGTGGCGCGCAGCCTGGCGAAGCTCGATTCGGCGGAACAAGTTGGAAAAGAAGCGGCTCGCCGCACGCTGCGACGACTCGGCGCGCGCAAGGTGAAGACGGCGCATGTGCCGGTGGTGCTCGATCCGATGGTCTCCCGATCGATGCTCGAACATATTTTCGAAGGCGTGAATGGCGACTCGGTCTATCGCGGAGCGTCGTTTCTGGCGGGCAAACTCGGCGAGAAAATTGCCGGGGCGAACGTCAACGTCATCGACGACGGCACCATGTCCGGCGGCTTCGGCACCACGCCGTTTGACGGCGAAGGCATTCCGACGCGGCGCACGGTGGTGATTGAGAACGGAATTCTGAAATCTTATTTACTGAACACCTACACCGCCAAAAAGCTGGGCATGGAGACCACCGCCAACGCCTCTCGCGGACTCGCTGGGACGCCGGGGATTGGGCCCGGGAATTATTTTCTGGAGCCGGGGACGAAATCGCCGAAGCAGATTATCGCGGCGATCAAAGACGGCCTCTATGTAACCGAGTTTCTCGGTCATGGCGCGAATTTAGTGACCGGCGACTACTCCCGTGGAGCGTCTGGCATGTGGATCGTCAATGGCGAACTGGCGTATCCGGTCGAAGAGATCACAGTGGCCGGGAATCTCAAAGAGATGTTCTGCAATATTTCCGAGATTGGCAGCGATCTGGAATTCCGGGGCAGCGTGGCCTCGCCGACAATTCGCATGGATGGACTTACGATCGGCGGAGAGTAGCGGAGCACTGCGGAATTAACCTGTTTGTAACATTCCCCGTGTCATTCGCCGTTAACATTTCACGCATGCCCGATCTGCCGTTGAATATTGAAGATCTTCCCGGTTCGCGGGAAGGAATCCGCATCCTGCGCCTTTCCGGGCCGCTGACGCTCGCCAATGTATTTGGGTTCCAATCTAAACTGCGCTCCGACGTTTCGCGGGCGCTCATTTTGGACTTCACGGATGTTCCACTGGCGGATTCGGCTGGGATTGGGGCGCTGGTTGGGGCGTATGTGACTCGGCAAAAAGATGGACGCAGCCTGGGGCTGGTGGGCGTGAATCAGCGCATCCATCAGGCTCTTGAAGTCACTCGCGTGGAGAACTTCTTTCAGTTCTACGAAACGGTCGCGGAAGCGGAGCGCGGCAGCAGTCCAGCGCAGTGAACCCTGCGTCTTACCCGCTCGCCCAATCGAAGATGCATCTTCTCACTTCTTTACCGCAGGCTTAAGCAGCAAATCCTGATAGTCGAAGCTGAAATCGGCGAGCGGAGAAACGGCCGCCATGCGCGCGCTTTCAATGCTGCCATCGGGCTTCAGCGAGAAAGTGACGAAGGCGTCTTCGATGGTGCGATCACGCCAGTGCGCTTTGAACGTGTCGTACTGCCAGTGCTGCAAGTCGCCGATCATCGATGGCGTGTGGTCGAAGGTGATGACCAATCCGCCGTTCTCCACGCGGATGGTGATGGGGCCATACCAGGCGTCGTTATAGAGGCCGGCATATTTCTCCAGCGGCAGTGAGGGTTTGGAATCGGCGGCGCGGGCGTCTTCCGCTTTTTTTATGGTTTCCGCGGCTTCTTTTTCCTCCGCGTCGTCGACGGCCTTGTAGGCTGCGATCCAGTCGGTGGGCGGCAGCTTGAAGTAGTGATCGAGCACATGAAACAGGATGGAATCGAAGGCGCCGTCTTGCTCCGCGTTGGTCAGCACGACGACACCAAGATTTTCCTCGGGCACCAGCATCACACGGGAGACGAAGCCCGCCACGCCGCCGGTGTGGCCCACGAGCTTGCGGCCGTGGTAGTCGCGCAAACCCCAGCCCAGGGCGTAGTCCGCGAAATTCGGTTTCAATCCCGCCAAAGGGGACTGTGGATCCCCGATCGGAAGAATGGTCTGCGGCGACCACATCTCTTTTGACTGGCGTTCGCTGAACAATTGTCCGTCGTGGTCGATGAATTTTCCGCGGTTGAGCTGAAGCTGCACCCACTTCGCCATGTCGGCGGCGCAGGAATTGATCGATCCCGCGGGACCGACGTTATTCAGCACTTCAAAGTGAATGACTTGAAGCTTGCCGTCCATGCGAGAATGCGGGAAAGCGTAGTCATCGCCGGGTTTGAAGCCAGCGTTGCTGACGTTGGAGTGCTCCATGCCGAGCACCGCGAAGATGTGCTGGCGGATGTAGTCGTCCCAGGAAGTTCCGGTCACGGCGGGAATGATCTGCCCCGCCGTCATGTAGAGCAGGTTGTCGTATGCGAAATGGCTGCGGAAGCTGGACGCGGGCTTCATGAAGCGCAGCTTGTAAACGATTTCGTCGCGCGTGTAGGTAGACTGCGGCCAGAACAGCAGATCGCCTTCGCCCAGGCCCATGCCGCTGCGGTGGGTGAGCAAATCGCGGATGGTCATCTCGTGAGAAACATAGGGATCGTACATTACGAAGCCGGGAAGGCGCTGATAGACGGGATCGTCCCAGGAGAGCTTGCCGGCGTCCACCAGTCCGGCCAGTGCGGCCGTGGTAAAGGCCTTGGTGTTCGATCCGATGCCGAACATGGTGTGCTCGTCGACTGGAGTGGGTTCGCCCAGTTTGCGCACTCCGTAACCTTTCGCGACCACGACCTTGCCATCTTTCACGATAGCGACGGCCATGCCAGGAACGTCGAAGGTCTTCATGGCAGCGGCGACGTACGCATCGAGATCGGGCGGTGGAGGCGCAGTCTGGGCGAGTGCGATGGCGGAAACGATGAGAATTGCGGCAAGCAATCGCGGATGGAGCCACTTGGACACGGAACCTCCAGGAATCAAAGAGAAACAGTCGATCAATCGCTTCGGGTAGCGGCCAGGCGCGCGGACGCTGCTACTCGACTTTGGCCAGCCCTAGACGGCCTCGGTCCCCGCGTTCCACATATCCCCATGGCGTTTGGTCATCGTGCGTGAACACGGTCAGCCATCGCTCGGCAATCGCCTGCGCGTAATATTTTTTGCGGCTGACGATGGTTTCGAGCGGAAACAGATCGAACGCCATCACCCAGGTCAGGTCGAGATGATGGGAAGTTGGGATCAGGTCGGAGATGTAGCAGGCCGTCTTCCTTTCGTTGCCTCCGCCACTCTCGACAATTACCGCTTGCATGTGCGCGGTGTGCCCGGGGAAAACCTTGACTGAGATGCCGGGCACGATCTCCCGATCGCCATTCAGGAGTTCCATCTGGCCGCTTTCGAGCAGTGGATCGTAATTCGGACTCATGTAGCTGACGGCGTCGCGCTCGAGTTGCAGGCGGCCATGCTCCCATTCTTGCCGCTGTGCGTAGTACTTCGCTTTCGGAAACGTCGCCACGAATCGATCGCCGCGCCGAACCGTGTTCCATCCGCAGTGATCGAAATGGAGATGGGTGTTGATGACGATGTCGATGTCTTCCGGGGCGACTCCGGCGGCGTGGAGGTTCTCGAGCAGCTTGGCCGGCTGCTTGTAGATCTGCGCCATCTTCTCCGGCAGTTTGTTGCCGATGCCGGTTTCGATCAGGATGTTCTTGTCGCCGGTGCGCACGAGCAGAGAATTCAGTCCTGTATCGATGCGGTTCTGCGCATCGGGCATGATTTTCTTCGACCACATTGTCTTCGGAACCACGCCGAAGAAAGCTCCGCCATCGAGGAAGTAGGTTCCATCGGAGACGACGGTGAGTTCGAAATCGCCGAGCGTTGTGCGATGCATAAGGGCAGCTTTCAGTTTTCAGTTTTCAGTTATCAGTTATCAGTAAAATCTCACCTTCGCCCAGAGCCGAAACTGAGAACTGACGGCTGATGGCTGAAATCTACTTCAACTCCTTATTCCAGAAATCATCCATCATGTGGAACAACTGCGTGCGCGTTCCTGAACCCGCGATGCCGTGCGTCTTGCCGGGATAGACCATCAGGCGAAACTGTTTCCCGGCCTTGATCAGGGCGTCGGTCATCTGGATTGTATTCTGAAAGTGCACGTTGTCGTCGCTGGTTCCGTGCACAAGGAGCAGCGACCCGTGAAGATTGCCCGCGGCGCTGACGATGGAGTCGTCGTAGCCGGCGGGGTTGTCTTTGGGCAGGCCCATGTAGCGTTCGTTGTAAATCGAGTCGTAATCGCGCCAACTGGTCACCGGCGCCACCGAGATTCCGGCTTTGAATCGATCGGAATGCGTCAAGGCGTACAGTGTCATCGAACCGCCGTTCGACCATCCCCAGATCGCGGTGCGGGCGCGGTCGAGCTGCGGATATTGCGCGTACAACTGGTCAAGCGCGGTGAGCTGGTCTTTCAGTTCGATGCCGAAAGACTGCCGACGGGTCGCAGCCACAAATTTTCTGCCGCGATTGGGGGTGCCGCGATTGTCGACGGAGAAAATCGCGAATCCCTCGTTCGCCAGAATCTGGTGAAACAGCGCCGTGCTGCCGCCCCATGAATCCTGGACGACCTGCGCCGCCGGACCACCGTAGATGTAGACGATCAATGGAACTGGAATCGCCTTCTGGTTCGGGTCGGCGTTGCGCGGCAGAAGCAGAGAGCCATACAACACGGTGCCGTCATCGGCCTTGAATTCCAGCGGCTTTGGCGCAATTGGATCGTAATCGGTCACGCTGCGGCTCGCCCAAATTTTCTGGCAACTTCCGCCCGGCGTACACCACGAAATGCGCGGCGGCGTCAGCGTCGCGGAGTGCGTCTCCACAAAATGCTTGCCGTCATCGGCGAACACCGCGGTGTAGTTGCCGTCCTCCGCGGAGAGTCCCTGCATCCCCGAGCCATCCAGTTTCACGGAGAACAGTTTTTCCTGCCGCGGATCTCCTTGATTGGCGGTAAAGAGAACCGTGCCCGACGCCTCGTCCACACCGTCAACCGCAAGCACCTCATACTCCCCGGTTTCGAGCTGGCGTTCGAGTTTGGCATCGGAAGCTATCGGATCGGACGCATTGAAACTGTAGAGATAAATATGGGTGTGTCCGTCGCGCCAACTGGTCCACAGAAAGCGAGCGTCCGATCTCCCGTCGGATTTCAGGATGCGAAAATTGTCGTTGACCTCGACCCAGGCGTCGGGCTCCGATTCGGTGAGCACTTTGCGCGACTTGCCTGATTTTGCGTCGATAAAATAAAGATCCATCACGTCCTGCTTGCGATTCAGGACCTCGGCCCACGCCCAGCCTTCGCGAATCCAACCGAAACGCGGGACGTAGGTATCATCGTCGTCGGTGAGTTTGATCCAGCGTACCTTGCCGCCGTTGCTGCCCACTACTCCCAAGCGAACGCTGGGATTCGGATCGCCCGCCAGCGGGTATTTTTGCTGCTCGACATGGGCATGCGTCGGCAGCCAGTCGGTGATGGGATAGGTGGGAACTCGGGCCTCATCCATTTGCAGGAAAATGATTTCGCGACCTTCGGGCGACCAAAAATAGTTGCTGCGCACGGCCAGCTCTTCGGCGTAAACCCAGTCGACTTCGCCGTTCAGGATGTTGCCGGCCTTGTCGTTATCTTTACCGTTGTCGCCGTCGGTTCCGTCCTTGTCGCGCTTCCTGTCTTTCTCTTTTTCATCGCGCGTAAGCGGGCGTTCGCCTTCCTCTCCCGACACCGGATGCACATAGAGATTATGTTTGCGGACGTAGGCGAGCCGTTTGCCGTCCGGCGAAAACTTCGGGTCTTCGCTGGCGTCGGGAGAAGACGTAAGCTGCACCGCGGTGCCCGTATCCAGGCTGTAGTACCAGAGTTGCCCCTGCGAATCGAAGAGCAGATGTTTGGAATCGGGCGACCAGGTATAGGCGGCGACGTGATAGCGGGTCGCCCATTCTTTCTGGCGCTCGTCTTTGATCCGGCTGGCGGGAGGCGCCAACTGAGAAAGCTTGACTTCGCTCACCAGCACTTTCTTCTCGCCCGTCACGGCGTCGACATACCAGAGCTCGCCGTGATCGCCCATGTCGTCGCGCTGGACGAATGAGACCTTGGTGCCGTCGGGACTCCACTTAATGGTCTCGGGAGCGCGGCCGGTGATTCCGCCATCGGCAAAAATCTGTTCGATGGTGAGTTGCTTGGGCGCGGAGGGCGCATTCTGGGCGCTGGCGACCGCAAGCAGAGCCAGCAGGTTGAGGGTGGAGACAAGAATAGATTTGTTCTGATTCAACATGAGGTGTGACCTAGAGAAAGCGATTTTGTAGTTTTGAGCGGCCGCGGGTTTCGTCACTTAGATTACACAATTTCGCGATTTCGAGATCACAAAATCGTGGCAATCGTCTTCATCTCCGCGGCAACTGGATGCTTTGTTTCATAGGCCGCGATTTGCGCTTCCTGTTGCAGCGTCAGCCCGATGTCGTCCAGTCCGTTTAGCAGGCAATGGCGGGAAAATTCATCCATCGCGAAGGTGGCCGCGAATCCTTGGGCGTCTTCCACACGGAGAGTTTCGAGATCGACGGTGAGCTGGTAGCCGTCGACCTCTTTCGCACGGCGCATGATCTCTGCGACCTGTTCGTCTTTGAGAACGACGGTTAGCAGGCCGTTCTTCAGGCTGTTGTTGGCAAAGATGTCGGCGAACGAGGACGCGATCACCACCCGGAAACCATAATCCGCCAGCGCCCAGACGGCGTGCTCACGAGAGGAGCCGCACCCGAAATTTTTGCCCGCAACCAGGATTGAGGCCTTGGCATAGCGCGGCTGGTCGAGCACAAAATCGCCGGTCTTCTTTCTGAACTCTTTTCTGAACTCCTTTGGGCGCTCGTTTCCCTCTCCGGAAAAGCGCCAATCGTGGAACAGGAATTCGCCGAAGCCCGTGCGTTCGATGCGCTTCAAGAACTGCTTGGGGATGATTTGATCGGTGTCCACGTTTACTTTGTCGAGCGGGACAACGACGCCGGTGTGTTTGCGAAATGGCTGCATGGTGAATCCTCGCCGGCGGCCCACATTCCGAAGAGCGAGACGTGGGACGCCCAGGGTTCTATCTATTGAAACTGCCAGTTTCTTATGTCGGTGAAATGGCCGGTAATTGCGGCCGCGGCTGCCATGGCCGGGCTGACCAGGTGGGTGCGTCCTCCGCGGCCCTGGCGACCTTCAAAATTGCGGTTGCTGGTGGAAGCGCAGCGTTCTCCCGGTTGCAGGATGTCTGGATTCATGCCGAGACACATCGAGCATCCCGATTCGCGCCATTCAAACCCGGCATCGAGGAAAATGCGATGCAGGCCTTCCTGCTCGGCCGCGTGCTTGATCGCCTGCGATCCCGGCACGACCATCGCCCGCACTTTCGCATTGACATGTTGTCCCTTCGCCACTCGCGCCGCCGCCCGCAGGTCTTCGATGCGCGAGTTAGTGCACGAACCGATGAACACGCGATCGACGGAAATGTTTTCAATCGGGGTTCCCGGATCAAGACCCATGTAGGCCAGCGCCTGCTCCACTGCGCGCCGGTCAGCCTCCTGCGCGAAACTGCTCAACTCGGGAACGCGCGCGGTTACAGCCGCCACCATTCCAGGGTTCGTTCCCCAGGTAACGAACGGCGCAAGCGAAGCGGCGTCGATCTCGATCACGCGATCGAATTTAGCTCCGGGATCGCCGGCCAATGTGCGCCAGTATGCAACCGCGTCTTCCCAATTTTTGCCTCTCGGGGCAAAACGCCGGCCGTTGGCATACGCAAACGTCGTTTCGTCGGGAGCGATCAATCCCGCGCGCGCTCCCGCCTCGATGCTCATATTGCAGAGCGTCATGCGGCCTTCCATCGACAATGCCCGCACCGCGTCGCCGGCGTACTCGATGACATGTCCGGTAGCGCCGTCGGTGCCGATGCGGCCAATGATTCCGAGCGCCAAATCTTTCGCCGTCACGCCCTCCGCCAGTTTTCCGCTGACGTGGATCTGCATCGTCTTCGGCTTGTTCTGCGGCAGACATTGCGTGGCCAGCACGTGTTCCACTTCCGACGTGCCAATGCCGAAGGCCAGCGAGCCGAACGCGCCGTGGGTCGAGGTATGGCTGTCGCCACAGACAATCGTCATGCCGGGCAGGGTGATGCCGAGTTCCGGGCCGATGACGTGGACAATTCCCTGTTCGGCGGAGTCCATATCAAAGAGTGGGACGTCGAATTCGCGGCAATTTTTCTGCAGCGCTTCAATCTGCTTGGCCGCAATCGGGTCGGTGATGGGAAGGCCCCGCGGCGTGGTCGGGATATTGTGGTCGACGGTCGCGACCGTGCGCAGAGGCTGCCGCACCTTTCGTCCATTCGCGCGCAAGCCGTCGAAGGCCTGCGGCGAAGTCACTTCATGCACAAGGTGCAAGTCGATATAGAGCAACGTCGACTGGCCTTCGGGAGCGGCGACCACGTGCGCATCCCAAATTTTGTCGAACAGAGTGCGAGGGGGCATGGTTTTAGTTTCGCCGATAGTGTGCCAATAGTTCAAGGAGCCCGTCTCCACACGAACAGGTTACGGAAGCCGTCATTTCCGGTTATGATTTGGACGGCATATCGCGAGGGAAACACCGCATGATCAACGGCAAACGCATTGCCGTCGTGTTGCCCGCTTATAACGCGGAGAAGACGTTGGAAGCGACGGTGCGGGAATTACCCGACCTGGTCGATATCCGCATTCTGGTCGACGATCACAGCACCGATCGCACCATCGAGGTGGCGCGCCGTCTTGGGCTGCAGTCCTTCGTACACAACCGCAACTATGGCTATGGACGCAATCAGCAGACCTGTTACCGCGAAGCGCTGGCGGCCGGCGCCGATGTAGTCATCATGGTGCATCCCGACTATCAGTACACGCCGCTGCTGGTAACCGCCATGGCGAGCATGATTGCTTACGACGTCTATGACGTGGTGCTCGGGTCGCGAATTCTGGGAGGGCAGGCGCGCCAGGACGGCATGCCGTGGTGGAAGTACGTTGCCAACCGCTTTCTGACGCTTTTTGAAAATACTCTCTTGGGCGCGAAGTTGTCGGAGTATCACACGGGATACCGCGCCTTCAGCCGCACCGTGCTCCAGGAGCTTCCGCTGCTGGAGAATTCGGACGATTTTGTTTTTGACAATCAGATGCTGGCGCAATGCGTGATGTTCGGCTTCCGCATGGGAGAAGTTTCCTGCCCGACGAAATATTTCCCGGAAGCTTCTTCGATCAATTTCCGGCGCAGCGTGCAGTATGGGCTGGGCGTAGTGCTGACGTCGGTGCAGTTCCGCCTGCAAAAATTAGGGCTGGCGCACTTCGGGATCTTCAACCGGAAAGGCCGCTGTCTGGGACCGGGACTCGACGCGCCGTATTACAGTCCGGGAATGAGCGAAACAACCAACGACGGCCGGTCCGGCGGTTGACGTTGCCGAACGAACTCGCATCGCGCGCCGGGACGTCAGGGTCGGTTTCAGGGCGGCGCTTGCGCTGGTTGGCGTTGCTGCCGCTCTCCGTGTTCGCCATCCTGATCCAGGGATACCATCCGGGGCTGGAAGACGATGCGTTCTACCTGGCGGCGATCAAGCAGAATCTGAATCCATCGTTGTTTCCTCACGACGCCGACTTTTTCCGAGTGCAGTTTCAGGCCACTGTATTCGACAAGCTGATCGCGCTCTCTTTGCGATGGACGCATGTTCCCCTGGAGTGGGGAATTTTATTCTGGCAGTGGGGCGTAACGTTTCTGATTGTGTGGGGCTGCTGGCGAATCAGCCGGCGATGTTTCGCGGACGCGCACGCACAGTGGGCCGCAGTGACCCTGGTTGCGGTCCTGCTGACGCTTCCGGTGTCGGGCACCGGGCTGAGTTTGACGGATCAACATCTGCACCCGCGGGCGCTGGCGACGGCGCTGATTCTGGCGGCGATTGCGGCGGTGCTCGGACCCCGGAACAAACAGCGACCCCTGGTGGCGGGCGCGATGCTGACGGCGGCGTTCTTCGTGCACGCCATCATGGCGGCGTTCGGCGCGTCGTATTGCGTGTTTCTGCTGTGTAATCCGGTGGAACAGACGGACACCGCGCCGCGGCGCACGTCGGTTTTGGCGGGGCTGCTGCTGCCCCTGGGATGGGTTTTCGAGCCGGCTTCGGATGCGTGGCGACAGGCGGCGGCGACGCGGTCGTTTTACTTTGTGCTGCGCTGGCCTTGGTACGAGTGGCTGGGCGTGGTTGCGCCACTGGCGCTGCTGTGGTGGTTTCGGGCGCTGGCCCAACGCGGGCGGCAGGCCGTTCTGGCGCGCGTCTCCGAGAGGCTGGTGTATTTTGGCGTATTTCAGTTGGCGGTGGCGTTGGTTATGTTGCTGCCATCCCGGTTGGAGCGTCTTCGTCCGCTCGAGCCGATGCGCTTTCTGCATCTTGTGTATCTGTTGTTCGTGCTGCTGTCGGGTGGATTGCTTGGGCAGTATGTTCTAAAGAAACATGCGTTGCGCTGGCTGCTGCTTTTTGTGCCGCTCAGCGCGGGGATGTTTTATGCGCAGCGGCAGATGTATCCGGCGACTCCGCATTTGGAACTGCCAGGTGCGACTTCGGGCAACGGCTGGGTGGAAGCGTTCCGCTGGATCAGCCGTAATACGCCCGTCGATGGCGAGTTTGCGCTCGATCCGCATTACATGGAATTGCCGGGCGAGGACTACCATGGCTTTCGCGCGCTGGCCGAACGCAGCGTGCTGGCGGATGGGGTAAAGGACGCGGGAATGGTGGCGCGAGTGCCGAGGCTTGCTCCGCGCTGGCAGCGAGAAGTGGACGCGCAACGCGGATGGCGCGATTTTCAGCGTGCGGACTTCTTGCGCCTGAGAGCGGAGTTCGGCGTGGACTGGGTCGTTCTGGCCGCGCCTGGCGTGGCGGGATTGCCGTGCCCTTACCGGAATTCGCAGGCGATGGTCTGCCGGGTGGAGTAGTGGGTAGGGTGGAACTCTGAAGGCCTAGAAAGTACGAAAGTCGCACCCCCTGAGCGAAGTGGAGTTCGCCGCAAGTAGCAGGTCCTTCGCTTCGCTCAGGATGACAATATTTATAGGCTGCAGGGGGTGACGGAATGAGTGAAACGCTGGAAGCGGAAAAAAACGGAGTACGCGCATATGGGCCGATGGTGGCTGCGGCGCTGGCGGTACGGCTCGCTGTCATTCCGTTTCTTTATCGCGACTGGCTTGATCCGTTCGTGCTGGAGCACTGGGCGTTTGGGCGGGTAGCGCGTTCGCTGGTCGCGGGCCACGGGTTCGGAAATGTGTTTGCCGACACGGGACCGACGACGGTGGTAGCCCCGGTATACGCGTACTTGCTGGCGGTGGTGTTTCGGCTGTTTGGGACGTACACGCTCGCGTCGATTGTGGCGGCGTTGGCGCTAAACAGTCTGTTTTCGGCGCTCACCTGCATTCCGGTGTTTCTTCTGGCGCGCCGATGCTTTGGTGCGCGCGCGGCAAAGTGGGCAGGATGGGGCTGGGCATTTTCTCCGTATGGCATTTATTACGGCGCGGACTGGGCCTGGTCGACTTGTCTGGTGACGCTGCTGCTGGCCGTGCTTTTCTTGTGGGCGCTGGCGCTGGAGGAATCCGGGACCGTGTGGCAGTGGCTGGGTTTTGGCGCGCTGGGCGGATTCGCGGCGCTGACGGAGCCGGTGGTGCTTGCCGTCATCCCGCTGTTTGGTTTGTGGACTTGCTGGCGGCGCTTGCGGCGTCGGCAGAACTGGATGCTTCCAATGATGGCGGCAGCGCTAGGGGCGATCGCGGTGATGGCGCCCTGGTTTGTGCGCGACTACCGGACGTTCCACCAGTTCATTCCCATACGCAGCGGATTCGGGTTGGAGCTGTACATTGGCAATAGCGCCGACTCAATGCACTGGGTCGACCGCAGCCTGCATCCAAACCATAGCGATGCGGAGCTGGCGGAATACGCGCAGCGCGGCGAACTCGCGTATATGGCGCACAAAGCGCAACAGGGTAAAGAGTATATTCGCAGTCATCCGGGGCAATACGCCTATCGAATTGTGCGGCGGGTTGTTTATATCTGGACCGGATACTGGAGTTTTGATCGCGCCTATCTGGCCGAAGAGCCGCTGGATGTGCCCAATATATTTTTGAGCACGACGATGACAGTGCTCGCGCTGGCGGGGCTGCGGCGGCTTTATCGAGCGAACACGGGCTCAGGTCTGGCGGTGCGATTTGCGATTGTGTTTGTCTTCTTTCCGTTAGCTTATTATTTTTCGCATCCGGAGACGTATTACTTCCGGCCGGTAGATCCGCTGATTGTGGTGCTGGCGGCCTATTTTGTGACCGAACGCTTCGGGAGACCAAGGAAGAGTACCCTTCTGAGCAGTGGTGACAGCCTTCGCGCGTTGTAGCATCTTGTCAGGCGTTTGAGCATCTTAAAGAGTGATCCTGTGACTGTGAACCTTGAGGACAATAAGCTCGCAGAGGCTGAGGTGGCTCGGTCGGCGCCAGCCCACGCTGTGAACGTTGCTCCGAAGCCCGCTTCGGACTCTGTCCCGGACTCCTCTTCAAACTTTGTTTCGAGCGATGAGCCGCACCCGCCTGCGCTGGTGGTGAGCGAGAGCCTGCGGTTTGCCTACGACACCTACCTCAGCAACAAGGTGCGCTTCCTGCTGACCGCACTGGGCATGATGATTGGCACGGCTTCATTGGTTCTGGTGGTCACCATCGGGATGACTGGAAAGCAGTACATTCTGGATCAGATTCAAGGCATCGGCGCCAACCTGGTTTATGCGAGCTACTCCGGGGCGGGGCATCGCATCACGGCGGTGGCGCTCGATGAGTTGACCGTGGACGACGTTGCCGCGGTACGGCAGCAGGTGCCGTCGGTGGTAGCCGCAACACCGTTCGTTTCGCTCAACGACCGCATCAGCGTGGGCAACGGCAAAGAACAGGACATCTCCATTCTTGGGGTGTACCCGGAATACAGTCAGGTGCGGAACTTAGTGGTGCTGGCGGGCCGGTTCTTCGATACACAGGACTCGCAGAGCCGCAACAAGGTTGGCGTGATTACGGAAAAACTGGCGATCAAGCTGTTTGGATCGCCGGAGAGCGCGGTGGGCCACACGATCAAGCTGAGCGGTTTGCCGTTTACCGTGATCGGAGTGTTCAAGGAGCGGGTGGAGACATTTGGGCAATCGGAAGTGGAAGACAACACCATGGCGATCCCTTACTCGGTGAGCCGGTTTTTTCTTCCGTCCAATGCCGTACGTCAGATTTATTTTTCGGTGGCGAGCCCCGATGAAGTTGCCGCCACGACGGCTCAAATCAAGCGGGTTCTACAGGCGCGTCACCGGCCGGAGTCGGTCTACAACGTGGAGAACCTGACGCAACTGGTGAGCCTGGCGGAAAAGACGGCGAACATTCTGACGGTGGTGCTCCTGCTGATTGCCGCAGTGGTGCTGCTGGTCAGCGGCATCGGCATCATGAATATCATGCTGGCCACGGTCAGTTCCCGTACGCGTGAGATCGGAATCCGCAAGGCGGTGGGCGCCACCAACCGCGAGATCCGCTTCCAGTTCCTCTCCGAAGCCATTCTCATTTCGCTCAGCGGCGGCGTTCTCGGCATTGTCATTGGACTCGCAATTCCCTTCTCGGTCCGCTTTCTCACGGCTTATCGCATCCCCATCTCCGGCCTCTCCGCCATCATCGCCATCGTGGTTTGCTCTCTGGTTGGCATTCTTTTCGGCACGCTGCCGGCGATTCGCGCCGCCCAACTCGATCCCGTCGACAGCCTGCGCTACGAATAGGAATCGCGCGAGCGTGCCGTGGGCAGACCCTGCATGGTTAAGAATCAAGTCAGTAACAAGTGGGAATAAAGACGTAATTTCGCGCGTTGCTTGTCGGACTCGCGGCGGCCCAAACGCCGCCAGTTGGCATAAAATGATCGCGAAGCTCGTCTGGCACCCGATTGCATCGACATGACATCGACATCCAAGGGCACCCGAACCCGCGCCGTCGTCCTCCTCAGCGGAGGCATGGATTCCTGCGTGTGCGCAGCACTGGCGGCGCGCGACCATGAGACTGCGGCTCTCCACGTCAGCTACGGGCAACGCACCGAACAGCGCGAACGGAGGTCGTTTGAGAACATCTGCGACCGGCTGGGAATTCGCGACCGGCTGCTGGTGCGCAACGAGGCTTTACGTGCCATTGGCGGGTCGGCCCTTACCGATCCCAATATTGCCGTCCCCGAGGCTCCCAATATAGGCGCGAGCGTTCCGGTGACCTATGTCCCGTTCCGCAACGCGCATTTTCTTGCCATCGCCGTCAGCTGGGCGGAAGTGTTAGGGGCCGAACGGATCTACATTGGAGCGGTCGAGCCCGACAGTTCCGGGTATCCCGACTGCCGGCCAGAATACTATCGAGCGTTTAACGAAGTGGTGAAGGCGGGCACGAAGGAAGGGACGATCCGAATAGTGACGCCGTTGATTGCGCTGCATAAAGCCGAGATTGTGACGCTTGGCCTTGAACTAAATGCCCCGTTCGGTTTAACGTGGTCATGCTATCAGCGCGAAGATCGCGCCTGCGGTGTGTGCGACAGCTGTGTGCTGCGCCTGCGAGCATTTCGCGATGCGGGGGCGGAAGACCCAATTCCGTACGTGGAAGCCGTTGCCGCAAGGAAGCTTTAGTAAATTCAGATTCAAAGCCGGGAGGCTACGCCATGATTAAATATTGGATTCTTCCACTGTTGCTGGTTTTCGCCATGGGGCTGGCGGCTCCGCTGGTGTCCGCCCAAACCACGGGCACGGTAAAGGGAGTTTGCAAAGATGCCGATGGCAATCCGATCGTCCAAGGAGAAGTAGAGTGGACGTCGAGCGAAACCGGCCACAAGTACGACCTTAAAACCAATAAGAAAGGCGAGTACTTCTCGCTCGGCATCAGCCCGGGCAAGTACAACGTCGTTCTCAAGAAAGACGGCAAGGAACTTTTTCACATCAACGGCATCATGGTCGGTCTGGACGAAACCACGCAGGACATCGACTTGAAGAAAGAACAAGCGGCCGCAGCCCAGGGCCAGGGATTGACCCCGGAACAAGCCAAGGCGAGACAAGAGGCGAACTCCAAAGCCGAGGCCGACAAGAAAGTCGTGGGCACGCTGAACGACAAACTCAAGGCCGCCCGGACGGCGGAGGAGGCAAAAGACTATGAGACTGCGATCACCACGCTGAACGAGGCCAATCAGATCGACGCCACCCGCGATCCGATCTGGTACGAACTGGGCAACGCGTATCTCAACTCCGCGCCCAAGCAGGCCGACTCCGCGGAAAAACAGAAGCGGTATGAGTTGGCCGAAACCGATTACCTAAAGGCCATTGAGCTGCGCGGCGCTTCGGAGCAGGCGCAGAAAGATCCTGAAAATGGCAAGAAAATGGCCGCCTACTATAACAACCTGGCCCAGGCGTATTCCAAGTCGGGCAAGATTGACGATGCGGTAACAAACTACACCAAGGCCGCCCAACTGGATCCCCCGGGCGCAGCTGGATACTATTTCAACGTGGGCGCGGTTTACACCAATATTGGCAAGGCGGATGAGGCCATCGTGGCCTTTGACAAAGCGGTTGCCGCCGATCCGACCAAAGCTGCCGCGTACTACTGGAAGGGTGTCAATCTGATCGCCAAGGAGACCATCGGAAAGGACGGCAAGGCGGTCGCGCCCGACGGCACGGCCGAGGCGTTTCAGAAGTATCTTGAACTGGAGCCCACGGGCACGTTTGCCCAACCGGCCAAGGACATGCTTGCCAGCATCGGCGCGGCCGTGGAAACCGGGTTTGGCAACAAGAAGAAACCAGCCAAGAAAAACTAGCCTAGTCCGGAATCCAGTTGCCAGTTGCCAGTACCCAGTTGCCAGCAAGGCGCTTTAGGGAAACTGGCAACTGGGGACTGGCAGCTGTCCTTCAGTTACCGAGGTCTATGACCTAGTTGTCCTTCGCGCTTCCGCACATCCGCGTTACAGTCAAGACAAGGTTCCCGGCTTCGCAACATTTCTCCCCTGTGGTGCTAATGCCGATCAACTGGGAGTGTTTGAAATGGCTGCTCCGGGGAGTTCCTCGACTGCAATTGCCTTCGATGGCATCGGTGGGACGGACTCCATCCCAACCTCTGTGTTGCTGGCCGGCATGTTGCGCGTGTCGGAGAAGGTCAGCGACCTGATTTTTTCTCCCGGGCGACCGCCCCAGGTCGAGATTCACGGACAACTGGTGGGGGTAGAAATGCCGAGAAGCGGCACGCTTTCGGCGGACGACACGCGACGCATCGCCGCCGACCTGATCGGCAATAACAAGCAGGCAATCAGTGCGCTTCGCGAGCAGGGTTCTTGCGACATCTCCTATGGATTGCCGGGAATGGCCCGCTTCCGCGTCAACGTATTCATCCAGCGCGGAAGTTGCGCGATTGTGATGCGCGTCATTCCGACCGCGATTCCAACATTCCACTCTCTTCGGCTGCCGCCGCAATTGGAAGAAGCCGCAAAAGTACGCAGCGGGATCATTCTGGTGACGGGAGGCACGGGGTCGGGCAAGTCCTCGACGCTGGCCGCGTTGATCGACTCGATCAACAGCGAATATTGCTATCACGTCCTGACGGTGGAAGATCCGATCGAATTTCTGCACAAGCACAAGAGATCGACGGTACACCAGCGCGAACTGCACAGCGATGCGCCCAATTTTACCCTGGCGCTGCGAGCCGCGCTGCGGCAGGCGCCCCGCGTCATCATGGTGGGGGAAGTCCGCGACCACGAGACGCTTGAGATTCTTCTCGAAGCCGCCGAAAACGGCCACATCGTTCTTTCCAGCATGAACACCGTCGATGCCTCGAAGACGGTGGAGCGCATCGTCGCCACGTTTCCGGCGGCCGAACAGCAATCGGCAAGAGAACGTCTCGCCAAGACTTTCCGCTACATCATTGCCCAGAGGCTGATCCCGCGCACCGCCGGCGGCGACCGCGTTGCCGTTGTGGAAATTTTGAAATCCAACTCGCGCACTCGCGATTGCGTCGAACAAGGCGAGCGGCCGGGCCGCACCCTGCTGGACGCGATCAAGGCCAGCGAAAACGAAGGCATGCAGCACTTCGATGGCGAGATCGCGAAACTGGTCCGCTCGGGCCTGGTGGATCTGGACACCGGCCTTTGCTTCGCCAGCAATGCGACGGTGCTGGGGCAGGAACTGGCGCGGTAAGGCAGTACCCAGTTGGCAGTTGGCAGTTGGCNNTGGCAGTTGGCAGTTGGCAGTTCTCAGAACAAGCCTCAAAGGCAAAGCCGCAGCAAACTTCGGCAGGGTATGATTCTGGCATGTCCTCTTCGCATCTCCCTTCCGTCGCGCTTTCGGCTCGGGTGGTGAGCTTTGAGACGGCTCGACACCTGGTCGAGCAGCATGCGCTCAGCGTAGCTCCAACAGAAGTCGAGACCGTCAATCTGCTGGCAGCGTTAGGCAGGGTTCTGGCGGAGGGGATTGTAGCGGACCGCGACTTTCCCCCGTTTGCGCGGGCGACGCGCGATGGATATGCCGTGCGGGCGGCGGACGTCGCGAAGACGCCAGCGCGGCTCGACGTAATTGGAGAAATCAAGGCGGGCGATTTGCCGGACAATTTGACGGTCGATCATGGGCAGGCTGTCTCGATCATGACCGGGGCCGCGTTGCCGCCTGGGGCGGATGCGGTGGTGATGGTGGAGCACACGATCGTTGCAGAACGGTCCCACCCTAGCGTCGGAAAAGACGCGACGTCAGGATGGGGCAACCAATGCGTGGAGGTTCAGCGCAGCGTGAGCGCGGGCGAGAATTTTGTTCCGCGTGGTGCGGAAGCGCGCGCGGGAGAACTGCTGCTCGATCGGGGGCGGCGACTGGATCACGCAGGGATTGCAATTGCGGCTTCGGTGGGCCAGAGTCGCGTGCAGGTCTTCCGCAAGCCGCGCGTTGCGATTCTCTCGACTGGCGACGAGATTGTAGAGATTGACGCAACGCCGGGCCCGGCCCAGATTCGGAATTCGAATTCATATTCGCTGGCGGCGCAGGTGCAAGCGGCAGGCGGAGAGGCGGTGCGGCTGGCGATTGCTCCCGATGAGCCTCGTCGGCTTCGGGCGTTGATCGAGGAAGGATTGCAGTGCGATCTTCTGTTGCTAACCGGCGGCGTCTCCATGGGGAAATACGATCTGGTGGAGCAGGCGCTGGCAGAGTTGCAGGCGGAATTCTATTTTACGGGAGCGGAGATTCAGCCGGGCCGGCCGGTCGTATTCGGTTCATGTGGCGCAGGCGCCCCCGCCCGCGTGCCCGCAGCAAAATCGCCGCCAGCGTCGAATGGGGTGTCCGCGCCAAACAAGCGATACTTCTTCGGGCTGCCCGGCAATCCGGTGTCGACCATGGTGACTTTTGAGTTGTTTGTCAAGCCCATGATGGACGCGCTCGCAGGGATGACGCCGCAGCCGCTGATTTTTCTTCGCGCGCGGCTGAAATCCGAGATTCGGACCAAGACCGGATTGAAGCGGTTTCTTCCAGCGGTGGTTTCGGGAGAGTTTGAGAATGCCGAGGTCGAACTGGCGCGGTGGCAGGGATCGGGCGACATCGCCGCGCTGGCTCGGGCAAACTGTTATGTGGTGATTCCTCCCGACCGCGTGCGGATTGAAGCGGAGGAGTGGGTGTCGCTGTTGCTGCGGTGAAGATGCGCCGTACGATAACCTATTGAAGATGAGCAAGAAGCTTTCTCACTACGATAATCGGGGCCAGGCGCGTATGGTCGATGTGTCGGCGAAGCCGCGTACGGCGCGCGAGGCGGAGGCCAGCGCCTTCGTCGTGATGTCGCCGAAGGTGCTGCGGGCGCTACCGGAGAATCCCAAAGGCGATCCGCTGGAAGTGGCGCGAACCGCGGGAATCATGGCGGCGAAGCGCACGGCGGAGTTGATTCCGATGTGCCATCCGGTGCCGCTGTCGCACATTGCTGTGACCCTGCGCGTGTGCGAGAATGGCGTTTCCATTGCCACAAAAGTGAAGACCACGGCGGAAACGGGCGTGGAGATGGAAGCGCTGGTCGCGGCCAGCGTGGCGGCGCTGACCGTCTACGACATGTGCAAGGCGCTCGACAAGGGCATCGAGATCCGCGAAGTGGTCTTGCAGCGGAAGTCGGGCGGGAAGAGCGGGGACTACCGGAGAAGCGCGAAGCGAAACTAGTTTGTCGATTTCTTGATTTGTCTTCAGCTATGGCGAGCGACGTCAAAATCCTGCTGGTGGACGATAACCCGATGGTGCTGAGCATGCTGCGGCAGGCGCTGTCGGCGATGGGCACGGTCACGGTCGCGAACGACGCGGCCGATGCGCTGTTGAAAGCGGTCGATGACGTGCCCGACGTTCTTATCAGCGATTACCGGATGCCGGGCATGGACGGACGTCAGTTGCTGGAAAAGCTGAAGAGCCGACCGGCGACGGCGGGAATCGCCGTCATCATGATGGCCAGCAAAGCCGACATCAGCGAACGGCTGTCGATGCAGGACCCGATCGAAGATTATCTGGAAAAACCTTTCTTCCTGAAAGATGCAACCCACAAAATCAAACGCGTGGTCGACCGGATCGCGCTGGAAAAGCTGAGCAAGGCGGCATCGTCCGACGGCTTGTTGCGCGGCAGCCTGTCGCAGATGAATGTAATCGACTTGGTGCAGTCGCTGGAGATGGGGCGCAAGAGTTGCCTGCTCACCATGACCAATGCCGCTGACAAGTGCGAAATCTACGTCAATCAGGGGCAGATCCAGCACGCGGTTTATGGTTCGATTGCGGGGAACGAAGCGGTTTTCAAGGTGCTGCGCTGGACGGAGGGAAATTTCCAGATCGATTTCAACGGCAAGTCGTCGGAGGAGACGACGACGCTGAACACGCAGGGCCTGCTGATGGAAGGATTGCGCTTGCTGGATGAGGCGCAGCGGGACGAAGCGGTTGAGGGTGAAGATGTCCTCCTCGACACCTAGCCTCCAAATAACCCCAATTTATGCGGTTTTCAGCC
>PLUW01000051.1:0-31626 GCA_003162935.1 Acidobacteriaceae bacterium
AAATCCTCTCTCCCCGACCAATCTTTTCAGTCACATAAACTGCGTTTTTGGTCTCTCGTCTAAATCGCTGTAGACAGTTAAATCCTTAGTGTTCACAAACCTGATGTTCCATGAGCGATTCGCCCATGAGCGGAAATTCTTGACTGTTGAAATGTCTCAATGTCACTCACGGCCTTGAAGTTCTGAGTGAAAGTGGCCTGATTCCGGCATGACTAAAGTCCCGCACTCTTGGTGATCTTTGACACAGACACCTTTTGCCCTAGTGTGACATTAAGTCGGACTAGCGCCTTGGCCAATTGCAGTCGAGCCAGCGACTAGCACCGAATGGGGACTGGCAAGGCAGGTATTGAATGCTGAGATGGTTGAAACGGGCAGTTGTGCTCGCATTGTTATCAGTTTTGGGCGGACGCGCCTGGACTCAGACGACGTACCAAGTTGTGTCAGTAACGAACGGTGGGACGATCTCTGGCACCGTGAAATGGTCGGGTGCGTTGCCCCGAGAGCTGGAGTTCCCGGTCACCAAGGACCCACAGATCTGCGATCCGGACTCGAAGAAAACGGTTAGTTTGGATCGGTTGATCGTTGGGTCGCAAGGAGGCGTAGCCGACACCATCGTCTACCTTAAGAACGTCTCCAGTGGGAAAGCATTTGACCTGCCGGAGCAACGGCGCCATCTGAATCAATTGCATTGCCGGTACGTACCGCACATTCTGCTGGTTCCGCAGAATGCGGCGCTACAGATGGAAAGCTCCGACGCGACGCTGCATACGGTTCACATGGAAGGTGCGGCGACATTCAACCTGCCGTTTCCTTTTACACACCAGATCACGTCGCGTTCCATGTCCACGCCAGGGTTGGTGCATATACAGTGCAATGGCGGGCATGTCTGGATGAACGCTGACATGATGGTGGCGCCGCATCCCTACTATGCCGTGACCGAGGAAAGCGGCCGGTTTGAATTTACCGACGTTCCACCTGGGACTTATGAGATCGTGGCCTGGCATGAGGGATGGAGCTATGCGGGAAAAGAAAATGTCTACGATGTGCTGTCGCAAAAAAAAGTGACCCGTCCGGTTTTCGCCGAACCGAAAACGTGGGAAAAATCGGTAACGGTCGCCGGAAGCCAGACGAGCGTGGTCAACTTCGTCATTTCCGGCAAGTGATGGCCTCATCACTCCGAATCTGCCGAAAGCAGTCCTGCTGTCTTGAAGTCAGCGCAATCGCAACAAGAACTACTAATGACCCGCTGGCGGATTGGAAACAGTGAATGTTTCCGGCGGATCGAAATAGCACTGATGCCAAAGGGCTGCGTCGGATAATGTCCCCGCCTTCCATTGCCGAACGGTCGGAAAGGTGGCCGCGATCATGCCGCCATCGACGGAATCGAAGATCAATACCACCCCGGACAGTTCTTGTGACTTTGCCGCCAGGTCCGCGTAGTTCTTGTCGAGCAGAGATTTCGCAAATTCCAGTTTGGCTTGCGCGCCGCTGTTGGCCTCATTTTCCTGGATCTTCTGCACCGAGATGATTCTCACGTTCCTGCCCCGGAGCGGCTCCCAATCTCCGGGAAACGGGGCGATTTCTTCCCGCGTGACCTGAAACAAATCCGCCGCGACCGGCGCACCATGCGCGTTTACCAACGGAACGTCCGAAATGCCCTCCGGCATCTCCAGACTGGTGCGCCAGACCCATCCCCGCGACAAGCCCGAAATTCGCACGTGAACCCAGTCCGCATTGAAGTCCAGCATTTCAAATTCATCGTGAGCGCTCGCCATAAACAACGTCTTGCCAGTGATGCTCGGTGTCGCTAGTACTGGAGTTCCCGACTTTTTTACTGCGACGAGATTCTTCGGATGTGCCTGGTTCTTGAGCACATCCTCCAGGCTTGCCGCTTCCGCCTGTAAGCCGGTTTGTGGTGGAGGCTGCGCTGAACTTCTCACATCCGACGGAAAACGACCCGGTGGGCTTTGATTGAGCGACGGAGAAAACGTGCCCCCAACTTCCGGCGACACTTTGGGTAATTGCGGAGCGGGCGCCGAGATGGCCGGTTCCTTGCGACTCTTGTCGCTGCTGCCCGGCTGGGCAGTCGGTGCCGTTGGCGGGTTCAGGGCAGGAAAATCCTTGCCGGAACTCTGGACTGATTGATCGCCCGAACTCCCGGTCGAGCTGTCCGAACTGGATCGACCAGCCAGAAGATCCGCCAGTTGATCCAGAAGATCAGCTTCAAGCCGTCCATTTGAAGTCAACAATTGGTATCCAGAGTGAGCTGGAGTCGAATCGGCGTACCATGCCGTAACCTTGGTGTTCACTCGCACCACCGATTCGCCCGGCGCAGTAGAATCCACCTGCACGGCAGATTGATAGTACGCCCGCTGATAACGGTCCAACGGATGCTTGCTAGGCAATGCGAAGCCCTCCAGAGCCGGGAGTCGCCCGCTCATCGCCGGTTGCAGTTCCTTCAGTGCTTTTTCCACGGCGGATTTTGGCTCATGAAAGGTGCGCTCGGACGGCGCCGATTGTGCGCGAACGCCCTGCGCTAAGGCAGTGCCAAACGCGCCCGTCAATACAACCGCCGTCAGAAGACCGGCCAGCAAACGCCGACGGATCATGGCATCTGCTCCAACTGGTCGCGTCGCATCCAGCCATGGTCCCCCTCGCGGGTCTCTACTCCGTACCAGTAGGGCGTCGCGATCAGAATGAGAACTTCGACGCCCGGCTGCAAGGATTTCAGAGTGCTTGCCGTATGGAAAGGAGCGGACTTGAGCGGTGCCCCGGGCTTCATAACCAACCGCTCCACCTGCCGGCGCAACTCGGCAACGTGTTGTTCCAGGGTTTCGCCGGCCGGATCGTACGCCGAGGATTGCGGTGGCATCCCAGTTGATGGTTGCGGGGAGACCGGTTGCGCGTTGGCGTTCAAGCTTTCGCGACTGCCGCTTTCGGCGGATGCCCCCATCGGTGGCGGAGTGCTCAGCAACTCTTGATCGCGGCTCGTGCTAATACCACCTTCGCTGGCGTTTTCACCGGTGCCACCCAAGCCGAAACTCTCTTTAGCCGATCGTTCCTGTTTGATTCGCAAAGCCTCGGCGGTTTCCTGCTTTATGAGCTCAACCGATTGGAGTCGGTCCTGGATATCCTTGTACTCCGCGCTTTCCACCGAGCCGCTCGACTTATGCACGGTGTGCCGGAAATCCTCTACAAAGAGCGCGTCAATGCGCAGAACCGTATTCTTGTCGCCCTGCGGTTGTATCACGTAACGTACAGCCAGCGTTCCCACATCGGCGCTGTCCTTGAAGTTCCACGGATTCAGGGCCTGCTTTCTCACTTTGTAGAAAACCTTGCCGCCTTCTTTCCATGCCGGAAACACCGGCGTCGATATGGCGGCAACCGCCGCCGCGATGTACTCGTCTTTGTTGTACTCCTTGGTCCCGCGAATGATCGTGTTCTGCACCACATCTTCCACGACCTGCGCGACTTCTGGTTCCGGCAACGGAATGTTCACGATCAGACCCTCGCCGTACTGAAGAACGTCTTTTTCACGACCGTTCGCAGGGATCGCCGCGGCAACGAGCAGGAGAAGGAAAAGAATCTGCGCGGCGGACCGCGGATAAAGTGAGAAAAATGCACCCTCGCGAAGAGCAGCGCGACCCTTCGGCCCTGTTATGCAGAAACTGTTGTCCTCGATCACGACCGCTCCGGTGTCCCTGTCGCAAGAGTCTCATACGCGCGTTGGCCGTTGTCAACTCGCACTAGACCACACTCCGGCTTCCATCTCGATAATGTCTGCCGGCGCAGGATGTAAACAAATTGTAAAAAAAGTCTTTACAGCCACGATCGCCCGGTAGTACTATCCTCCCCCTGTGGGGCATTGACCATTTAGCAAAAAGTCTTTGGAGTTTTGCACCTGGCTTTACGCTTGCCGGGTTGCATGACGTGGGTGCTTGTTGTGGGGAGTTCGGTTTTGAAAGATCTTTGGGTTAGCTTTTCTGAGGAGTGCAGCATGCGTATGTGGGCGCAGTCTCATCTCTGTCAGGAGCAACGGCGGATGTCATCCATCCTCGCCGCTGCTTTCGCGTTAGTTTTTCTGATCCTGGGGGCCAGCCAGTCGGCGAGCGCAATCCCCGCGTTCGCGAGGAAATATGGTTTGCGGTGCTCGGCTTGTCATGAAAGCTGGCCGATGCTTAACTTCTTCGGGCAGAAGTTCAAGGACAATGGCTACCAGCTCATGAACGATCGCGATGCTCCGATCTGGCAGAATCCATCCTACTGGCCGGTCACGTTTCGCATGACTCCGATCTGGCACCGGGTCAGCACTAACAAGAATCAGGTGGATGGCGTTGACGGACTGGGTGCTGACGAAGCGAAGATTTCCTCTTCTGGTTTTGACCTTAGCGGCCTCGACTTCCACACTGCCGGCACGCTGGAGAAAAATTTCTCCTTCTATCTTCTGCCCTCCTCCGACTCCACTGGTGCCTTCCACTTTGAGACCGTGATGGCGCGGCTTGACAACATCAACGGCAGTCCGTGGCTCAACTTGAAGTTGGGCAAGTTTGAGCTCGACAATTTGCTTTCCGAGAAGCGCATCCTGACACTTACGGGGAACGGGGGTATTTATCAGCTCTATCACTTCATTCCATTGCACGACGGCAACGTTTTCGGGCAGATGGGAGACAACCAACTCGGGGTGGAGGTAATGGGGCACTCATATAACGACCGCACCCGCTACTCGGTTGCGCTGCTGAGTTCGAACGACGGAACCACACAGTTGCCGTACGGATCCGAATCCTATTCCACGTTCATCACCGGCAGTCAGGCGTTCGATGCTGGGAGACTCGGCGTGCAACGTCTAGGGTTTTACGTAATGGCGGGCGAGGCCCCCACCAGTTGGCTCACTAACAACGGCGTCCCCATCCCCGGATCTGGAACCGAAAATAAGGGTTACAGCCGCGAAGGATTTGTCGGACAGTTCTACTTCGGCCAGCATTTGGATCTCCAGGTTGTCACCCAACATGGCGAGGACAGTGCGTGGTTCGGGCAGGGCTACGGCGACTTGATCGACGGTGTCGCCACTCTCAACAACACCCCGGGGGGGCCAGGGCTTCCCGCTGGCTCGCGCAACCCGACTTGGAACGGCGTGCTCTTCGAGCCTCACTATGTAGTGAGTCCACAGATGATTTTGATCGGCCGCTACGAAACGATTCGTATGTCTCAGCAGTCGACTCCTGGAAGCCCTTCAAATGCTGGCAATATTTCGACCTACACGACCGGATTCCGCTACAACCCGTTTATGACGAGCAGAGCCGGCTTTGCTTACCATGGCGAGTACAACTGGTTTCATTGGGATGGAGCATCGCCGGTTACTAACACAAACCTGACCAGCAGCGAACTGTTGTTTGGATTTGATTTTGCGTTCTGACCACCAAGTAGCCCGCTGGCGAGATCGATTCGCCAGTGTTGGTTTCAATGAAAGGGTGCTGACCATGAACAACTTGAAGCCAATGCGTTGTATCGGAGCGTCTTTGTTCGCAGCGCTAATGGGGCTGCTCTTCTTGGCCGGGTTCGTTTCTGGGGCTTCCGCCCAGGATACTCCCGATGCAGGCCCGAAGCCGTCGCTCGTCGTCAAGCCCATGGAGAGCCACATCGACAATATTACCGGGCACGCGGCGAATGCGAAGTCCGACTACCGGCGGTATTGTGCCGGTTGCCACGGCGATTACGGCGATGCCAACGGCGAGAACGCGGTTTGGCTCGATCCCAAGCCACGCAACTTCACGCTCGCCACATTCAAGTGCAGGTCCACTCTCACTGGAACTCTGCCGACCGATGAAGATCTTTACAACACTCTCGTCCGTGGCATAGTCAATTCCAATATGCCAGTCTGGAACACTTTTACGAAGCAGCAGCGCGCCGACTTGGTTGCTTATATCAAGATCTTCTCCCCGCGCTGGGAGAAAGAAAAGGCCGGCGAGCCGATCAAGATTCCAGCCGAACCCCCTGTCACCATAGATAGCATCGCCCACGGAAAGGCGTTGTTTACGAAGCTCGAATGCTGGAAGTGTCACGGTCCGCACGGCGAGGGCGATGGTCCGTCGGCCTCAACCCTGACCGATAGCCAGGACAACCCAATTCGTCCCTATAACTTCGCCTTGGGCAAGAACGACTCGCGCTTCAAGTGCGGCAGCACCAACCAGGACATCTACAAGATCTTCATGACCGGCGTGGATGGCACACCCATGCCGTCCTTCGCGGACGTGATTCAGCCGAACGACGCCTGGGATCTGGTCCATTTCCTGCGTACGTTGCAGATCCACCGCCATGGCAAGGAGAACGAGGTTCTAATGTCTGCGCACGGAGTGATTCCTCCGTACGTGGATAAGAACCCAGCTCCCGCAGCCGCCCCAGCCGACAATAAAGCGCCCGGCGGGGGCCAGTAAGTTCATAGCAAGACCCTTAAGGAGGGAACACTCGAATGCGCAGGAAGCCAATTCTAATAGCTCTTTTGACGTTGCTTGCCGGTTCGTCACTCATGTTCGCTGGAACCGTCAGTGGCAAGGTAACCTACACGGGCACGCCCGCCCACCAAAAAGCCATCGACATGTCCAAAGAACCGAGCTGCGCTAAACAGCATGCCACGCCGATTTCTACTGAGACGGTGGTGACGGGCGCCAATAATGCTCTGGAAAACGTCGTAGTCTATATTTCTGCCGGCGCTCCCGACGAAGGACAGGTTCCGACCCAGGCCATCACCTACACGCAGAAGGGCTGCCAGTATCTTCCGCATGTGTTGCCCATGCACGTCAACCAGGAGTTTGAGATCCTGAACGACGACCAGACTTCGCACAACATTCACCCGCTTCCCAAGGTGAACATTGAGTGGAACAAGTCGCAGCCGC
Source organism: Acidobacteriaceae bacterium (assembly GCA_003162935.1). GTDB lineage: Bacteria > Acidobacteriota > Terriglobia > Terriglobales > Acidobacteriaceae > Acidiflorens. The sequence continues at coordinate 6,891 of PLUW01000051.1, forward strand.
CGGGTTCGCCGCCGATCAAAGAAAAGTACGACAAGGCGGAATTCATCGAAGTGAAGTGCAACATCCATCCCTGGATGCACGGCTACTTCGCGGTGTTGAAGACATCGCACTACGACGTAAGCAAAGAGGGCGGGGACTTTAAACTGCCGAACCTGCCCCCCGGCAAGTACACCCTCACTGCTTGGCATGAAAAATACGGCACGCAAACGGCCGACGTGACCATCACCGGCAACGAAACCAAAGATGTCAACTTCACGTTCAAGGCGACGGCATACTGACGGCCTACTGAAGAATGGGCGGCGGAATCGCGTGCTCCGCCGTCTCCACTTTTGAATTGAGCACCGTGAGCGAAACCACCAACTGAGGGCGAGCACCATGGCGAAGTTCTTTGCGATCACCATCATCATCATTGCGATAGCTTCCGCGATTCCCATCCTGCGGCATACGTGGGCGCCGCCCGAGGACATCTCGACGCACGGGGCGCTGATCGATGAGCAGCTTTCGGAAACCATGGCGGAAGCTGGAATCTCCTTTCTCGCCGCGCAGTTTGTACTGGCGTTTTTCATTTGGAAGTTCTCCAACCCCGCGCCGGATGCAAAGCTCAAGAACTTTCCCGGCGGCGCTAAGGGCTTGGTGATTGCGGCCTTCCTGGTCGTGGGTATCGAAGTCATGGCCCTCGGCATCTTTGGAGCGAAAGCATGGGCCAACGTCTATCTGACGCCGCCGGCGGCCGACGCCATGCCGATCCAGGTTCAGGCCGGACAGTTTGCTTTCTATTTCCGTTATCCCGGCCCGGATGGTAAGTTCGGCGCGACGCACCCGGAGCTCATTAATGAAGGGCAGCAGAATTACTATGGCCTCGATCCCGAGCACGATGTCGATGCCAGGGATGACATCGTGGCCGCCGAGATGGCGATTCCCGTGAACAAGGAAATCCACCTCCTCATGCACTCGAAAGATGTTGGGCATTCTTTTTATGTGCGGGAGTTGCGGGTGCAGCAGGATTTTGTTCCCGGACTGGATGTCTCTCTGCATTTCACGGCGACGAAGGTCGGCAAGTACGAAATCGTCTGTACCCAGCTTTGCGGCCTGGGACACTACAACATGAAGGCCTATTTGGAAGTTCTGTCGCAGCAGGACTTCGACGACTGGATGAAAAAAGAAACGGCAATGCAGTAGCTGTTTCCGTCCGTGCGGCTGCGCGGGGATACAGACATCTCATTTGAGGTTAGGATATGCACGATGTAGCGGCGCATGCTGCGCACCACGCTCCTCCGACCAGTTTCATCCGGAAGCACGTGTTCAGCCTCGACCATAAGGTGATCGGCAAACAGTATTACGCTTTGGCGCTCGTCGCCGCTTTTGTCGGTATGTTCCTGTCCTGGTTCATGCGAATCCACTTGGCGTGGAACGACACCGCCATCCCCGGCCTCCAATTGCTTTCGAAGACCGGCGCCCCGGGCGGGGTGATGACGCCGGAGTACTACCTGCAATTGATGACCATGCATGGCACGATCATGGTCTTCTTTGTGCTCACGACGGCCCCGTTTGCGGCTTTTGGAAACTACTTCCTGCCCATCCAGGTGGGAGCGGAAGACATGCCGTTCCCGCACTTTAACATGATGTCGTTCTGGGTCACGTTCGTGGCTTTCCTGGTCCTGATGTCGTCGTTCATCCTCGGCGATGGACCCACGCTAGGTGGCTGGACCCAATATGCTCCGCTAAATGCGGTGGGTTCGGTTGCCGGTCCCGGGCAGGGTTTGGGTGTGGTGCTTTGGGCGACCTCGATTGGCCTATTTTGCGTTGGCCAGTTGTTGGGCTCATTGAATTTCATCACCACCACGCTTGATCTGCGGGTCAAGGGCATGAGCCTGATGCGACTGCCGCTCACCGCATGGGCTTGGTTCATTACTTCGTGCATGGGCCTGACGGCCTTCGCGGTATTAATGCCGGCTTGTATTCTCGTCATTCTCGATCATGTGGCCGGAACCAGCTTTTTTGTCGCATCGAATCTGGTGATCAACGATCAAGTGCAGCCGCACTCGGGCGGATCGACCCTGCTGTGGCAGCACCTGTTCTGGTTTTTCGGACATCCCGAAGTCTACATCGCCATCGTGCCCGGTCTCGGCATCGTCTCCCACATCCTGATTACCAACATGCGTAAACCGATGTTGAGCCATCGCACCCTGATCTATTCCATGGGAGCTCTCGCCGTGCTCAGCTACATGGTCTACGGGCATCATATGTTTGTCAGCGGGATGAATCCCTTCTCTTCACTGGCGTTTTCATTCCCAACGCTGGTCATTACTATCCCCTCCACCATCGTCGTTCTGGTTCAGGTCTTCAGCCTGTACGGCTCCAAGCTGCGCATCAATTCGGCGTCGCTGTTTTCGCTCGGATTCATTTCGATGTTCGTCGCTGGAGGCGTGAGCGGCTTCTTCCTGGCGCAACCGTCCATCGATATCATGCTCCATGCCACTTACTTTGTAGTGGGTCATTTCCACATGGTGATGGGTGTCGCGGCCATGTTCGGCATCTTCGCGGGAACTTATTTCTGGTTTCCCAAGATGACCGGGCGAATGATGAACGAGACGCTCGGCAAGGCTCACTTCTGGCTAAGCTTCGTGGGCGCGTACTGCATTTTTATGCCGTTCCATTACCTCGGACTGGCCGGAAATGTGCGCCGCTACTCGTCATTTGTGGATGACTTCCTGCAACCGCTTATTCCGGTGCATCGGTTTATCACCGTCGCTGCGCTGCTCACCGGTGCGGCCCAGTTGATCTTCCTCTACAACCTGATTCACAGCCGGTTCTGGGGCAAGCTGGCGCCGAACGATAACCCTTGGGAAGCCACTTCATTGGAGTGGAGCACCGCCACGCCGCCGCCTTTTGACAATTTCGGCGGTAAGCACCCTGTGGTTTATCACGACCCATATCAATACGGTGTCCAGAGTTCGGTCGGCGATTACGTGATGCAGACTTCGCCCGAGCAGGTAAAGACGGAAAGCGACGAGCAATAACTCGCTACGATAAGTCGCGGACGTAGATCACAGAGGGTGCTGTATCTGAGGGGAGTGTCGTTGGTTATGGCAACTACGGTCCATGAACCGCCGCAAATCGATCCGCGCCGTTTGCCTCGCCAGAGGCAGTCGGGCAATGGCGACTGGGGGAACCTACGTCCATCCGACGGTAACGTGCGCGTGGCGCTCGAATACTCGCCGCCGCCCTCTTCGACCGCCATTTGGGTGGTACTTTTTGCCGTCACCATGATGTTTGCGGCATTTAGCAGCGCGTTGATCGTTCGCAAGGGATCGTCGCTCGATTGGCAGGGGTTTGCGTTGCCTTCCATCCTCTACTTCAACACGCTGGTGCTTATTGTCAGCAGCCTCACCCTGGAAGTCGCGCGACGCAGAGTCACTACGTTTATGGGTGGAGGGATTCAGGTCGAGAACCCAACCCGTTGGTTGTACGTTACGTTGTTTCTCGGCCTGCTGTTTGTCGCTGGACAGTACGTGGCGTGGTCGCAGTTGCGGGCGGAAGGGCTTTATCTAGCCACCAACCCCAGCAGTTCTTTCTTCTATTTGCTGACGGTTACGCATGCACTCCACGTGCTCGGCGGACTGGGCGGCCTTCTTTATGTCATTCGCAAACTGAACCGATCGGCGCTGCGGAGAAACCAGCTAGTGGCAACGGCGCGGTATTGGCATTTCATGGGTCTTCTATGGGTTTACCTTCTTTTGCTGCTGTGGATGAAACTGTGACGGACTTGGAACTACTTCTTAACAAGAATCAGGAGGCGCCGTGAGCCAAGCGGATTTGACCATAGGACACTCGACCACCCAGACCCTGGGACCGGCATTTTCGATTCCTACCAAAAAGTTTGCGATGTGGCTGTTCATTATCGCCGACACCATGACGTTTGCCGCATGCCTGGTCGTCTATGGATTCCTGCGCAACGGCACTCCCAACTGGCCCAGACCGTTTCATAGCATCACCAACGTCGCGATTATGACGTTTATCCTTCTGACCAGCAGTTTGACCATGCTGATTGGCCTGCGCTCAGCGCGGGCGGGCGACAAAGGCGCGGCCTTCCGCTGGACCATGATTACGGCAGCTCTTGGTATTGTTTTTGCTTTTCTGCACATCCGCGAATGGCTGGAACTCATCGATCACGGCATGACGCTGCTTAAGAATCCGTGGGGAACCGGGCTGTTCGGGGCATCGTTTTTCAGCATCACCGGCTTGCACCTCACCCACGTTACATGCGGCATCATCGCGCTCCTCGTCGTCGGTGTGCGCTACAAAGGGGGCCGGTACAATGCGGATGACATCGAGGTGCTGGGCCTGTACTGGCATTTCGTGGATTTGGTTTGGATGTTCGTCGTACCGTTGGTCTACCTTTTGAACCTCGCACACTAGATCAGAAAAGCTTGGGAGCGGAGTGCCATGACAACAGCGCAAGAACACAACGGAATCGGAAAAGATTTGATCGTCTATGTTTGCCTGCTGGCTCTCGCGGGTGTGCAATTCGTGATCGCCTATCAGAACATTGACGCTTCGCAAATGCTTACGCGTATGTTGGTGGTCGCCTGCGTCGAAGCGGGGCTGGCGGCATTGTTCTTCATGCATCTTTGGACGGAGAAGCGTGGCTTTCTACTGTTTGTTGCCGTGTTCACGATTGCCGTCCTGCTGGGATTGCAATATGGGTGGACAGACAGCTACCGGATGGTGACCGGCGCGCCATTTTCGCATTGACGTATTGTGTAAGAGGGCGAATTCGAGGATAAATGTCAGGGGCAAAGGCAAGAGGAAAACGAGAGATCGACCGGCGGTTCTCGGCGATTGCGGTTGCGCTGGTGGGTCTAGTCCTGCTCGCCGCGCCGCTCCCGGCCTTTTCTCAGAGTTGCGCACTCTGTTATACGCAAGCGGCTTCCGCCGGCACTCGAATGATCCAAGCCTTGCGCAGTGGAATTCTGATTCTCATCGTCCCTCCCACGCTCATGTCGGTGGGCATGATCTTCATTGTCTATCGCAAGCGCAATCAGTTCAGAGACGACCATGACGGGCATGATTCGGACCCTACCGACGAGCATAATCAGAGAATCGATGGGTGATCGTTTTATTCTGTCCCTCGTCATGGCTCAAGAACGCACCAACAGTGCATGACTCCATGCACGAAGAGATGTCGATTGTCTGAACGGCACGCTGAATGTTGAACGCGCCATTGTGCATCAGGCAGTCGATGCCGTGAAGACGCCGGAGTCAAACCGCGCAATGCACATCGACGCTGCGATGCTCGAAGGATTGAAAGACTGGAAAAAGTTGACTCAGTTCTCCGGGCCGGATGATTGGATGTTTGCAAGCCGGTCATGGTTGGATGCGGTCGGTACTCCGCTTGGCGTACTGCAAGAGCTCATGCGCCATGCGGACATCAGAACGACGATGAATGTTTATGGAGCTGCGGCAAAGGCGGACATGGCCGTCGCGAGCGGGAAAATAGCAGGACTCGCACTCAGCGGCATGTGACATGGCATGTGCGGGTCTGTAAGTGATTGAAAACCTGGCGGAGAGGGAGGGATTCGAACCCTCGATACAGGTGTTAGCCCGTATAACGGTTTAGCAAACCGCCGCCTTCAGCCTCTCGGCCACCTCTCCGGCGTGCGGATCTCCAGTTTACCACGGTACAGATAAAGAGAGTTTGCCGGTTGCGTGCAAGCATTTCAGTCGTCCTGATCCTCAACCAATCCAGCCGGTGTCGTTCGAGAAAAAAATCGGCAGGAGACGATTCCCCGCGACCACCAGTACGTAAGATCGCGCGATTCTCTCTCTCGTCGTTAGAAAACTGCATGTGCTGCGTTATGCTGAAAAGATCCTGACGTTTAGATTGGGGACCTCCTCTTTCGCATGACCGGCACTCAAGCGGAGCTTTTGCGGTCGTCGTCGAACCGGAAGCTGGTGATCGCCGGCCAGATTGCCTTTTTACCCACCGGCATTCTAACGACTCTGCTGGGACCGATGCTGCCTATTCTGATTGTCCGCTGGGCATTGAATGACACCCAGGCCGGCAATCTGTTTCTGGTGCAGTTTCTGGCGTCGGTTGTGGGAGTGCAGCTGTCGGGTGTTCTGTTGTCGCGGCTGGGGTTCCGTCCAGCATTTCTGTTGGGGCTGCTGTTGATGGCGGGTGGCGTCGCCACGCTTTATATGGGATCGCGCTGGCTAGGACTGGCCTCGGTGGCGGCATACGGTCTGGGACTGGGGCTGATCATCCCGACCGACAGTTTGCTGATTGCGGAAATCAGCGCGGGCTCGGGGCTGACTTCGAGCGGCAGTTCGAGAACAAGTGCGGTGAGCCTGCTCAACGTTTTCTGGGGTGTGGGAGCGGTGTTGTGTTCGCTGATGGTGGCGTGGACGGCGGCGCACAAGGTACTGCCGTTCTTTCTCGGCGCGGTGGCGCTGCTCCTGGTATTGCTGGCGCTGGCGATGCGCAATCTACCGTTTCCTCCGGCGGAAACTTCCACGGCACAATCGGCTTCCTGGCGCGAGATGGCGAGGAGTCCGGCGATTTGGCTTTTTGCGGCCGTGTTCTTCTTGTATCCGGGAGCGGAAACGGCGGTGGGCGGATGGATCGGCTCCTATGTTTCGCGGCTGGGAGCGCGCGGGGCGGCGATGGCGTCGATGATGCCGGCGTTCTTCTGGTCGGCTTTGACGGTGGGGCGGGCGCTGGGAACCGCGTTTCTGCGTCACGCTTCCGAGCGCCGCGTTTTGCGGGCGGGCTGTGCGGCGGGAGCGGCGGGCATCGGGCTGATGCTCTGGGCTCCGTCATTGCTGGGCGTGATTGGCGGAGCGCTGATTACGGGGCTAAGTTTTGCGACGCTGTATCCGATCACCGTGGCGCGGCTTTCGCAGCGCTTCGGCGTCGCCGCCCGCAGCATTGGCGCGATCATGTTTTCGCTGGCAGCGGTGGGACCGGCCGTTCTTCCGTGGATGGTGGGTGTGATCTCGCACGCCACTGGGAGTCTGCGCGCCGGGCTGCTGCTCCCTCTGGCGGCGACTGTAATTCTGTTCGTCATCCATCTGTTCGATTGGTGATGGCGGAAATCTGCCCGAGGATTTCTAGCAGATGCGCACGATTCCGACGGCCCGACTTAGCCGGAGGCGAAGTTCCTCGACGGATCGAACAACATTGTTCCGATGCCGGCCCGCAAACAGATGATCGACAGGCAGATTGACTGGCAAAAGAGAGCGCTATTTCGCTGCAACCAGGCTCCACGTCGTGTCATCCAAACTGAAGCCGGTACTTGAGTTCAGAGGAGAACCGAATGCTTGCCACGGAAAATGGCGTCGCGATTCGTCGGAGGATGCTCGATCGGGTTTTTGACGCCCGCCGGCAAAGCGACGAACTATTCCGCCTGGTTCGCACCGAATCCCTCTATGAACGGCCGATTCCTGAGCGTCATCGCATCATCTTCTACGTGGGACACCTGGAGGCATTCGACTGTAACTTGCTGGGCAAGCACGGGTTCGGCGTTGATGGTTTTCATCCTGCATTGGACCGGTTGTTTGCTTTTGGCATTGATCCGGTTAGTAGCGGGCTGCCTAGCGATCTGCCATCCGACTGGCCCCCGTTGAGTGAGGTGCGGAGTTACGTGACCACTGTCCGGGCTGAACTGGACAAGAAGCTCGACAACGGAACACTCGAACAGCACTCGGTTCAGTTGGACGGCGTCGAGATGGACGCTTTGCTCCACGTAGCGATTGAGCATCGCCTGATGCACGTCGAGACTCTGGCCTACATGCTGCATCAATTGCCACTCGACAAGAAGGTGCGGCAAACAGGTTCAAAGAATCTCGATACCGCTCCGCTGATTCCCCGGATGATTGAAATCCCTGCCGGTGTTGCGACGCTCGGCCTTCGCCGCTCCCAGGAAACCTTTGGCTGGGACAATGAGTACGAAGCGCATGCCGTGGATGTCCCTGCATTTGCTGTCGATCAGTACAAAGTGACGAACGGGCAGTATCTCGACTTTATCCTCGCCGGAGGCTATGAGACGCGCAGTTTCTGGACTGACAACGATTGGAACTGGAAAACCGCCCACGGGATCTCCCATCCAGTGTTCTGGAGGAAGGCAGGCGACCACTGGTTTTACCGGACGATGTTCGCAGAAATGCCGCTTCCGCTCGACTGGCCGGTCTATGTAAGCCATGCGGAAGCGGGCGCGTATGCACGGTGGGCGCGAAAGTCGCTCCCCACTGAAGCGGAATGGCATCGTGCGGCATACGGGAACCCGAGTGACAGCGAAAGAACCTATCCATGGGGGAATGAACCGCCAAATGACAGGCTCGGAAATTTCGATTTGCAGCGCTGGGATCCGGTGCCTGCGAACGAGCTTCCCGAGGGCCGGAGCGCGTTCGGCCTCCACGGCATGCTAGGCAACGGTTGGGAATGGACTTCTACGCCATTTGGCGCGTTTGACGGTTTTATTCCGTTCTCGTTTTACCCAGGTTATTCGGCAGATTTCTTCGACGGTAAGCACTTCGTGATGAAAGGGGGCTCGGCGCGCACCGCCGCATGTATGCTCCGGCCCACTTTTCGCAACTGGTTTCAGGCGCACTATCAATACGTGTACACGGGATTCCGCTGCGTATACCGCTGACTCGGGAGCTGGAAAATGCTTGTTCGTGCAATCGCCGGCAACGCCACTTACGACTTCGCCTCCGACGTTTATGCCGGACTCACCCAGCCAGGACAGAAGACACTCCCCTCCAAGTACCTTTACGACGACGTTGGCTCCGCGCTCTTTGAGGTAATCAGCCGTCTGCCCGAATACGGCCTGACGCGCGCCGATGAGCGTCTATTGCGGCGACATGCGAGTGAGATTGTCGATAGCCTGGCTACTCCGGTAGCCGTCGCTGAGTTGGGCAGCGGTAGTGGCAAGAAGACCCGCTGGTTGCTCGAAGCGCTCTGCCGTAAACAACGTACGTCGTACTATCCCGTCGAAATATCCCCTTGGGCTCTCGCCCAGTGTGAACGGGAACTCAGTGATATTGATTCCATTAGCATTGTCGGCCTGGAGCGGGAATACCTGGCCGGTTTGCTCGAGGTAGCAGCGCGCCGGAAAGGCGTCCAAAATCTGTTTGTATTGTTTTTGGGAAGTACGATTGGGAACTTCGATCGTCCCGCGGGTATGGAATTCCTGGCAAAGATACGCCGGATCCTGCGGGCCGGTGACTCACTGTTGTTGGGGACGGACCTGGAGAAGCCCAGCGCTCAATTGCTCGCAGCTTACGATGATGCACTCGGAGTGACGGCCGCTTTTAATCTCAACCTGCTCGGGCGCATCAATCGCGAACTTGACGCGGACTTTGACCTGAGACAATTCTCGCACGTAGCGAGGATCAATCACGATGCCCGGAGCGTGGAGATGCATCTGCGCTCGAATCGCCGGCAGAGGGTATACATCGCAGCGGCCGCGCTCGACGCCGAGTTCATGGAAGGCGAGACGATCTGGACCGAGAGCAGCCACAAGTATTCGGCCAACGAGATTGTCCAGATGGCGCGCGAAGCCGGGTTCCGGTGCCAGGCGCAGTGGGTTGATGAGGAGTGGTCATTCGCGGAGAACCTGCTCATTGCGGAGTAGAACGGCTGTGCCAGATGCCTGCCGTTGCCGCCTGAAGCCGGAAGGGCGCCTGCCTAAGTCGGAGCTTATGATTTTTGTTTTTGAAGGGGACTATGTCTTCAGGGCCCACACCTAGCGTGCTCGATGCCGGTACACAGATGTTCCCGGACCTGACGCCAGCGCAGATCGAACGCATCCGTTCTGGCAGCAAGCTGCGAAGAGTCGAAGCGGGAGAAATCCTGTTCCGCCCGGGCGATACTGGAGTTCCGTTCTTTGTTTTGCTTTCCGGAACCATGGAAATTGTGCAGCCGGGCCTGAACGGTGAGCGCCTCGTAACCACGCACCGAGCCGGCTCATTTACCGGTGAAATCAGCATGATCTCCGGGCAGCGCTGCCTGGTGCTCGGAAGGGCATCGGAACCGGGCGAGTTTCTTGAGCTGAACCCGGACGGTCTGACCTCCCTCATCGCGCGAGATGCAGAACTGAGCGAGGTCATTCTGCGCGCGTTCATTCTGCGCCGTCTCGCTCTCATCTCGAATCACTTGGGGAACTTGATCTTGATGGGGTCGCGGCACTCTGCGGCCACGCTTCGCTTGCGCGAGTTTCTTGGACGCAATGGCTACCCTTACACCTATGTAGATCTTGACAGCGACAAGACCTCGCAGGAGTTGCTGGATCGTTTTGCGGTCAAACTGGAAGACGTTCCCATTGTCATTTGCCATACCGGGGGCGCACTGCGCAACCCCACGGTCCAACAGCTTGCAGAATGCATCGGGCTCAACGCCGGCATTGACAGCACAACCGTACGAGATGTGATCATCGTGGGCGCCGGGCCCGCTGGATTGGGAGCGGCGGTGTACGCTGCCTCGGAAGGCTTGAATTCTCTTTTAATTGAGGCCGAGGCTCCCGGCGGGCAGGCCGGATCCAGTTCCAAAATAGAGAATTATCTCGGTTTCCCGACCGGCGTCTCTGGACAGGAACTGGCGTCGCGAGCGCTGACGCAAGCGCAGAAGTTTGGCGCGAAGATGATGGTCGCGCACAGCGTGGTAAAGCTGAACTGCGATCGCCGCCCCTACAAGCTGGTTCTGGACGATGGCAGCGCGCTCTCAGCGCGAGCCATCGTCATTGCCACCGGAGCGCAGTACAACAAGCCTGCGATTGCCAATCTGAAGAGGTTTGAGGGTCAGGGTGTGTACTACGGTGCCACCTACATCGAGTCGCAGTTGTGCGGAGATGAAGACGTGATCGTAGTCGGCGGCGGGAACTCCGCCGGTCAAGCTGCTGTCTTTCTGTCGCAAACGGCGCACAAGGTCTACATGCTGGTGCGCTCCGGAGGACTGGCGGAGACGATGTCCCGTTACTTGATCCAGCGGATCTCGGAGAATCCGGCAATCGAGCTGCATTTCAATACCGAAATTGTGAGCATGGACGGCCACACCCATTTGGAGCGCGTCGACTGGCTCGACAAGAGCACGGGGCAGACCTCAACTCACCAGATCCACCACGTATTCATGATGGCAGGGGCATCCCCTCGAACCACATGGCTGCGCGGTTGTGTCGCCATGGATGACAAAGGCTTCATCCTTACGGGACGAGATCTGGATGGGCTCGCCGGCGCCAGCGCGTCAACCGCTTGGCCGCTTTCGCGGCCTCCCCAGATGCTGGAGACCAGTCTTCCGGGCGTATTTGCGGTGGGTGATGTTCGATCAGGCAACGTGAAGCGCGTGGCCTCGGCTGTGGGAGAAGGAGCGATTTGCGTTCACCTCGTGCACCGGGCTCTCGCCGAAACATAGGAGAAACATAATGCCGCAATGTACACATCTCGACCAGATCAGGATTACCAGCACCGCAAAGCGCGTCTGTGAAGAATGCGTGAAAAAGGGTGACACGTGGGTGCATTTGAGGTTGTGCCTGGAGTGCGGGAACGTTGGTTGCTGCGATTCTTCGAAGAACAAGCACGCAACCAAGCACTTCCATCGTACGAAACACCCCCTGATGCGCTCCATTGAGCCGGGAGAAACATGGGTCTGGTGCTATGTGGACGAACTTTCCCCCGGAGATTTGAGCGGACACACCTTTGTCCCGGCGAGCGATTGATCTTCAGCACTTCTTGACGATGATTTTCAGCCCCGGCGTAAGAGTATCGCGCTCCCCTTCAGCGTCTTCCTGGAGAGTCCGTAATCTCTGCTGTAGTTCAAGCTTGAGGACCTTGCCGTAAGCATTGTGGGGTAGGGCTTCGATGAAAATCACTTGCCGGGGCAGTTTGATCTTGTTGATTTTGGGACGGAGAAATTCGACGAGTTCGAGAGCGTTAGCGCTTGCACCGGATTTCAGCGCAACGACGGCAACTGGAACCTCGCCCCACTTCTTGTCTGCTATGCCAATGACGGAGACCTCGGCGATGGCCGGGTGATCAAGCAGTTCCTTCTCGATTTCCGCAGGATAGATGTTGACGCCTCCGCTGATGATCATGTCTTTGGAACGGCCTGCAATATAAAAGAAGCCATCTTCGTCGCAGCGCGCCAGGTCACCGGTGTGGAACCATCCATCTGCGTCGAGCACCTGAGCGGTGGCAGCGGGATTGTTCCAATAGCCGCTGCAAACATGCGGGCCGCGGAGGCAGAGTTCACCGACTTCATTCGCACTGACCGAATTGCCCGCGGGATCGGCCAGCTTTGCTTCCGTAAACATCATTGGCCGGCCAATCGAACCAGCCTTACGCTCAGAGTCCTCGTCGCTCATGGCGAAGCAGTTCACGCCAACCTCGGTCAGACCATAGCCTTGGCGAAACGTCACTCCGCGCTCCTGGTAAGCGCGAAGAAGCTGCAGCGGAAGCGGAGCGCCTCCGCTGGCAGCCCAGCGTAGATGCCTGAAATCAAGCAGTGCGAATTCCTGCGAATCGAACAGCATCTTGAAAGTCGTTGGTACACCGAAAAGGAGGGTGCACTCGTGGTCCCGGAAAGCGTGCGAGATTTCAGCGATGTCGAAGCCGTCATGCAAAACGATACTGCCCCCGATCGCGAACAGCGGGGTCAGGAAAACCGTGAGACCACCCGCGTGATACATGGGCGTGTAGACTTGAACCCGGTCCGTCGGCCGCAGTTGCCAGGAGAGGACCGTAGTGCAAGCGTTAAATGCAATCTGCCGGTGCGGAATCATTACACCTTTTGGTCGTCCCGTGGTGCCGCTGGTGTAGAGCAGGCAGAAAATGTCCTCGGGCTGTAACCGCTCGGAGAGTGGATCTGGGCAAACCCGATGAACGGCCTGGGCATAGCTCAGCGCATTCGGGGAGTCGTTTTCGGCGTCAAGATGGATGGAGCGCTCGAACCGAACGAGTTGCTGGAGTTCGTACGCAAGTTTCTCGTATCGTGCGGAATACATGAGGCAGCGCGGTCCGCAATCGGCGAGGATCTGTTGCAACTCGTGGGCCGTGCTGCGTGTCCCGAGCGGGACGAGGATGACGCCGGATTTGCCCGCCGCCCAGAACGCATCAACATACTCAACCCGGTTCTCGGACAGGATACAGAGGCGGTCCCCTGGGGCCAGAGCGCAGAGGTCGGTCCAGACCCGCGCGCACTGCAACGCCCGTCGGTTCAGTTCGGCGTAGGTAAACTGCCGGCCCGTAGGAACGTGGATCAGCGCAATCGCGTCGGGACTGAGACGGGCACGGTGTCCCAGAATATCTCCAGTCATCACGGCAATCTCTCATGAATCGGCTTGACGTCAGCCGGGTTGCGAATCGGCATTCGTTGGTTTCTTTGAGACAAAACCTTTCGCTTGCGGTGGCTGTGCCGCGAGAACAGAGATTAGCGCCTCGATCAGCTTCACCGGGCATTCGAGTTGCGGTCCGTGTCCGCAGCGCTCGATTACAGTCAATCGCGCGGCTGGCAGTTGTGCTGCCATCGTGCGCGCGTAGCTCATAGGAACCAGTCGGTCGGATGCCCCCCAGATGATGTCTACAGGTACGGGAAAGTCCTCGAGCTTGCCGTCAAGAACATAGTTGGACGTCTCCGCCACGGTCGCCATCAGCCGTGCCATGGGGCCGTGGTTCGTGACGCGGATCAAGTCATCGAGAACAAATGCCGGGGGACGCGGGCTAGCAGGATCGAGAATCGCATCAAACGCGCGTCGCGCTTCTTCCCGGTTCTTCGGCGTTAGCGTGATCTCATTCTGCTCGAACTTCAGGGCGCCGCCGTCGATGAGCAACAACCGTGAAACTCGTGCGGGATGTTTGCGCGCATAGAGCATGGCGATCCATGCACCCAGTGAATTTCCCGTCAGAGTCATGCTCTGCGACTTCCATGGAGGTAAGTCCAAAACTTCCTCAAGCGCAGCCAGAATCGTTCCAATGCTCAGCGGCCCCGTCGGGGGTGCGCTTTGGCCGTGTCCAGCCAAATCGGGCATAACCAGCGAATACTTCTGGGCCAGTTCCGGTGCGATCCTGTGCCATGTTCCAGCCTGGTCTCCAGCTCCATGCAGGAGAACCAGTAATGGACCGCTGCCACCATGCCACACGATCTGGGAGCCGAAGGAAGTCTGGACAGTTGTGTTCGCAAAGCCGGCCCGCTGCAGCCGCTTTCGCCGCACCCAGACGGTGACTGCAATTGGATGGCGGAAAAACCAAATGCAGATGGCGAGGACTACCAGAAGCGCGACAGCGACCGGCAACAGCGCGATCTGCATGAGAACCGGCAAACATCTCTCCTTGAACGGAACTCAGCCCCCAGTTACGCCCACGACGTCTCCAACCTACGGCATGCGAAACGCGCATCCTGCCTGGTTGTAGCCGACACCGGAGCCGACCAGCACGACCAGATTGCCGGACCTCACTTTGCCCTGCTCGATCGCGCTGTCGAGCGCCATGGCGACGCAAGCGGAACCGGTGTAGCCATACTGTTCCATGATGGTATGCGCGCGTTGCGCCGGCACGCCGAGACGTTCCATGACTCGTTCAATCGTCGGCTTACGCACCTGGGTGAAGATGAAGCAGTCGACGTCGCGCAGATTAAAACCACCGTCCTTGGCGAGCCGTTGGACAATGATCGGCCACGTCTCCTCGTTCAACTCGGGAGGATAGCGGTTCTTGATGGTGCACGCAGTGCGCCCGCCTTTTACGGATGCTTCGGTCGCGGGTTCGAAGGTCCCACCGGAATAGATTCCCCAATAGTCGTGATAGGAACCGTCGGCGCGGAAGGTCGAGGTGATAAATCCCGGTGAATCCGCCGGTTCGAGCACAGCCGCGCCTGCGCCGTCGCCGTAGAAGAAGATCATGGGATCGGCTGGCGAGGTGAGTTTATGCATGAGATAGACGCCCACGACGAGCACCGTTTTGATCCCCGGGTTCGCGGCGATGATTCCTGCGGCCGCGGAAAGGCCTGTGGGAAACGAAGCACAGGCGCAGCCGATGTCAAACGTGCCGGCATTCTTGGCGCCCAGCTTATACTGCAGCACGACCGAGGTCGCGGGCGTTATGTAATCGGGAGAATCGGTGCCGAGGATGATCAGATCGACATCTTCGGGTTTCTTACCGGCTCGCTCCAGGGCAAGTTTGGCGGCGGGCAGGGCGACATCGCTGGTCGCCCAGTTTTCGGGCGCATGCCAGCGCGTTTTTATGCCGCTGGAGGCTTCCATCTTATCGACGAAGTCCGGTAGGTGCTTGAACCGTTCCCGCAACATGTCATTGGTGACTTCGATTTCCGGCACGAAGCGGCCGGTAGAAACAATCGTCGCGTAGCGCATCATGACTGCACCCTCAGAAATATCGTCTCAGGTCCCCAGCACCAATCCGCCATCTACGGAAAGCACCGTGCCGGTAATGAACGATGCCGCATCAGAGGCCAACCAAAGATAGGCTTCCGCCACGTCCTCAGGGGTTCCCATTCGCCCCAGAGGCGTATGCGAAACCATGGACTGGATGACCTTCTCCGGCATCTTCTGCACCATCTCGGTGGCGATGAATCCGGGGGCGACGGCATTCACGCGGATATTGTATCTTGCCAGTTCCCGGGACCACGTCTGAGCAAAGGCAATCACGCCCGCCTTGGTGGCAGAATAGTTCGTCTGGCCGAAGTTGCCGTAGAGCCCCACCACGGACGAAGCATTGAGAATAACGCCTCCTCCGCTGCGGATCATATGTGGAACCACTGCGCGCGTGCAGACAAAGACGCCTTTCAGGTTCACTGAGATCACGGCGTCAAAGGCCTGGTCGGTCATCGTGCCGGCCACGGCGCCATCCTTCCATTTGATCAATTGCGCGTCGCGGGTAATGCCCGCGTTATTGACCAGGATATCGACTCGGCCCCACTGGCGGATGATCTTGCCGACGCCATCGTCTACATCCTGCGCATTGGTGACGTCAGTGATGCGAAATAGCACTTGCCCGCCAGCGGCTTCCAATTCGCGGATCACCTCCGACTGGGCAGCATCGTTGACATCCCAAGCCACCACGCGGCAACCTTCGCTCGCAAACCGCTTTGCCGTGGCGCGGCCAATCCCTGCCGCAGCGCCAGTAATGATCACTACTTTCTCCCGCAAGCCACTGGGGTTCATTGGATGCACACCTTTAGTCGTACTGTTGTGAGAGCGGGCACGCACGCGACGTGCCCGTCCTCGATGGCGGCTAGAAGTTATACTTCAATGCGAATTGGAGGACTCTGGGCCCGGTGGTGGTTTGTGCGATCTGCCCAAAATTTCCCGAGGTAACTACGCTCACAGGGTTAGCAAAATTCACGTTGTTGAACAAGTTGAAGAATTCGGCGCGGAACTCTAACTTCTGGGCTTCGGTGACCGGGAACGCCTTGAAAATCGAAAAATCCGTGTTGATTTGCTTCGGTCCCCGAATGATGTTCCTTCCTAGGGTGCCGAAATCCGTGGTGTCGGCGGTAGGAGCAACAAACGCGGACGTATCGAAATAGGCGTTGAGTCGGTCGACAACGTTGCCACTCTTAATTGCTGATTGCACCGTCCGACCGGTGGCCAGGTCGCCTTGGGTAACCGCAAACAAAGAATCCGAGCCCAGGATCGAGAACGGAACGCCGGACTGCAGGGTGACGATTCCGGACACGCTCCACGAGTTCACCAGACCCTTTGCGAACCCTGAGCCGCCATGGTAAGCGCCTGGCAGGTTATACAGGAAACTCCCGACGAAACGCTGCCGCCGGTCGAAATCCGAGGGACCATAGTTGTGTGCTTGATTCACCATGTCACCCGGGAGCAGCGTGATGTCGCTGACGGGGGTGGCGGAGTAGTCGTCCATCGAGTGGGACCACGTGTAGCTGAGCAACATCTGCAGGCCATAGGAGAAGCGTTTGGTGACCGTTGCCTGGAGAGAGTTGTAATTGGAGTTGGAGTTGCTCTCCATCAGGTAACTGCCCAATCCAGGGGCAGGCAAATCGCCGAAAGCAGGGAAGAGCGGTCCGCCCAGATTCCCAAGCGCGGGCACGCCCGCGAACGAGGGACCAAACGCCTGATTGAACGAGAACAAGCGTGGAAACTTGCGTCCCACTGAGCCGACATAACCCAAGTCCAGCATCCAGTTATTGGCGAAACTGTTTTGTACCCCTAGGTTGAATGTTTGTGTGTAGGGGATGCTCCAGTCATGGATGTCGGGATAAAGGCCAGTGGCCGGAACTATGGTTGGCGTCGGCGTGGTCGAACCGTAGGCGGTCACCGGCAGCACCGCCGGATATCCCCCAAACGGGAAGATACTCGTATTGCTGAGACTCAGCGGGAAGGCGCTGGGCAGCGGGACTTGCACGAAGGGATTTTCGTTCGAAGTGGCAAGAGCCGTGGCTATCATTTCGTAGGGCATATTGAACAACTGGCTGTTATACAACCGCATGTTGGGCCGATCGAAGAAGATGCCATAGCCTCCGCGCACAACAATCTTGCCGGTATCGGTGAGCTGATAAGAGAAGCCAATTCTCGGCCCGAAGTTCTTGTAATTGGAATTCACCAAGCCGTCGCTCACCTTTGTGAATCCTGGAGTGCTGCCGGTGGGGACCGGCAGGTTCCCGTTGCCCGCCTGAACGAACCCGCCAGTGACCGCTACGCCGCAAGTGACCGGACATCCCGTGAACGGGAGGGGCGTAGTCACAGCCTGCGACGGATCAAAACCCACAAAGTGGCCCTGGGTCTCGGTGGTGGGCCCAAAGTAGTCGTAGCGCAGTCCCAGATTGACGGTAAGGCGCGAGGCGACTTTCCAATCGTCCTGGAAGAAAGCGGAGAAATCGTTGGCGCGGTTGTGGAGGCTGTTGGTGCCCGAACCGATCACGGAAACGCTAGCCATCCCGGCTAGAAAATCCGCGAACGGGTTGCCGTTGATGAATCCCGCATACGCAATTTCGCCGTTGGGGAATACGTCGAAATAGGGTGCGTCCAGTTCCTCCCGCTTATATTCGCCGCCGAACTTCATGGTGTGTCGACCCTTCGTCCAAGTCATGGTGTCGCCGGCGCTGTACATGTTGGTGGCCGCATACGTGATGCCAAAAGGAGACGGCCCCAGAGTGAACATATTCGCAAAAACCATGGTCGGCATTCCCGGGAACAGGCTGCCTAACGGAGAGCTAATGCCCAGGTCGGCTGCGCTGACCGGTTGCGATGGCGTGCCAGGACCGTAAATGGCGCTCCAACCGAAGCGGACTTCATTCACCATGTGGTTTGAGATCACGGACGACACACCGAAGGCAAGCACGCGCTGCGCGGTGTCTTCCTCCGTCTGCCATCCCGGCGCCTGGTATGCGTTGCCGTCGCCAAACTGGTCGTAGAGAGCCTGATTCTCGCGGTTGAGCGACTGGAAATATTTGGCGAAGAATCGGTTCGCATTGTTCAGTTTAATGTCCAAATTGGTGTTGAACTGATCCTCTTTGTAGGTCGAGGTGGAAGGAATCGTTTCCAGGACAGGGGATGCTGTCACCGCCTGTCCGGGCGTAGTACAGTTGCCCGTAGTGGTAACGCCCGGTGCCGAAGGAATCATGTATTGGCCGTTGGGCAGCGTCTGATTCAGGGCCAGGTAGGCCGTGCCCGGATCGACAAGCCCACCCAGGCCATAACACAACGAAAGCGCTTCCAGGTGTGTGAGATCGCGCTGCGGTCCTAGAAACGGGGGCAGGAAAACCGTAGAGAGCGAGTTCGTCAACGAGGTGCCGTTGGTTTCACGCGTGCCCTGATAGGAAATAAAGAACCACGCGCGATCCTTGATGAGCGGGCCGCCAAAGGTGGCGCCAAACTGGTTGCGCCTGTACGCCGGCCGCGGCGTGACCACTCCTTCTTCTCCATTCAGAAAGAAGTTGTTGGCGTCCAATGCCGTATTGCGGAGGAACTCATACACGTCGCCATGGAAGCGGTTCGTCCCGGACTTGGTGACCGCCGCCATGTTGCCGCCGGAGTTGCGGCCGGCCGAGGCGTCGTACATGCTCGTCTGCACGATGAATTCCTGGAGCGAATCGATCGCGGGAACGGCCAGATTCGGGCTTTCGCCGGTGCCAATGGAGTTCGCATCGATGCCGTTGATGACCAGATCGTTCGAGAGCGCGCGCTGGCCGTTGACGTTTACCTCCACGTCGCCGCGCCCCAGATCCGAGGAATTCGTTAAAGAACCGGAGGTCCCCGCCGTCAGCGTCAACAACTGCTGGAAATTATTCGTCGGCAGGGGCAGGTCGCGTATTTGTTGCTCGTCGATAACGCTTCCCCGACCGGAGCTTTCCGTCTGCACCAGCGGAGACTCTCCGGTGACCGAAACTGTGGTCGGGGCGCCGGCCACCTTGAGGGCGACATCGACGACCGCGGTTTCGGTAATCCTGACGACGACACCTTCCAGCTTGGCCGATGCGAATCCGCTCTGGTCCACTTCGAGTCGATAGTTGCCGGGGTCGAGCAGCGGGATCGTATACCGGCCGTTGGTGCCTGACATGACTTCGCGATGCACGCCGGCATCGCTCGTGAGCGTCACTCTTGCACCCGCCACGAGGGCCCCGCTGGGATCGGTCACCAGGCCCACGATCTGTCCGGTAGTGGCGGTCTGTCCGTGCGCACTGACAGCGAAAACGGCGCCGACAACGATTAACATCGCGATCAATCCATGTATCCGCATAGCATCCTCCTGCACTGCTTGGGTTTCACTTTTCTGCCTGCCGCAGGGCAGGGCAGTTACCTGGTGAAATCTCTGCTGCCAGCCCAACTATCGATTCCGCAAGCCCAAGAAATATCCCGTCCGGCACCTTGCACTTCTACCGCTTCCCTCGGGGACGATCATGCCAGAGGCCTCCGGTCATCATCTGAATGATCTGGGAAATAGCTTCCCGATCGGAAGTTCCAAGCGGTTCCTTCACGTTGAAGACTTTCTGCAGCAAGAAGTAATTGAAAAACTGCAGATAAATCGAGGTGATTGCGAGCGCCGGATCAACCCCGCTCCAGGTTCCGCGACGCGTCGACGATTGCAGGCGCTCACCGAGGGCGGCCTCTACTTTTCTTGCAAACTGGTGAAACGTTCCAGCAAAGTGCCGGTTGCGGAACTCGACTACGTCGATGTACATCAACCGCCAGTAGTCGGGCATGCTGAATACGATGTCGTGTACCGACCAAGCCAACCGTTCCAGTTCCGAAGGGTCAAAAACGTCGCCCAGTCCGGCCATGAACTCGCTGCGCTTCTCTGCCATGCGAGTCTCAAAGCACTTGATCAGACTGACGTAGATGTCTTCCTTGGTCTTGTAATGGTTGTAGATGTTACCGATCGAATAGCCCGAGGCGCGGGCGATATCGCGCATCGAAGTGCCGTGATAGCCCTGATGAATAAATATCTTCAGGGCCGCCGCCTCGATCTTCTTCTTAGCGCGTTCGGCGTCGCGTACGTTCACGGCGGGCATCCCCCCCCCCAGTCAGACAACAAAACGATCACTCGTTCTGTTATAACCAAACGAACGACCGCTCTTTTATCCGTCATTTCGACGCGTTTGTCAAGAGCCCACGTTCAACGGTAACGAGGGGCCAGAAATGCCAAAAAAGCACGCGAAAAATCGGCCGCCATTGATTTCCTGACGAGCGTTCCCAGAGAATAGTTCGATTTCCGACTGCCTGGCAGGCACACAGTCTCCGATAACGACCCCAAAGAGGAAACACGCCACACATTCGTATTCCCTTCGGCCAACTATGAGCAACAGTGAACATCTTTCGTACAACGAATCTGACAGGATAGCTTCGGTAAGATTTAAAACCCATGTTTAAGACTGTTGTTTAAGACTGTTGTTTAATGCTCCCGTCGAAACAAATTCGAAGACAGACGCATCGGGTGGCGGCGCCCAGTGCTACAGCTTCAACACGCGAGAAGCTGGTTGAAGCCGCCGGTCATGTCTTCGCCGAGCACGGCTATCAAGCGACCACGGTGCGGGAAATCGTCAAGCGCTCGGGTGCCAACATCGCGGCGGTCAACTATCACTTCGGCGACAAATTAGGTCTGTATACCGAAGTGTTGCAGCAATCGGTGAGGGCGGCTCGGGTGGATGCAATCAACAGTGCACTTGATCGGAATGCACCTCTAGAGGATATCTTGCGGGCGGTCATCGGAGCTCGCCTACAAAGCGTCGCCAAGCCAAATTTGCCGGACTGGCACTTTCGAATCATGGTGCACGAACTTGTGCAGCCCACGCCGGCTCTGTCGAGAGTCGTCAACGAAGTGTCCCGGCCGATCTACAAGCGACTGCTCGAACTGATCGGAGGCATCATCGATTTGCCTCCCAAGCATGAGAAGACCCGTCTGTGCGCACACAGCGTCATGGGACAAATTCTTGTTTATGTTCTGGCCGGTCCTCTACTGAAGCAACTTTGGCCGGAGTTAGAAATGACACCGGAGCAGGTGGACCGGATCGCTAAGCATATTGGGGACTTTTCGCTGGCATATCTTCGACAAGAAACTTCTGGTGTCGGCAAGCTACCGTGCAAGACAAACCGAGGTAACAAGTGACCGAAAAACAGGCAATCGAAGAGCCTCAAGAGCTTCTAAAGCAGGACCAACCGCAACCTGCAACTGTGGGACCGCAGCCACCCCGACCAAACCCACAACCCGCGCCTGCAGTAGGGAAAGTGTCTGAAATAGTCGAGCAACTGAAACAAGAGCGGGAACGGGCACAGAAAGAAGTCAAGACTTTTGATGCAGCGATTACGGCTTTGGCAAGTAATGGTTCTAATGCGCAGCCAGCCCAAACAAAGCCGCAACCGGCTCCGGTGGCAGGGCAGCCACCCGAGCCAAACCAGCAGTCTGCGCCAAAGAAGCCACCGCAACCAAACTCGCAGTCTGCCACTGCCGCGGCGCAGCCAGATCAAGCAAAACCAAAACCGGCGCCTGCCGATGCGAAGCCGCCCCGCTCGATGGCCCGTCGAATCATTGTTCCCTTGGTTGTCATTCTGATCCTCGCGGCCGTCGGATTTGGTATTTGGAGAGTGTTCTTCTACACGCCGCCGATGTCGCCAAACATCCTGCCGCTCAGCGGTCGAATCGAAGGGGACGACTCGGCTGTGTCCCCCAAGACGAGCGGCCGTATTCTCGAAATCCGAGTGCGCGAGGGAGACCTTGTATCCACTGGAGACATCATCGCCGTGCTCGACGACGAGCAATTGAGGGCACGCATAGAGCAAGCGCAAGCCGAAGTTCAGCAAGCGCAAGCCAAGGCCAGGTCCGCGCGAGATCAGATTGCCGTCCTGAATGAACAGTTGCGGCAGGAAGAGGCGAACGTTGCGCAGCAAGAAGCCGCCCACGACATTGCCGCCTTCGACAAAGAGGCATACACGCGCCTGGCGCAATCGGGAGCCGTATCCGAGCGTCAAGGAAAACAGGCAGTGTCCACAGCCGACCAACAGGCGGCTGCTGTGGCTGGCGCCAAGCGCCGCGTAGACGGTGTGAACATGCAACTGGCGCAGCAGCAGGCTGCGATTGCCGACGCGATGGCGACCGTTGCTCAAGCCCAGGCGCAGCTCACTGAGGCTCAGGAAAATCGCCAGGATCTGACCGTGAAAGCGCCCTTTGACGGGACAGTCGTAACCCGTGTGGCCGAGCCGGGAGAGGTGATTACCGCAGGAACCCCGGTCATCACTCTGCTGGATCTCAGCAAGGTGTACCTGCGAGGGTTTATTCCCGAGGGACAGATCGGCAAGATCAAGGTCGGCCAGGCTGCCCATGTGTATCTGGATTCGAATCCCAAGCAACCGGTCGACGCATACGTTTCGCGCATCGACCCGCAGGCAACGTTCACTCCCGAGAACACTTATTTCCGCGACGACCGTGTGAAACAAGTAGTCGGCCTAAAGCTGCAGCTGCAAGGAGCCCTGGGATATGCCAAACCGGGTATGCCGGCTGACGGCGAGGTCCTGGTTGCGGGCGATCAGTGGCCACAAGAAAAGCGCAAATGACGACCGCGACTTCCACTCCGCTAACTTCCAAACCTATTTTCAAACCTCGCTCCGATGGTTCGGACACGAGTGCGATTCGAATTAGCGAGCTTTGGAAAAGCTACGGCAAACTCGAAGCCGTTCGCGGAATCAGTTTTGAGGTGGGCAAAGGCGAGATCTTCGGCTTGATCGGCCCCGATGGTGCGGGGAAAACGTCGACGTTCCAGATTCTCGCCGGGGTCATGGAAGCGAGCTCCGGATCGGCTGAGGTTTTTCGCCAGCCGGCGCGCGAGGCACGCTCCCAGACAGGCTATCTGACTCAAGCATTCAGCTTGTACCCCGATCTTACGGTTCTCGAAAACATTCGCTATGTCGGCGATTTGCGCCGCGTCGCATCCGACGACATCGTGAAGCGAGGCCGCCAGTATCTGCAGATGTTCGATATGGATCGCTTCTCCAGTCGCCTGGCTGGGCAGTTAAGCGGCGGAATGAAGCAGAAACTTTCGCTGGCTTGCGCTTTGGTGCCTCAACCTCGCGTGCTCGTGCTCGATGAGCCGACAACCGGCGTGGACCCAGTATCGCGGCGCGAGTTTTGGGATGCTCTGGCGCATCTGGCTGCCGAGGGCTTATCGATCCTGATCTCGACGCCGTACATGGATGAGGCTGAAAGGTGCCATCGGATCGCGCTCATTCACAAAGGCGAGATCCGGCAAATCGGCACTCCGGCCGAATTACGAGAGAGTCTGGGCGCCAAGCGACTCGAAATCCGCGTCGACAACTTGAGCGAAGCTGAACGCGTGCTGTCAGAGGTCTCCGGTCCGCAGAAAGACATCATGGATGTGGAGCGTTTTGGCGATCGTCTTGACGTCCTGACGCATGATCCGGATAAAGCGCGCCAAATCGTTGAAGATCTTACTAACACAGCGGGCCTGCACGTCAGCGATGTTCGCGTCGATGAGCCGACTCTCGAGAATGTGTTCGTTGCCGGCTTGCGAGCTCTAGGCGAAGAGTCGAAGGATCCACCGTTTCCCGGGCACCACGACCACTCGAACCTGCGCGGCCAAATTGCGGTCGGAGCGGACAATCTGACGAAACAATTTGGCGCGTTCACCGCGGTAAAGAATGTGACCCTTGAGATTCCGTACGGAGAAATCTACGGCCTTCTAGGCGCAAATGGCGCTGGCAAGACAACCACGATCAGGATGTTGTGCGGACTGCTTGAAGCCACAAGCGGAAGCATGCGGCTTGCCGGCGAACAAGGCAACCTGCGCTCGGAAAGCATTCGCCAGCAGATCGGTTACATGTCGCAGAAGTTCTCGCTCTACAACGATATGACCATCCGAGAGAATCTCAGCTTTTTCGCTGGCGTCTACGGAGTGCCCGAGAGTGAGCGCGACGAGAAAATCCGCTGGGTGCTGTCGTTCTCGGGACTCGAAGGGAAGGAAGACCAGATCACTGGCAGTCTGCCTGGCGGCTGGAAGCAGCGTGTCGCCTTCGGCGCTGCCATCATGCACGAACCGAGCGTGCTCTTTCTCGATGAGCCGACTTCTGGGGTTGATCCTCTCGCTCGGCGCGCTTTCTGGGTGATGATCAACCGCCTGGCAGACGCAGGCACGGCGATTCTTGTAACCACGCATTACCTCGAAGAATCGGAACAATGCAATCGCCTGGGATTCATGGCCGGCGGAGAACTGGTGGCACAAGGAACTCCGAGCGGCATCAAGAGCGCGCAAACCGGCCAT
>PLUW01000051.1:31753-31984 GCA_003162935.1 Acidobacteriaceae bacterium
GAGCGCATGCGATGCGACGTGTTGTTGCGCAAGCCCGCAAAGAGTTGACTCAGATCTGTCGTGATTGGCGGACGCTGGCTCTCGCCCTCGTGCTTCCGCTGGTTTTGTTGCTCCTGATGAGTGTGTCCCTTTCGTTGACCGTAAACAATCTCCCCGTCATCGTGCAGGACTTTGACGACTCACCCGCTTCGCGCGATTTTGTGGACGCAATTCGCGCCTCCATTACTCTCC
>PLUW01000059.1 GCA_003162935.1 Acidobacteriaceae bacterium
GGGGCAGTTTCGAGGTCTGTCCTAGTTGGCGGACACACCTCGGAACTGCCCAAATCAGTGTTCATCATCGCATCGAGCGGATTGTATGCCTGTGATCGCACGCACAACGCTTTTGTGATGAAAGGAATCGGGTCGCATGGAAACGGCGTATGGAGGAGGCCGCCCAGTGTTGCGTAGAGAGGATTTTGGCGGGCAACACCCGCGAGAGTCCTCATTCTAATAGACCGGGGGGAGGGGGAGGGCCCAAAACGCGCCCTTCAATAAGAATAAGGAAAAGGGCCGGCGGAGGTGACCGGCCCGAGGAGTTAGTTTACTCCTTACAACTTTTTAAGCGCTGATCGTTATGCGCTGACCTTCTATGCGCTGATTAGCGATTCCAAGGCGACGCGATTGGGGATCACTAAAGTCGATCCGGTTTGCTGGATGATGCGCTGCTTCTTGAAGCCGGCGAACAGGCGGCTCACCGTCTCTCTTGAAGACCCGATCATCTGCCCGATCTCTTCATGAGTCAGCGCCAGCTTCACCTGGGTGGGGTTTCTGGATTTCGTGTTCTGGTCGAGCCATCCCATGAGCAGACGGGCAAGTTTTTCGCTGGCCGAATCGGAAAGGATGAGGTCGCGGATTTCACGGCACGTCGCGGCGTAATCGGCGCTGATGTGCTGCGTGACCCAAAGGGCAATCTCGCCGTGAAGACGCATCAGGCGGAGCAGGTCGGCCTGGCGCAGAAAGCTGATCTCGGAGGGTTCCTGAGTCTCAGCCGTGGCTTCATACTGGCGACCGGAAACTACGGCGGCAACGCCCAGAGGGCAGCCTACGCCGGCGATGCGCAGAATCAGCGTTCTGCCGTCACTGCCGCAGACGGATAGCTTCACGTGGCCGCGACGGACGATGAACACCCCGCGAGGAGACTGGCCTTCGGCAAACAGGACCGCTCCGGTCGGATAGGAAGTGGTGAGAGCCTCTCGCTCCAGGGCCTCGGCTACGACTGGCGGAAGATCGCAAAAAGTCTTGTCTACTGGCGCCAGCTTCTGGACGTGATTTAAGACTTGTGTGGCCATTCTTGCCTCCGTTAACAACCTGATTTGGCAACTGCATCGCCATTCGGTTGCTAAACGGAGAACACTTCAGAAAATTCACATAAAATAAACAAAACAAGCCGGTTAGAATGGTTTTGTTGGGATGTGGGAAGGTCCTGCTAACCAACCAAATAGAGTTCTTTGCTGCGTGCTTTTCCACACCGATGTGTGATCCCCATCACTAACTCAATGGTTACATGACCCAAATGGATGGTTACCTTCCGTTTTGGGACCGCAAGTCACTCTAAGGTTGAATGGATGGTATTGAGCAGAGCCGTCCTGGAGAAGGGCTTCTCAAGCAGGGTAATGCCGCGCTGCAAGACTTCGCGCTGGGCAATCAGTTCGCCGGTATAACCAGACATGTAGACGACCTTCAGATTGGGACGGGAAGCGCCCACGCGGTCAACCAACTCAGGACCGCTCACGCGGCGCATGACCACATCGGTCAACAACAGATCGATGTGTTCGGGGTGAGCTTCCACCCATTCGAGGGCAGATTTTCCGTCATCCGCTTCGAATACAGTGTAGCCGTGTTCCTCGAGCATTCTTCGGGTCAGGCTGCGCATGATGTCGTCGTCCTCAACGAGCAGGATCGTAGCGCCTTGCCGCTTCGGGCTGACGGTCTCGATTTCCGACTTGGATTCGAGCCCGATCTTGTGGTCGGCGCTGGGGAGATAGATCTTAAAGGTTGTGCCGTGTCCGGGTTCGCTGTAGACGAGGATGTGTCCGGCGCTTTGCTTGACGATGCCGTAAACGGTAGCCAAGCCCAAGCCGGTTCCCTTGCCCTGTTCCTTGGTGGTGAAGAAAGGCTCGAAGATGCGCGACACGGTGGCTTCGTCCATGCCGGTGCCGGTATCGCTGACGGCAAGCAGAACGTAGTTTCCCGCGGGCATGTTCTGGTGCTGGTCGACGAAAGTCTCGTCGAATCGTTCCGCGCGGGTTTCAAGAATGAACTTGCCGCCTCGAGGCATGGCATCGCGCGCGTTCACCGCGAGGTTCACAACGATCTGGTCGAGTTGGCCGGGGTCGGCCTCGACGACGGCCGCGGGTGATTTGGACACAATGAGAATCTCAACATCGTCGCCCATCAGCGGACGCAGGAGTTTGCCGACATCCTTTAATCGATCGTTCAGATCGAGGATGCGGGGCTGGACGGAGGAAGAGCGGCTGAAGGTCAGGAGCTGCCGGGTCAAAGAGGCGCCGCGTTCGCTGGCCTTCTTGATGTTTTCGACGTATTGCGAAGGTTCGGCGGCGGAATCAATGCGGTCGCGAAGGAATTCAGCGCAGGCGTTGATGATTCCGAGAATGTTATTGAAGTCGTGCGCAACACCGCCGGCCAGGCGGCCGATCGCCTCCATTTTTTGCGATTGATGAAGCTGGGCTTCGGCGCGCTTTTGCGCGGTAATGTCGCGGGCAATGGCGGAGGCTCCGATGACGTCGCCTTGTGCATTGCGCAAGGGAGAGACGGAAATGGAGACATTAAGGTGGCGGCCGTCCTTCGTCACGCGCACCGATTCGTAATGCTCGATGCTTTCGCCGCGCGCAATTTTCCGAAGAATCTCGGGGATTTCATCGGGACGATCGTTCGGCGCCAGGATTGAGATGTTCTTTCCGATCGCCTCTTCCGGCGTGTAGCCGTAAATGCGCTCGGCTCCCTTGTTCCAACTGGTGATAGTGCCGTCCAGGTTCTTGCCCAGGATCGCGTCCTCGGAGGAATCGATAATCGAGGCCAGGCGCGACCGGTATTCGCCAATCTGCTCAGCCGTTTTACGCTGCACTTCTTCGTTGGCGCGACGCAATTCTTCGACGATGCGCTTGCGATCGCTGATGTCGCGGATGGCGCTTAAGACAACCAATCCTTTTTCGGTGGAGACTGGGCTGAGACTGATTTCCACGGGAAATTGCGAGCCGTTGCGGCGTCTTCCGTGAAGATCCAAATTTGCTCCCATGCGGCGAGTCTTCGGTGTTTTGGCGAAGTTTGCGCGATGCTGGTGATGCTGGGAGCGATAGCTTTCGGGGACGAGGATTTCGATTGTCTGGCCAATCAGTTCGGCGCGGGTATAGCCGAATAGCTCCTGGGTTTGGGAATTGACTTGAATGATGATTCCATCGCAGTCCACGGCGACAATGGCGTCGGGCAGAGTCTCCAACAGATCGCTGGAAAGGAGAACCTCAGCCATGGCATCGGCGGAGGGTGACGTCGGTTTGCGATCAGCGGGTGGTCGCGACATGACGGTTTTGCTTCCGTCATTGTAGCTTGAGGCCGGGTGCTGTGCCGCCCGGAATTCCTTAGTTGTGCATTGGTCTGATCTTGAGCCACAATCAAGCATGGCTGGATTGTCCAGGTTCGCGCGAGTTCTCCCGCTCTTGTTGCTGGGCTACGCAGGGTTGAGCGGTGGCTGGTGCGCGGCGCAGACGGCATCGGACGACAGCGACGCCATTCGCGGTGTCGTAATCAACAGCGTGACGCATGATCCGATTGAACGGGCGCTGGTTTTTTCTCCCGACAATCGCTTTGCCACTTTGACGAGTCGTGAGGGGCGTTTCGAATTCCGGCTCCCTAAAAAAGTTGACCCGGACAGCGAGAGCGCCCGGGAGTCGACCAGTCCCGACCGAGACGCAAGCCGTACCGGTTCCAGTCTTCCTTCCGTGCTGATGGCGCGTAAGCCGGGCTTTTTGGCCGATCCCAACCAGCAGGGCATGATCCTGGAGGATGGCGCACCGAGAGAATTGACGCTGGGGCTCACTCCCGAGGCGGTGATTGCCGGCACCGTCACTCTACCCACGTCCGAAGCGCCGGACAGCATCACCCTGCAACTGTTCCAGCGGCAGGTCCAGGAAGGTCGCGCCCACTGGGTTGCGGTTGGAGCCAGCCAGTCCATGTCGGACGGATCGTTCCGATTCGCGGACCTTACGGCGGGTACCTACAAGTTGCTGAGTACCGAATTGCTCGATACCGATCCCGTTCTCTCCGACCCGCACGTGGACCCGTTTGCGGCGGATGCGCGGGGACCGCTGTTTGGATATCCGCCGGTTTACTATCCGAATGCCCCCGATTTTGCATCGGCGACTGCGATTTCGCTGGGCGCGGGCGAAACGGAAACGGCCGACCTTTCTTTGGTCAAGCAGCCCTATTACCGCGTGAAGTTGCCGGTCGTGGTGCCGGAGAGCGACGAATCGGAACCCGGTTTCCAGGTTACGGTTTACGCCGGGCACAAGGGGCCGGGATTTACTCTCGGCTACAATCCGCTTCACCATGCGGTGGAAGGCATGTTGCCGAACGGAACCTATACGGTCGAAGTGACGAGTGTTCGGTCGGGCGGGGAGAGCGGGTCGCAGACGGTAGCGATTAAAAAGGCTGCGGGCGACGGTTCAAGGATCGAAGGTCCAAGCATCGGGCTGACCCCCAAGAGTGCGATTGCGGTGAACGTGAAGGAAGAATTCACTGCTGCCGACCATACTGGCTCTCTGACGTTGACACACAATGATCGCACCACAGTGTTGAACGGCCCTCGTCGTTACTTGAATGTGAGTCTGGAGCCCGTCGACGAGTTTGGAACGGGACAAAGCATTATGCTGCGCCCGCCGGTTGGGCGTTCCGATGAATCGATGGTCCTGGAGGGCGCATCGCCGGGAAAATACTGGGTTCATGTTTATTCGTCTCGCGGCTATCCCGCTTCGATTCGTTCGGGCGAGGTTGACTTGCAGCATCAGCCGCTGGTGGTGGGCGCGGGAGGCGCCGCGGCTCCTATCGAGATCACCATGCGGGACGATATGGCGGAGATCAGCGGCACGGTCGACGGCGTCGCGCCGCCCGGGCAGGGAACCGGAAGCATTGGCCCGATGCCGAACCGGGTGCGTGTTTATTGCATTCCTCTGGCGGATAGCAGCGGGCAGTATGCCGAGATCGAGGTGCATGGGGACGGGAGCTTTGAATCGCAACGACTGCCGCCGGGCGCCTATCGCGTAATAGCGTTCGATGGCGCGCAAAGGGAGATCGAATACCGAAATCCTGAAGCGATGCAGGACTATGGGTCAAAGGGGGCCGTGGTCCGGTTGGCGGGCGGACAGAAGGAGCACGTGACGCTGCAGCTGAATTCCTTGAGCGCTCCGAGCAACGAGCCTAGTAGTGAGCCGACTAACGAACCGAGTAATGAACCGAGCACCGAACAATGACCTTTGTCTTTCCATCCAAGCGGGGATCAGGCCGAGCGCAGCGGCGGCCGATATTAGGGGCAGGCGTATGGCCGGGCAGATGCTTTACCGCAATCGCGTTCGGCTGGGTGCTGTTGTTGTCTGCGGCGCAGATGGGGCGTGCCGAGGGGACGCAGATTCCGTCGGGTGCGTACCGCGTCGCCGGAACGGTGGTACAGGCGAAGGGCGGTACTCCGCTGGCGCGCTGCCGGGTCACCATCACCGATCTGAAGAATCGGCAGAGCAACAAATTTGCGATCACTGGCGACGATGGGCGGTTTGACTTCCATGTTCCCGCGGGCAGGTATTCGCTGGAAGGAGCGAAGCGTGGATTCATCAGCGCCGCCTACAACCAGCATGACCAGTTCTCAACCGCGATTGTAAGCGGCGCGGATCTCGATACGGAGAGCCTGGTTCTGCGGCTGGCGCCGAATGCGGTGCTTACGGGGCGAGTGCTCGATGAATTCAGCGAACCTGTCCGCAATGCGCAGGTCACGGTATATCGCGAGGACCACTCGACAGGCGTAAGCCGCACATCGACATATCGCACCGCTGCGACGGACGATCAAGGCCGTTACGAAGTGGCGCCGATCGATGAGGGCACATACTTCGTTTCCGCCAAGGCATCGCCGTGGTATGCAGTCCGTCCCATGTCGAGTGGCGGCGCGGCGAATACGCCTCCATTCGATACATCGCTCGACGTCGTCTATTCCGTCACTTACTACGGAGATTCGACCGAAGCCGACGATGCGACTCCGATTCCAGTCCGTGGAGGGGATCGTTTGGAAGCCGACATTCACATGGATCCCGTTCCCGCCTTGCATCTCCTCGTGCACGTTCCAGAAGGCGGCGATTTGCCAACACTTTACAAGCCGGGGTTCGACGGCGCGGAAGAGCCCGAGGCTGAGAGCGTGCAGAGCATCGCTCCGGACGTTTATGAGCTGAGCGGAATTGCTGCGGGGCGTTATACAGTTCGGATGCCCGGCGGGAACGTGGCAGAGCCCCGCGAAGTGAACCTCAGCAGCAGCGGCGAACTCGACGTGTCCTCGGCGAAATCGACGAGCCAGATTAAAGCTACGGTGCGGATTGCGGGCGCGTCGAGCCTTCCGTCGGATCTCCAGATTGTGCTGCGCAGCAGCAAGGGAAAAATGAGCTATGGTCCGGTAGACGCCGACGGAGAAGCTGATTTCTCAGACGTGATTTCCGGCAAATATGACATTTTGGCGGAGTCGCCGACGCAACACTTTACGGTGGTTCGCATCGCGTCGGAAGAGGAGACGACTTCCGGGCACACATTGAACGTGGCTCCAGGCACATCGCTGAGCATTGAGCTCTCGCTGGTGGGAGGGGCGGTTACCGTGGAGGGCGTCGCGAAGCGGAAGGGGAAGTGGGTTGCCGGC
Source organism: Acidobacteriaceae bacterium (assembly GCA_003162935.1). Lineage (GTDB taxonomy): Bacteria > Acidobacteriota > Terriglobia > Terriglobales > Acidobacteriaceae > Acidiflorens. Next base: position 6,671 of record PLUW01000059.1, read on the forward strand.
GCGATGGTGGTTCTGGTGCCCAAGAATGCGGACGATTACGACCGCATTCGCCGGGATGAGAGCGAACTCGACGGAAGCTTCACTCTGCGCGATGTGATTCCCGGCTCCTATACGGTGATTGCGATTGAAGACGGGTGGGATCTGGAGTGGGCTGAGCCTGGCGCGCTGACGCCCTATCTAAAGCACGGGCAACCACTGGAGGTCGGGAGTCGATCGCCAGCAACCATCCACCTTGCGGATGCGGTGGAAGTGTTGGCGAAGTAGCGAGCGTGTCGGGGACTCTCAAGTCTTCCGAACATTGCTAGTCCCCCACGAGCGGTATCCAGGCGTTAGCAGCCCCACTCGGCTTCGCCGGGCTTGGCAAAATGACGCTCGGCAAAATTATTCCGTGAGCCTTCCGCCTCGGCGGTTGTCGAAGCGACCTCCAAGATGGCGAGGCGCGCAGCGGCCACCATGCGACTTTTTTCCGGCGTCGATACCTGGTCCCATGACTCGGGCGCGGAGTTTGCGGTGCAGCCAAAATCCGGCGCAAGTGCCTGGTGATAGTGGTGGAAAAGTTGCGCTAATTGTTCCGCCGATACTTCCTGAATGGACATCTGAAAACCTCTTTCTCCCATCAATTTGTCGTGTCGAAGGTAGTGTGAGTGTCGCTGAGCGCGTCCAGAGAGCACTTCACGCCCAAGTTTGTTCTCATGCCGCACGCGCAGCCAGTTGTCGCGTCCCGTCGTGTCGGGATTGGGTGTACGTTCGAAATGGCTTTGTACTCCTTCAGCAAGGCCACGAGAAATCGAACATAGAACGCGATGACAGCGAGGGCGAGTATTGTTACCACCGAAATCCCAACCATCCGACCTTCTCCAGCCCGGCCCCCACCGAATTGCCACCGAGCTGCTTTACCCTATTCGATTCCATGAGCCATAAAGTTCGAATAAGACGTTCATAAAAAGTTCGTAAACAATGCGGGGATCGAGAAGGTAATCATTTTCGTAAACGTAATAGTTTTGTAATGTAACCAGGATCACGGCGCGCCACTCCGTCAATCACTATTCTCAAGTTACAAACCCATGAAGAACAATCAAGTGGAAACTCACCCCAAGGGAAGAGATGCGCGCATTTTGCTCAGTTCGGTCTTCGGACCGTATGCGCAAGACGACGAATTTGGCAGCCGGTCCATCAATCCGATGGAGCTGTATCACAACCAGGTCACGCGAGCACAAGGCAGTTTTTCGCTGCGCATGTTTCATCGCTCGTGGGGCATCATGATGATCCAGGAAAATATTTCGGCGCCGTGCAGCGTGCTGGATTTTCCGACGCGGGAAGCGTTTGCCCGGGAATTGACCACAAATCGCTACGACATTGTCGGGATCTCTTCCATCATCGTGAATGTGGGCAAGGTGCGCGAGATGTGCCGCATGGTGCGGGAACTGTCGCCCGATTCGACGATCGTCGTGGGCGGACATGTGGCCGCCATTCCCGGCGTGGAGACGATGATCGACGCCGACCACATTGTGCGTGGAGAAGGGATCTCATGGATGCGCCGATATATCGGCGACGACGAGAGCGCGCCGATTCGCCATCCCAACATTGTTTCGGGGTTGGAGACGCGCATTATGGGAATCCGCCTGCCGAATCGGAAGGGCGGGACGGCGGCGACGATTATTCCGTCGGTGGGCTGCCCGATGGGGTGCAACTTTTGCACCACTTCTTCTTTTTTTGGCGGTAAGGGGAAGTTCTTCAATTTTTACGAAACGGGCGATGAACTGTTTGAGGTGATGTGCCGCATCGAATCGGAACTCAAAGTCCATTCATTCTTTGTCATGGATGAAAACTTTCTGCTGCACAAGACGCGCGCCATGCGCCTGCTGGAACTCATGAAGCAGGGGGGCAAGAGCTGGGAGCTTTCGGTTTTCTCTTCCGCCAACGCGCTTCGCAAATACACCATGCTGGAACTGGTCGAGCTGGGTGTTTCCTGGGTCTGGATGGGGTTGGAATCTCCGAAGGCCGGCTATAGCAAGCTGCAAGGGAATGACGTCCGGCAACTCACGCGCGAACTGCACGAACACGGCATCCGCGTGCAGGGATCGACCATCGTCGGACTCGAGCACCACACGCCCGACAATATTGTCGAAGAAATCGAAGCGGCCATCGCCCACCAGACCGACTTTCACCAGTTCATGCTCTACACGCCGGTTCCGGGGACTCCGCTCTACAAGGAAATGGCCGAGCAGGGGCGTCTGCTGACAGACATGGACCCCGCCGACATTCACGGGCAGTTCAAGTTCAACTTCCGGCACGCCGCCATCTCACGCGAGGATTCGAAACGCTTTCTGGATTGGGCGTTCTGGCGCGATTTCGAAAGCAATGGGCCCAGCCTCTATCGCATGTGCCGGACTGTACTGAATGGCTGGCAACGGTATAAGGACCATCCCGATCCGCGTGTCCGCGAACGGTTTGCGCGCGAGGCGAAGAAGCTGAACAGCGCTTACAACGCGGCGCTCTGGGCGATGGAGAAGGAATTCAAGAAAGTCAATCGCAGCGTCAGCGACCAGATTCACAAGCTGCGGCGCGAAGTCGAGAAAGAATTTCCGGTCGTCGCCCGCCTCACCGCCGCGGCGCTTGGCCCAGTCTTATTGTGGACGACACGCCGGGAAGAAAGACGGCTGGCATTGGGACGCACCTACGAGCCGCCGACTTTTATTGAGCGGCGGAATTGGGTGCCGGCTTCGTAGCGTTCGATGGCGGGTTCGATCCATCCGCTTGAATCCGGCTCTCTAGACCGGTCGCTCGCATAGGACTGCCGTTCGCGCGATGCGATATTCTTCCAACATGTCTTTGCGCCGATTGCCGGGTGGGGATGGCGCGCTCCTCCAGATCGTAGATGTGGCTCTGTCCGATGCGGCTCGGCGCAGCGGGGAGTGGCTGGTGTGCCGTCCGGGATGCACGCAGTGCTGCGTGGGTGTGTTTGCCGTCCATCAACTGGATGCGGTGCGATTGCAGCAGGGACTGGCCCGTCTTGCAAAGACGGACCCCCGGCGAGCGGCTCGGATTCGCTCGCGGGCTCGAGATTCGGTGCGGCGGTTGGCAGCGCGGTTTCCAGGCGACACGAAAACGGGTGTGCTTGACGCGGAAGTTCTCGACGACGGTTCGGAGGCGGCGGAGCGCTTCGCGGAACTCGGCAACGACGAGCCGTGTCCGGTGCTCGATCCGGAGACGGGATTGTGCGAGCTTTACGATGCGCGGCCGATGACTTGCCGCACGTTTGGTCCGCCGGTGCGATCGGAAGACGGGCTGGGAGTCTGTGAATTGTGTTATCACGGCGCTACGGACGAGCAGATTGCCGCTTGCGAGATGGTGGTGGATCCGGATGACCTGGAATCTCCGCTGGTCCGGAAGGTGGAGAAATCGGGCGGCCCACATGGGCACACGATTGTTGCGTACTGCGTGAAGTGATCCGTAAAAACGGGGAGGGCGGCAGATCCCTTCCCGGGGCTACGCTGGGTGCGAGGGGTACCATCAACCTTCCTTTCGCGGACGGGGGCACTTCGCTCCTTGCGCTAGACAATTGTTAAAGAACTCTTAATTCCACCTTGGATACCAAAGGTATCTTTCCCGCGAAGTCAGAAGAGTGCTAGGTTCGTCCTTTAGCTGTGCGCACATTATGCAGACAAACGAATACGACCTGGTAGTGATCGGGAGCGGTCCGGCGGGACAGAAGGGCGCGATTTGCGCGGCGAAAATGCGCAAGAAAGTCGCGATTATCGACCGTCGGCTGACGATGGGCGGGGTTTGCGTTCATACCGGAACGATCCCGAGTAAGGTGATGCGGGAAGCCGTGCTTTATCTGAGCGGATTGCGGCAACGGTCGTTCTACGGACGGGGCTACGTGGTGAAAGACCGGATTGCGATGTCGGACCTGGTACTGCGGGCGCAAGCGGTGATGACGCGGGAAGTGGACGTGATCAAGGCGCAACTGCGGCGGAATTATGTAACGGCGCTGGAAGGGGACGCGCACTTCGCCGATCCGCATACGATTGAGATTGTGAACGAAGAAGGAGTGCAGCAGGTTCGGGGCGAGAAGATCCTGATTGCATGCGGCACACGGCCGGCGCACATCGATGGAATTCCGGTGGATGGAAAACGCATTTTTGATTCCGATCAGGTGCATTGCCTGGAAGAGATTCCGCGCGAACTGATTGTGGTGGGCGCGGGGATTATCGGCCTGGAATATGCGTCGATGTTCGCCGCGCTCGGTGTGAAGGTGACGCTGCTCGACCAGCGTCCGACGCTGCTCGATTTTGTCGATCGGGAAATCATCGAAAGCCTGTGTTTCCAGTTGCGGCAACTGGGGGCTGTGTTCCGACTTGGAGAGAAAGTGGTGTCGGTGGGCTTCGACGAAGATCGGGACAAGGTCTTTGCCGCGCTGGAAAGCGGAAAGAAAGTCCGCGGACAAGCGCTGCTCTACACGATTGGACGGCAGGCAAACAGCGACAAGCTGAAGATCGAGGCAGCGGGCCTGACGGCGGACGAACGAGGCAAGCTGCCGGTGAACGAACATTTTCAGACGGCTGTGCCGCACATCTATGCGGCGGGCGACGTGATTGGCTTCCCTGCGCTGGCCAGCACTTCGATGGAGCAGGGACGGCTGGCGGGCTGTCATATGTTCGGCAAGCCCAGCCGTATGCTGCCGAATCTGATTCCGTATGGCATCTATACCATTCCGGAAATTTCGATGGTGGGCGCTACTGAGGAAGAGTTGACGCGGGGCAAGACTCCGTATGAGAGCGGGCTGGCGCGTTACTCGGAACTGGCGAAGGGGCAGATGCTGGGCGACGATCAAGGACTGCTGAAAATTCTGTTCGATCCGGATACGCTCAAGTTGCTGGGCGTGCACATTATCGGGGATCGCGCGGCGGAAATTGTGCATATCGGCCAGGCGGTGTTGACGATGGGCGCGACGATTGAGTATTTCCGCGATACGGTGTTTAACTATCCGACGCTGGCGGAAGCGTATAAGGTTGCGGCGCTCGACGGGTTGAATAAGCTGTGAGCTAGGTTCCTCGCGACGCTTGATACCAGCGGCGCACGGCCACCGCCGACCAGACGGCCTCGACCGNNACATCGCGGTCACCGCGAACAATCCGAATAGCGCGAGCATGTTCATAGCGCTGCTTTCTCCGCGGGCGCGGCGAGCTTTTTCGAGCGGTGAATCATCCTACCAATTCTTACCTAACTAGATTTGCGGTAACCTCGAATTTCCCGCTTCGGCGGAGAGTCGCGGGCGGGGACGCCGCGCCACACTTTTTATGGATGAGTCCACGAGAATCCGGGATGCTTCGCTAGGGGAGATTGCGCTGGTGTTTCTAAAACTGGGCACGACTGCTTTTGGCGGGCCGGCGGCGCATTTGGCGATGATGGAGGAGGAATTCGTGCGGCGGCGGCGATGGATTACGCAGGCCGAGTTTCTCGACCGGCTGGCGACGGCGAATTTATTTCCGGGACCGAGTTCGACCGAAGTCGCGATTTTTGTCGGACAGCTCAAACGCGGGTGGCGCGGGCTGCTGGTTGCTGGGTGTTGCTTCATTATTCCCGCGGCGCTGATTGTGTTGGCCATTGCATGGGCCTACGTGCGCTTTGGCTCGCTGCCGAAGGTCGAGGGCGTGCTGTATGCGATCAAGCCGGCGGTCGTCGCGATTGTGATTCAGGCGCTGTTGAAACTGGGGCGTTCGGGCGTGCGCACGGTGCTCTTGGCGGTGATTGCCTTGCTGGCGGTCGGGCTGAGTTTGTTAGGAGTCAGCCCTGTGCTGGTGCTGGTGTTTGCCGGGTTGCTGTCGATGGCGTCTTTGGCGACGAAGAACCGGTTGCTGGGCGCGGCTGGATTGCCGAAAGCTCTCGGGCTTCCGAAAGTTGCTGTCGGATCAATGGCGGTTGCAGCCGTGGGCGCGGCTTTTCCGGTTGGGATTTGGCGGCTGTTCTTGTCGTTTTTGAAAATAGGATCGGTCATGTTCGGCAGCGGATATGTCTTGCTCGCGTTTCTGCGGACCGAGTTTGTGGAGCGTCTGCACTGGCTGACGGAGAAGCAGTTGATCGATGCCGTCGCGGTGGGGCAGTTTACGCCCGGTCCGCTGTCGGCGACGGCGACGTTTATCGGCTATGTGGTGGCAGGCTGGAGAGGCGCGATTGTGGCCACGGTTGGCATTTTCCTGCCCGGGTTCGTTCTGGTAGCTCTGAGCGGGCCGTTTCTCCCGCGCCTGCGAAGGTCGGCAGCCGTGGCGGCGGCGTTGGATGGCGTGGTCGCGGGATCGCTCGCGCTGATGGCGGTGGTGGCGTGGCAACTGGGGCGGTCATCGATTGTCGACCGGACGACGCTGGTCGTGTTCGCCGCAAGCTTGGTCGCGTTATTGCGGTTGCGGCTGAACTCGGCACTGGTGATCGCAGCCGCGGCGGTCGTGGGATGGGTAGCGCGGTAGTTGCCGAATCCGGATTAGAGGCCCTGAGCGTGCAGCAGGTTCGATGCGGTTATTTCCCGTACTGGGTGAACTAGAGGGTAAAATGGATGATTCCCGGCCAGCCCCGGCTACACTGGGCGCAGCCGGGTATTAAGTCTTGGAACCCATATACAAAATCGATGAAGGGTCGGCTCCGCCGATCGCTTTGCCTCCGCGTTTGCGGCCTTCGTCGCCCGTTTACTGGCGGGTGGAGGGCAGCCTGCTGGAGCTGACCACGGTTCGTCCCATCGCATTTTTCACCTGGAACAGCCAGACGTTTATCGCGCGGGCGGCACGCCGCTTTTTGGTGCTTTTGATGGCGCTGCTGAGGCCGTTCTTATATGCGGCGAACCGCGTGGCCGCGACCCGGATTGTTCATGCCGTGCTGCGCGGGATCACGCGCGACCGGCTCGATCTGCTGGGGGAAGAGGAATTTGAATACAAGCTGAAGCCGTTGCTCAAAGAAGAAGGAGTGCGGCGACTGAAGGCTCTGCAGGCAACGGGTGCGGATGTTGTGCTGGTGAGCCAGGGGTTGGAGCATGTGATGCGGCCGCTGGCGAGGCATCTGGGGGTGCGGTGGATGATCGCCAATCGGCTCGACTTTCGGGACGGCGTTGCGACCGGGCGGCTGCTGAGTCCGGTGATCCGGCCGCGGGGATTGTTTGCCCGGATTCGCGAGGCGGGGCCGGACGGGCAGCAGAGTCCGGCGCGCTGGGTGCGGGCGCTTGGGTTGCGAGGCCCGAAGGCTCTGGCGTCGGCGATTGTTCCGGCTGTGCGGGTCGAGGTTCCCCGCGTTCGCCCGATTGTGTATTTCGATGAGACGCGGCATCCGGCGCCGTTTTCCGTGCGCAAAGCGCTGAGCGGAAAGCGCATCATGCTGATCGGAGTCACGGGATTTATCGGCAAGGTGTGGCTGGCGAATACGCTCTTGGATTTGCCCGAGATCGGGAAGCTCTATCTGCTGATCCGGCGGCAGAAGTCGAGCCCGGCGCAGGCGCGCTTCGAAAAAATGATGGAGAGCTCGCCGGTTTTCGATCCATTATTTGAAAAATATGGCGACCGGCTGGGCGCTTTGCTGGCCGAGAAGGTTGAAGTGGTGGAGGGCGATGTTTCTCAGCCGAATGTCGGGATGGATCGGGAGACAGCGGCGCGGCTTGGCAAAGATCTAGATTTGATCATCAACAGTTCGGGGCTGACGGATTTCAATCCCGATTTGCGCGACGCGCTAGCTGTGAATGTGGATTCGACGCACCATTTGATCGAGTTCATTCGGGGATCGAACCACGCGGCCTTGCTGCATCTTTCGACTTGCTATGTGGCCGGGCAGCGCGATGGACGTGTGAGTGAGCGGGTGCGTCTGAACTACACTCCGGCGCACTTAAAGGACTTTGACTCGGAAAAAGAGTGGCGTCGTTTGCACGAGCTCGTGGAATCGGCGGAAGCGCGAGTGGAAGGTCCGGAGGTTACAGAGGAACTGCGCCAGCAGGCGCTGGACAAAGAACATGCAGCGAAAGGACTGAGCGGGCAGGCGCTGGAAAACCAGATTCGCAAGAATCGAGTGCGGTGGCTGAAAAATTATCTGACGGAGGAAGGCACCCGGCGGGCGAACGAACTTGGATGGCCGAACACTTACACGTTTACGAAGAGCCTGGCGGAATCGCTGATCGCCAAGTATGGCGCGGGGCTGCCGATCGCGATTGTGCGTCCGGCGATTGTCGAGACTTCGGTGGCGAAGCCGTTTCGCGGATGGAATGAGGGGATCAACACTTCTGCGTCGTTGTCGTATTTGCTGGGGACGGCGTTCCGTCAATTGCCATCGAACGAACGCAAGCGGCTGGATATTATTCCGGTGGATGCGGTGTGCGCGGGGATGACACTGATTGGCGCGGCGCTGGTGGAGCGGCGGCACGATCCGCTGTATCAACTGGCGACCTCAGTCACGAACCCTTGCGACATGGGACGGTCGATTGAGTTGACGAGCTTGGGGCACAGGCGACACTATCGCGCGCAGGAGGGCTTGGAATACTGGCTGCGGCTGCGGATGGATGCCATCTCGGTATCGAAAGAGCGGTATAACCGCATGTCGGCGCCGGCGCAAAAAGCGATTATCAAGTCGATTCAGCGGGTGATGGCTCCGCTACCATCGGCGATGACCAAGCCGCTGGCGAAAACCGAACGCAACCTGGAGCGCGTGGAAAAATTGGTGGGACTGTTTGAGCCATTTATTCTGCACAACGAGCATGACTTTGTCGCGGATAATGTCGAGAAGTTGTCGCAGGCTTTGACGCCGGAAGAAAAAGAAATCTTCGGCTATGACACAGCGGGCCTCGATTGGTGGGAGTATTGGATCGATATCCATATACCGGCCTTGCGGCGATGGACGTATCCGCTGATTGAAGGGCGACCGCTGGAAGCGCGCGCGCCGCGAGTGCTGCAAATGCCACCGCCAAGCGAACCGACGACGGAAAATGGCGCTGCCGTGAAAACCGGTACGAACGGAGCAACGTGGCAATATTCCTGACCGGTGGGACCGGATACATTGGCGCGCATGTCGCCGCGAATCTGCTGGAGCAGCATGACGCGACCTTGAATCTGCTGGTGCGTGGGCGCGATCCGCGGGATGCGGAACTGCGGCTTTGGCAGGCTTTGCAACTGCACCTGCCGTTTCCCAGGTTCTACGAATACCTGCAAGCGAAGATCCGGATTTTTCGCGGCGATCTCACCGCACCGCAATTTGGGTTGGAAGCGGGCGATTATGACCGGCTCGTGCACACCACCGATTCGATCATCCACTGCGCCGCGTCGCTGAATCGCAAGTCGGAAAAGAGCTGTTTGAATGTGAATTTGCGAGGGACGCTCGAAGTGGTGCAGTTGGCGCGGCGGACGCATTACTATCACGGCCTCCGCCGGTTTTCGAATGTGAGCACAGTGGCGGTGGCGGGAAAGCGCAGCCACGAGGTTGTGGTGGAAGACCGGTCGATCGATTGGGAACGCTCTGACTACGATCCGTATGCGCGAACCAAGAAGTTCTGCGAGCACATGGTGCGCGAGTTGCTGCCGGACGTGCCGTTGACGATTTTCCGGCCGAGCATTGTGTTGGGGGACAGTCGGTATCCGCAGACCACGCAGTTCGACATGGTGCAGTCGTTCGTGTTTCTGGCGGGACTGCCAGTGCTACCCTTCCGTCCGCACGACAAGATCGACATTGTCAATGTGGATTTCGTGGCAGATGCGATTTCGACGTTGCACATGAAGACGAACCCCGAGCACGATACGTATCATCTTTCTTCCGGCAACGGCGCTCAGACCTTTCAGGAGTTGACGCGCGTGCTCGCCGCAGAGCAGAACAAGCGCGGGCCGTTGTTTTTGCCGATCCTCGAAAAGCCGTTCCGCTCTATCGTGAACAGCTTGGCCAACCGCCAGGGAGGGGTGGGGCATGGTGCGGCGCTGATGAAGGTCTTTCTCCCGTATCTGACCTGGAACACGGTGTTCGACAATACTCGAGCGACGTCGGAAATGGGACGTACGCCGGTGCCGTTTTCAAAGTACAGTCTTCCACTGCTCCGGTTTAGCCGCGAGCACAATTTTGAATATCCATATCAAGCGTGGCCGGAGAGCACGAAGGCTGGAGGGTCGGCCGCATGATGGACTTCGTATTGGAAGCATGGGTTTCGAGCATTATCGAAGGCAAGAAAATCCAGTGGATGATGGGCAAGCGGGAACCCTGGCAGCCGGGCGAAAAACTGAAGCTGCTGTTTGCCGGCTATAACGGGACGCGCAACACGGGGTCGGACGTGCGGGTGGAAGAGATGCTGCGGCAAATCCGGCGGATTCTGGGGCCGGAGAAAGTCGATCTCAGCATGATGACGTTTAATTTTGACCGGTCGCGGGGCTATTTCGAAGGTACATCGCAGGTGCGGCTGCCGGATATTTTCCCTCCATTCCTAGCGAATGAAGTGCCCAAGCATCATGGCGTGGTCGCGTGCGAAGGCTCGATGTTCAAGTCAAAGTTTGCCAATGCGTTGGCGACGATGATGATCGGGTCGCTGGGCATAGCGGCAGCGGAAAACAAGCTGTCGATTGGCTACGGCGCCGAAGCGGGACACATGGATCCGCTGGTGGCGAAAATGTGCGGGCGCTATTGCAAAAACTCGTTGGTGATCACGCGCAATGACGAGTCGCGCAAAATCCTGCGCGAACTGGGAGTGCCGACGGAATTGGGCACGGACACGGCTTGGACGTTTGAGCCGCTGGGCGCGGAGTATGGGCAGAAGGCCTTGCACGACGTGGGTTGGGACGGCAAGACTCCGGTACTGGTGGTGTGCCCGATCAATCCGTTTGAATGGCCGGTGAAAGCGTCTGTGGCAAAGGCCGCGCTGCACAGCCTGACCGGCGCATACAAGGAAAGTCACTACCGCGGGCCTTACTTTCATAATGCGGGGTCGGCAGCCGACCGCGCTTACGAACACTATCTGAGTTCGATCGCCAAGGCAGTAGACGCATTCCGGCAGAAGAAGAATGTGTTCGTGATCATGGCAGCGACCGAGCGCATGGATGCGCGAGCGTGCCGGCGGATTTCGGGAAAACTCGGCGGAGTCCCGGTGCTGACCTCGGACGATTACAACATGTATCAAATGGTCAGCATTCTACGCGCTTGCCGCATGATGGTGTCTTCGCGGTATCACGGGATTGTGACTTCGATGCCTGCGCTGGTACCTTCGGCGGGGATCACGATGGATGAGCGCATACGGAATCTGATGAACGAACGCGGACATCCGGAATTGCTGATGAACGTGGATGATCCAGACCTGGAAGCGCGGACGCTGACGGCACTGGAACTTCTGGAACGCGATGGGGAGCGAATTGCCGACGGGATTGCGCGGACGGTGGTGCGAAATTTGAAGTTGATGGCGCGCATGGGCGTGTATTTCGAGGAGGAAGTGCAGCGGCGATATCCGGAGTTCCCCACGCGACGCGGGGAGTGGAGTTGGGAGGATTACCTGCCGCCGATGAGCGAGGGGCTGCGGGGGTTGGTGGCGGCATACGGTTAGGCACGAACAAGAGCAGATTCTTTTCCTTCGGCTTCGCTCAGGATTAGAATGACAACCCTAAATAGATGACGACGATAAATGACTTTTACTGAGCAAATCCTTGCGAGTTTGGAGCGTAGCGGTGACGCTGTTGTGCTGCAGGAGATGCGCGACGGGCAGGCGGTACCGCTTTCGGGGCGGCAGCTATTGGTGCAGGTGCTGGTAGCGCGGGCTTATCTACGAAGGTTGCGCTTGAAAAAAGGCGATCGGTGCGCGCTGCTGGCGCATAATTCCGCGCAGTGGGTGGCGATGGATCTGGCCATCATGGCCGAAGGGTTGACGGTGGTTCCGCTCTATGCGCGGCAGGCTCCCGCGGAACTGGTGGCGATGATGAAGGATTGCTGGCCGTCGGTGATTGTCTGCGGTGACAAGTCGTTGGCCGATGCGATCGTAGAGGCTTGGCCGGAGGCACCGCCGAGTTTTTGTTTCGATCATGTGTTCACGGCGGGGCGTGAGCCGCTGGAGAATCCCACGCTGACGCTTGCGGAACAGGATGTGGCGACGATCATTTATACGTCTGGCACGTCGGGCCAGGCAAAGGGTGTGATGCTGAACGCAAGCAACGTGGCGCATATGCTGGGATGCACCTCGGGGCGGCTGGATCGGCTGATGAATGGGTACTCAGGGCAGGATGCGGTGTTTCATTATCTGCCGCTTTGTTTTGCCGGCTCGTGGATCATGATGCTGACCTGCCTGCTGCGCGGCAGCAAGCTGACTTTGAATACCGATCTGGGGAAGATTGCAGCGGAGATGCGGGTCGCGGCGCCGGATTATTTTCTGAATGTTCCCGCCCTTCTCGAACGCATGCGCAAGGCGGTCGATGAACAGCTTTGGAAGACGGGAGGATTTCCGCTGAGGGTATACACCAAGGCGAAGGGCGCGTGGGTGCGGCGGCAGGATGGCAAATCGCGCATTGGGGACGGGGTTTGGCTGGGACTGGCGAACCGGTTGGTGTTCCCCACGATTCGAAAGAAAATGATCGGCGGAAAGCTGCGCGCTCTGATTTGCGGATCGGCGCCGCTGAATGTGGAAACGCAATTGTTTTTTATGATGCTCGGCATCCCGGTGTTGCAAGTGTACGGACTAACGGAAACGACGGCGATTTGCACCATGGATGATCCGGATGGCCGATTGGTTGCCGGACGCGCGGGACCGGCGATTTCAGGCGTCGAGATGAAGATCGCGGAGAACGCGGAGATTGTGGTGCGCGGGCCGAACGTTTTTTCGGGTTACTGGAAGCGTCCCGAGGAAACGGCGAGGGTGTTGCGGGACGGATGGTTTCGGACCGGCGATCAGGGTGAAGTGGACGAAAACGGGAACTGGAAGATTGTGGGCCGCATTAAGAACCTGATTATTCTCGGGTCTGGCCATAATGTCGTGCCCGAGCCGATCGAGGATGAGATTCTGAACGAATTGCCGGGAGCGAATCAGGTCGTGCTCGTGGGAAACGGGCGCGGTTATCTGGCGGCGCTGATCACGGGAAAAGTGAGTGGAGAACAGACGCAGGCGGCGCTCGATGCGGTGAATCTGGACTTGCCGCATTACAAGCAGGTGCGGGCCTTTCATCTGGTGGAGGACGCGTTCACGATTGACAGCGGGTTGCTGACAGCCAATGGGAAGCTGAAGCGCGATCTCATTGCGGAGCGGTTTCGAAACGAAATCGACGAACTCTATCAGACTGCGAAAACTGCATGAGGGACTTCAATGGGCAGACACTTTCGTGGCAGATCGTCGACGGCGCGATCGAACTGGTGCTGCATCGCGATCCTTGCAACGAGATCGGGTCCCGTACCCTCGAAGAGTTGGAGAAGTTTGCCACGGCTCTGCCCGTTCTGACGAATGAAGTCCATGCGGTAATTATCCATTCGACGTTGAAGGCTGGATTTTCAGCGGGCGCGGATTTACGCGAATTGTTTCAGCGTGGGCAAGCGATGGAGAAATCGGCAGCCCTGCGAGGAGTGCGTGAGTTTCTGGAGCGCATTCACGCGGTGATGAATGCTATCGATGCTGCGCCATTGACGACGATTGCGGCCGTGCATGGCGTGACTTTCGGCGGCGGGTTTGAACTGGCGCTGGCCTGCGACATTATTATTGCGGACCGCATGGCGCGATTTTGNNGGGCGTAGCTTCAACGTGACGAAAGCGCAGCAAATTGGACTTGTGAGCCAGATTGCCGCCGAAGGCGAGGCGCTGCGGGTGGCGCGGGCTACGGCCAGCCAAGTTGGTAAGTTTGACCGGCAAACGGCGGCGGCGGCGAAAGCGTTTGTGAAGCCGATTCCGTATGAGGAGTTACAACGGGAGATTGACATTTTCTGCCAACTTTATTCGCGTCCTGCCGTCGAAGAAGGGCTGCGGAAGTTCGTGGAGAGCACGGACGCGCAGCCGTACTTGCCATAGATTTGTAGTTGGTGATTCGCAATCTGTAGTTGAAGGACAGTCGCTCGCTTATGCCAGTTCCTACGATTGATCGCACACTTGACGAAGTTCTAACCCTGGCGGCATCGCATTTCAAAGTGCCGAGGGAAAAGCTCACTCCGGACGATGACTTTTTCAAGACGCTGGGCATCGACAGTCTTCAGGCGCTCGATTTGCTGACCCGACTGGAGCATCACTTCCGTATCGAGTTGCCGGATTATGAACTACAGGGTGTGTCGGATTTCCGAACTCTGGCGAATCGGATTCAGGCGCGGCTGTAGGACCATCCTTCAAAGTCTGGCGAATCGAGAAATATTGAATGCTTGATCTCCAACAATATGCCAGCCTGGGTGCAGCGCTCAAAGACGCGCTGGAGCGCTGGCCGACCGAAACCTGCCTGATTGAGGCCGACCGCGACCGCGAGAAAGTCCGGCTTACTTACTCCGATTTCCGAGAAATGGCGCGTCCGCTGTGCCGCGCGCTCGAGGACGCAGATTTTAAAGCGGGCGATCGGGCGGCGATCGTCATGACGAATCAGTCGAAGTGGCTGATCTCGGCCTATGCGATTTTCTTCTGCGGAGGCGTTCTGGTTCCGCTGGATTACAAATTGACCGCAGTGGAGCATCTGCAACTGCTGGCGCATTCGAAGGCGCGGTTTCTGATCGTGGAGTACTTCCTGTGGCGGGCCATCACGCAGGCGCCGGAGTTTGGAAAACTGACGGCTGAGATTGTGCTCGTGACGGAGGCGCCGGCGGGAGCGGAGTTGCGTGGCGCGTATCGCTGGGAAGAATTTAAGCGAAAGGGCGATCCGCAGTTTGTGGCCCGGCAGCGCGAAGACACGGCCTGCATCGTGTATTCGTCGGGGACGGGTGGACGTCCGAAGGGATGCGTCCTTACGCATGACAGTTATCTGGAGCAGTGCGCTTCACTGACGGCATGGTATCCGTTTTGGCCGGGCATGCGCTATCTGAGCATTTTGCCCACGAATCACGCGATTGATTTCATGGTGGGGTTCATCGGGCCGTTTGTTTGCGGAGCTTGCGTTGTGCATCTGCGAACGCTGCGTCCGGAATTTGTGCGCGATGCGTTTGTACGCTATCGCATCACGTACGTGAGCCTGGTTCCAATGGTGCTGAAGAACCTGGAACGTGGACTGCGCGCGAAGTTCGATGAATTGACGCCCCGCAAGCGATGGATGCTGGACCGGTTGATCGGAGTGAACAAGATGGTAACGCGAGGGCGCCCGCGCGTGGGGCTTAGCCGGCGTTTGCTGCCCCAGGTTCACAAGGCGTTTGGCGGAGAACTGCGGGCGCTGATCGTGGGCGGGGCGTTTACGGATCCTTCAACGTTGCAATTTTTCTATGACCTGGGAATTCCGGTGACGTGCGGGTATGGACTGACAGAGGCTTGCACTGCCGTAACGCTGAACGATCTTAAACCATTTCGTCCCGATACGGTCGGTAAGCCGCTGCCCGGGAGTGAAGTGCGCATATTAAATCCGGACACTGACGGGATCGGTGAGGTCGCGGTGCGCAGCCGCGCGGTGATGTCGCACTATCTGGACGATCCGGAACTGAGCGCTCAAACAATCGTTGAAGGCTGGCTGCTGACGGGCGACCAGGGGCGGTTTGAGGAGCACGGGCACTTGCAGCTCGTCGGGCGCAAGAAAAACATGATCGTCACCTCGGGCGGGAAGAATATTTATCCCGAAGATATTGAAGCGGTGTTCGATGGGCTGCCGGTAAAGGAGTTCTGTGTGTTCGCGGCGAACTATTTATGGCCGCTGAAAACGCTCGGCAGCGAGAGTCTCGTGCTGGTGTTACGGTTGGAGCAGAATCAGGAGTTCGAAGACAAATTGCGCGACGAGATCGTGGCGCGAAACCGGGGTCTGGCTGACTTCAAGCGGGTGGGCGGGTATTTGTTGTGGGAGAAGGACTTTCCGCGAACGGCATCGCTTAAAATCAAGCGCGGAGAGTTGGCGGCGGAGATTGGTAAGAGCGCGTCGCGGAAATCCATCGTTGAAATTTAGACAGAAGGTCTGTTCTGAGATCTGACCCCAGCGACCTGAGACCTAAGCGTGACTGAAAAGTTCCTAGCCATCATTAATCCGGCGGCGGGCGGCGGGCGCTGCGGCGAGCGCGTGGGTGCAGCGCTTGATCGCCTGCGGGTTACGGGAATCGCGATCGAGACGGCGCAAACTCGCGCCGCCGGCGAGGCCACTGGCATTGCGCGCGAGGCCTATGCGCGCGGATTTCGGAAGTTTCTGGCGGTCGGTGGCGATGGGACTTCCTATGAGATCGTCAACGGCTTGTTTCCGGAATGCCGTTCTCAGTTCGTGGCTCCCAATTCCCAGGAAACATCGAGTGTGGATGACAATATCCCGACCCTTGGATTCCTTCCGCTGGGCACGGGCAATTCGTTTCTGCGGGATTTTGCGGAGGGATCGTCCAGCGCAGAAGGCCTAGAGCATGCTTTGCGGGCTCTGGAGGCGCGGCGTTCGCGGCCTTGCGATGTTTTGCGGCTCACCCACAAAGACGGAGTGATCTACTACACGAATTTGCTGAGCGTGGGCTTTGCGGCGGATGTGGCGATGCTGCGGCACAAGCGATTTCAAGGCCTCGGGCAGTTTGGCTATCTCCTGTCGATTTTTCTTTGCTTGGCGCGGCTGGATCGGCGGCCGTTTCCAGTGCGGTTCGACGATCGGAGCGAGTTTGACCGGCGCCGCTCGTTGTTTTTGACATTCAATAACAGCAAGTTCACGGGCGGCACGATGATGATCGCACCGGATGCAGTCACGGATGACGGACTGATTGAATATGTGCGATGGGGGCCAATTGGGAGGCTGGGGCTGATCCGGAACTTGGCCACGCTCTATGACGGCACGCACACAAATCACCCACTGGCCGAGCGGCAGGCGGTCCGCCGGGTCGAATTTCAACTCGAGGGGCCGGTGGATGTGATGGTGGATGGCGAGGTGCTGACGCTCGAGTGCCAGGCGATCGACGTTCTGCCATCGGCGTTGTGCGTGGTGGTTTAAGAAGGAGTAAGCCCGCCTCTACTCGTGATATAAAACTTCATGTCCCAAGAGCGAAGAGAACGGCAACAAGAAAGACTGGGGATCAAGACTTCGGCTTGGAATTGGCGAAGCATTGCGATGTATACGGCGCTGGCCGCCGTGGTGCTTGGAATCGCCTTCTACTTTTACCACCGCAGCCAGCATGAGCACGATGCGTTTGCGCGCTGTCTGACCGCTCGCGGCGCAAAAATGTACGGGGCGTGGTGGTGTCCGCACTGCGTGGAGGAAAAGGAAAAATTCGCCGCGTCGTTTGCGTACGCTCCCTATGTCGAATGCGGCATCAAAGGCCAGACGAGCGGACAGGCGCAGGTCTGCAAGGACGAGAACATCAAAGGGTACCCGACCTGGCAGTTTCCGCCGACGGGCGAACGCGTCGAACGCGTTTTCAGTCTGGAGGAATTGAGCGACCGCACGGGGTGCCCGCTCGAATGACCGGCTTAACGCATCGTCTGACGATTCTGGTGGCAATTCTGGCGGTGTGCGGAATCGCGGTGTCGTCGGTGTCCTTGCAGCATCACTATGCAACCTCAAAGACGTCGTTCTGCGATATCGGCGAAGCCTTTAATTGCGACATCGTGAATCGCAGCGAATACTCGACTCTCCTTGGTATACCCGTAGCGTTGATCGGGATGCTCGGATACGCGGCTCTGGCGGGGTTGGCCACCGTGTATCGCGCGCGACGCGAAACCCCGGCCCTGCTTTTTGGCGGGGCAGCGGCGGGTCTGGCGTTTGCGCTGTACCTGACTTACATTGAGGCGCATGTGCTGGGAGTGTACTGCATCTTGTGCCTGAGTTCTTTGTCGTTGATAACCGTGACCACGATGGTGACGGCGTGGATCTGGTGGAGGGGCAGTGCCCGGTAGCCTGGCGCAGAGGGGCTGCCGCTCGAAAAAATCCTTCTAAAAGCTGATAGCTCGACTCACTTCATGCCGCGGCCGACAACTCGAAAACTGAAGACCAAAACTCCCGCCACCGTGGCCGCGCCGGTCCCATCCGGCCAGATTTGGTTGCATGAACTCAACAGTAAGATCTTCGGCAACACGCGGCTGGTGCGGGTTTGGCTGCCTTCCGATTACGACGGATGGGGCGAGAAACACTATCCGGTTCTTTACCTGAACGACGGGCAGAATCTGTTTGACCCGGCAACGGCTTTTGCCGGCGTGCACTGGCAGGCGGGCGAGACGGCGACACGCCTGATCGGCGCGCAGAAGATCCCCCCGCTCATTATCGTTGGCATCGACAACACAAAGGCTCGGCTCAACGAGTACATTCCTTACAAGTCAAGTCAGCCCAGAGTTCTGCACGCGAAAGGGAAGTGCTATCCCGAGTTTTTGCAGCGAGAGGTGATGCCGCTGATCGAAGATCGCTATTCGGTGTCAAGAGGGCCGCAAAACACCGGGCTGGGGGGCTCGTCCTTGGGAGGTCTGATCGCGCTGTATACGCATCTGGCCGCCCCTGGTGTGTTTGGGCGATTGCTGATCGAGAGTCCGTCTTTGTTCGTGGCGAAGGGAAAAATTCTGGAAGAGTGCAGTCGGTCTCGCATTTGGCCGGAGCGCACGTATCTTGGAATGGGGACGCGCGAAACCGGGAACGAGGAAAAAGACGAAAATATTGTCGCTGGCATTCGCGAACTGGAAGGGATTCTGCGCGCCGCAGGCTTGAACGATCAACGGCTTCAGGTTCGCATCGACGAAGGCGCAGCGCATAATGAATCGGCGTGGGCGGCGCGGTTTCCGCAGGCGCTGGAATTTCTTTATTCGGAGCGCGACAAAGATTAGCCGCTACTTCGCAATTACGCCACAGGCGATGCGGTCTCCGGCGTTGCCGGATGGATCGGTTTTCTGGTCGTCAGCTTTGGCGTGAATGACGAGCGCCGTGCCTCCGTTGCTGAACAGCGAATGACTGTCATTGCCGAGGTTTACGTCCTTGTCTTCAATTGTTAGGTGAGCTTTGCCGTTGGCGCCAACCGTGAAGTTGGGGTTGTCGCCGGCGTGGTGGCCTTCCGGGTTTTCCAAACCATGTTTTTTCCCATCGGGATTAAAGTGCGGGCCGGCCGACTTGAAATCGGGAGCATCGCACTTTGCATTCTGATGAAAGTGAATGGCATGTTCGCCGGGCGGCAGATTCTCGAGCTTTAGTTCCATTCGGATTCCCGGGCCGGATTCAGAAAGCGTTGCAGTGCCAACCGGCTTGCCCTGGGTATCTTGGAGATGGACCATAGTCTTTGTCTTGGCCTGACTGGTCGAAACCAACGCCATAACCAGCAGCGCGAGGGGAAATAAGCGAATGGCTTTCATGGAGGGATTATAGCGAAAGGCGGCCTTCTCCGCCTCGGGCTTTAGCGCCATCAGCCGTGATCTGCCGCGGAATCCTCGATTATGGGACAATAGAGGGATGCAAAGAACTCTCACAACAGCGCTACTATTGGCCGCGGCGATGATGCTGGCTGGAGCTGGCTTCGCCCAGCAGACCAGCACTCCGGCGGCAACAACACCAGCGGCTCCTGCAGCCACAACTCCGAAGGCAGCCACGGCGGCGAGCGCTTCGGTCAAGAAGACGGCAACCGCGAAGGTAGCAGAATCGGCTCCGCTCAAGACAAAGACAGAGAAATTCAGCTATGCACTGGGCATGAACATTGGGACAAACCTTGAGGGCACGCTGAAAAAACAGTCCGTGGTAGTCGATTGGAATCTTGTGGCCCAGGGATTGAAGGAGGCCACCGCAGGTGGTAAGACGCGGCTGACGGAAGACGAAGCGAAGGCCGTCCTTTCCGATATGCAGAAGGAAGTTCAAGAGCAGCAGGCGGCGAAGGCAAAAGAAGCCGGAGAGAAGAACAAGAAGGACGGCGAAGAGTTTCTAGCCGCCAACAAAGGGAAGGAAGGGGTCACCACTCTGCCCGATGGTCTGCAGTACAAAGTTCTGACCGCCGGTACCGGACCGAAGCCCACGGCGGCCGACTCGGTCGTGTGTAATTACAAGGGGACGCTGATCGACGGCAAGGAATTTGACAGCTCCTTCAAGCGCGGCCAACCGGCCACGTTTGGTGTCGGCCAGGTCATCAAAGGGTGGACCGAAGCACTGCAACTCATGCCGGTCGGATCGAAATGGCAGCTCTTCATTCCGTCGAACCTTGGTTACGGTGAACGAGGTGCGGGCGGCGACATCGGTCCCAATTCGACTCTGGTTTTTGAAGTCGAACTGCTCTCGATCGTGGACAAAAATGCCGACAAGGGCAAGGACGAGAAGAAAGACAAGCCAGAAGAGAAGAAGCAGTAAATAAAAGCTTTGTCCGGTGGAGCGCCGGGCGTCCCCGCCCGGCGCTCCACCGAGTGAATCCCCCACCAATTTCTGAACTACAATCCCAAGTACATTACCGTGGACGTAGACTCCCAGCCTGACGTTGTCAGCAAGGTACCAGCCGATAGGGTCGGGATCCTCGTAGATGACGATGTTGATTGAGGTTTCGATGCGGAAATTAAGGCACGAAGCTGCATCCCAAGCCCTGCTCTTCTATTCATAGCGCAAAGCTTCGATCGGGTCGAGCCGGGAGGCGCGGATGGCCGGAACCATCCCGCTGATCAGTCCAACGGCCGCGAGGATCAGAACGGCGACGATCAGCGTGACGGGGTTGATCACCAGGCGGATGTCGCCCGCTTCCGCGTGTTTGGCCATGGCGCTGTAAAGCGTGAGTCGTCCAACGGAGAAAGCAACCACGTAGGCCAGGATGATGCCGAGGAGTCCGCCCATAAAAGTGATGGTGAGCGCCTCCGCCAGAAACTGGAAGAAGATGTGGCGGCGACGCGCGCCCAGTGCTTTTTCAACGCCGATTTCGCGGGTGCGCTGGGTGACAGAGACCAGCATGATGTTCATCAGGCCGACGCCGCCGATGCCAAGGGTAAGCGCGCCGATGAAGGCGAGCAGAATCTTAAGGCCGAGGGTAATCACCTCGAAATGATGCAGCCGATCCATGAGATTTACAACAAACAGTGCGCGGTGATCGATGGGATTGAACTTGTGCTGCTCGGCCAGGATATAGCGCACCGATTGCTCGATGCGCGCGTAATCGTCGGTCTCGTAGTTGAACCAGATGGAGTCCAGGTAGTGGGTGTCCTTGAGGTCGCTCATGGTGGTGAAGGGGATGTACACGACGCGATTCACGTTGTTGTCACCTTCCTGCATCTTGGGGGTCAGGACGCCGATGACCTCGAAGCTGACGCCGTCAATGCGGATGTACTCGCCCAGTGCGTTGCGCCCGGAAAACAGCTTGTCTTTGGTTTCCGATCCGATGACGGCCACTCGCGCGCGCTGGATCTGGTCCTCGGGATTATAGAAGCGCCCCTGAACCAGGATCAGAGCGCGGATGTCGAAGGTATTGGGGTATTCGCCGTTGACGCTCATGGTGTACGTGCGGTTGTCGAACTGCATGATCGCGTCTTTGTCGCAACTGGGCGTGATGTGGGTGATCTGCGGGATATTGGCCGAGAGCAGGTCGACGTCGTCAAGGGTAAGGCGAATCTGCGCTCCCGCTTTCTGCCCACCGGCCTGCATGGTAGACCGGCCGGGAAACACGATAAAAAGCTTGGTTCCAAATTCAGCGAAGATGTTGACGATGGCGCGGCCAAAACCATCGCCATAGGCGAGAAGCATGACCACCGTGGCAATGCCCCAAGCCATGCCCAGCATAGTGAGGGCGGTGCGCCGCCGGTTATGAAGCATCGCGTTGTAGGATTCCTGGAGCAGGTCGCGGATCATCGGATTATTCCTGCCTTAGGGCTTCGACAGGCTCAAGCCGCGCGGCTTTGCGCGCAGGGTAAAGCCCGGCGGCGACGCCCGCCAGCGTCAGACTGGCGATGGCCAGGATCGCAGATCGAAGAACGAGCCGCGGCGGATCAAACCCGCCCTGAAAGTTGTAACTGCCGAGCAGCGCCATAAAGCCGCCAGCCAGTGCCATGCCCACGAGTCCACTGACCAGTGTGAGCAAAATCCCCTCCACAAAAAATTGCAGCATAATGCTGCGATTGGTGGCGCCCAGGGCTTTGCGCAGACCGATTTCACGCGTGCGTTCGGAGACGGCGACCAGCATGATGTTGACGACGCCAATCGCCCCGAGCCCGAGTGTGACCAGACCGACGGTGCCGAGGAATTCGTCCATCGTATCGAAGATGACGCCCATCATTTGCGCCTGTTTGACGGTGTCCCAGCCTTCGAACGCGTCTTCATCGCGAAAGTCGAAGCCGTGATTACGGGCGATGATCCGGCGCGCCTCGTCCTGGGCGAGGGCGTGTTCGTCGGCGACGCGGGGCTGATAGTTGATGCCCGAAATCGCGTCGTACGCCTCCTCACCCTTGAGCGGGAAATCGCTCCGCATCACCTGGAAGGGAATGTAGGCGCGGGTATTGGTGGAGTTGTCGTCGCCGTGGCCGACGCGGTTCAAGGTGCCGACGACTTCGAAGCGATGGCCATTGAGCAGGATGAACGAGCCGATGGCCGGACGTCCGGGAAAAAGATTGTGCGACATCTCATCGCCCAGCACGACGACGTCACGCTTTTGCGTTTCGTCGAGGTCGTTGAGCCAGCGTCCCAGTTTCACTGGGAGGAATCGGATTCCGTTATATTGCGGCTCAGCGCCGGTGAGTTGCCCGCTGGCGCTGGCGAACTCGCTCACAGCATGCACATCGTTGGTGACCAGAACAGGCGTGAGGGCCTTGATGTGCGTCGCTTCCCTGCGGATGTCGAGATAATCCTGATACGTGAGACGGTATTCGCGAGCGGAGTTCATGCTGCCCGCTACGGCTGGAGTGCGGCCGGGAAAGATCATCATGATGTTTTCGCCGTACTCCGAGAGGTTGCGCTGGTTGCCGGTGCGAAAACCTTCGCCGAGGCCGACCAGCAGCAGCAGCGAACCGACTCCCCAGGCGATGCCGAACATGGTGAGGAAGGAACGCAGCTTATGCGCCCAGAGGGTGGCGAAGATCTGCCCGAAAACGTCAAACATCATTTGCATATTTACAACTCGTTGGAAACGATTCCAGGCTTCGGATCTCTGTTGTACCTAGGATAGCAAGCAGAGCAATCAGGCTACCACCATTGGTAACTGTTACGAGAACATTCAAACTCAAATGCTATGGACCACTATGGTCCTGGTAGTCCTAAAGATTTCCCAATGTGAATCTTCGTTCGCCAGTAGTGGATCCTGGTGTGTGATTCGACGGCGCAAGGCAGGTTCTAGCATGTATTTTAGATTGTTTGGCTTAAACGTGTTGTTGGGTGGCGATGAAGGTCGAGGATCTTGGCTGTTGGAATGCAGAGACTATCCGCGAAACGATCGAACGTCAGTGGGAAGGTGTTATGAAAGTACTCTCGGCCTGCATCCTGTTCTTGGTAACACCCCTGTTCGCGCAAAACTATGTGACGGGAGGAGCCCCCGCTGCGGCGACGAACGCTGTTTTTCACGCCAGCGCGGGCTACACCTATGTCGCTTTGAATACGCCATCGCAACCGACCGTAGGGCTCAACGGGATCGATGCCAATGGTTTTGTCGACGTCACTCCGCGCTGGGGACTGATGGCGGACACGTGCTACGCGCGCATGGGCGACGTGTTCGGCACCGGACACAGTGCCAATGTCTTTAGTCTTTTGAGTGGACCCGTATTTTATCCCGTCCAGTATTTGAATACACGGATCTTCGTTCACACTTTGGCTGGCCTCAGCGTGGTGGACAGCGCCGTTCCGGTGAGCGACGGCCACTACCTCAGCGGAGCCCTGGCCCGATTCTCCTATGCCGTGGGCGGTGGAGTGGAGCGCACCGTTACGGGGCCATTTGCGATCCGTATCGGCGGCGATTATCTGCGAACAACATTCGCCAACTCCAGTTCGGCGATGCGGTTCCAGAACAATCTCCGGCTTGTAACCAGTGTCACCTACCGTTTCGGGAAGCGTTAGCTGCGGTGAAGAGTTAGAGTGCGTGTTAAGGCAACGGGTCCGACTGCCGGTCGGACCCGTTTTCGTTCCTACATTTTCATACCTTTCATGGTCGTCGACGAGAAGAACAGGAAGAAGTTCGACGGAGCTTCGGCGGCATCTCCGGCTGTCTCTGCTTCCTGGATTGCCTTGAGTGACGTAATGCCAGTGCTGCCATCCTTCGCCGGCCAGTCTTTCTGATTCAAGACCAGCACAGGAATCACCTGCCACCAGATTGGCTTGAAGTTGATGTCTTGATTGATGAGCACGTGGCTGTGATTTGGAGTGGGCAGGAACACGTTTGAAGTCGGTGGAGGGATCAATTTTAGAGCCGCTAGAACTGGGCCTAAATCCAGGCGGGAAGCATGCATGGTGCACGTGCCGGGAGCCGATCCCGGGTCGGGGCACTGCGTGTACACCAGCGGACTCTGCTTGAACCCTTCGGGAATCGCTCCGAACAACTGGATCAATGTGTTGCCCAGCGCCGGACCGCACAGGGTTCCCTGAACCACTCCAGTGCAAGAGATAGCATCATTAGGATTCTGGTCGTTGTCGACCGAGAACATGGGCACCAAGACATAGAGTGGCTCGCTGGTATTTGCCGGATTCCCGGTCTTGCCCGGAGGGGTGATCGAGGGCTGCGTACCCACCACGCAGATGGGAGTTTGCAGTTCTCCCGGGTCGGATTCCGCCGGGATACCGTTATAGTTCAGGTCATCCTTGGGTTGGTCGATGCAATCGAAATTCTGGGTGTAGCTAAACTTCAGGACCTGGCTGTCGCCGAACCCCAGGGTTTGATTGGGCTGGAGTTTCTGCGCAAACAAGGTTCCTGTGATCAACGCAACGGCTGCTAGCATCGCCAGCCGAAAAGGTAGGGTCTTCACTCTCGTTTTCATCGGTTTCTCCATGGCCATACGGGGCCTCGCCTGGAGTACGGACGAAGGGGCGGGACGGATTGCGCTATGGCCAGGACTTGCGTTGACCCGCGCCCGTCGTCGCAGGTCATTCCCAGTCGTCACTGCCGATCGGGTCGCCGTCCGGGGGCGCAGCGGGCGTTGGCAAATGGAGTTCGGCGGGGTTCTTTTGAAAGCGCTCGATNNGCGTGATCGTCGTTCGCCAGCGTCATAAGATGATCCAAAACAATCGCATCGACCGTGCGCTGAATTGCTCCCTTGTAGCCGGAAAGCGGCTGCGCCTTCCACGTGGCGGCAAGCAAGCTGGTCGCCAGTTCGTCAAAACCGGGATTGTCGGCATCGAGTGCGTGATACTCGATCATGCGCTGGGCGCGCTCTGGCTGAAGCAGCAGGTTCATCACGATTTCCGCCGCTGCTTCCGCGGGAGCCAGCGCATCAAATGCCGGCGAAGTGCGGCGGTAGAAATTCTCGCGACCAGTGGGGTTTTCAGGCGGGCGCGGCGGAATCATCTGCAGCAGCAGTTCAGGCAAAGCCAGTATGTCAGGCGAGAGCGTGCTGAGAACCGCGTGAATCGATTTCCGTTGCTGCGCGGCCGGTACAACTTCCAGTGCTTTCTGTTGGTCTTGAATTCCGCGAAGATTAAAAGAGTAATCCAGTCCGCCGATCGATTTCGCGACCGCCATCACCTGATAGCGGTGATAGAGATACATCGGCACGAGCACATCTTCGAGGGTCGCCATCGGAGTGTGCTCGGGAATTGCGTCCTCCGAAAGATTTTTCAGGGCCGCTGCACGCACAGCCATCACGCGACTCAAGCCGTCGAGAGCATTGCTGCCCGTGTCCCAGAGGTGCGCCACGGGGCTGGCGGAGCCGAGCGGGCGCGCATCCTGATCGGTGAGGTACAGAAGTCCCCGTGAAAAGGCGTCACTGAGAATTTTATCGAGAACCCGGGGCTCGTTCGCTTCTCGATAAAGATCGCTGTAGCCATACATGATCGAAACCTTATCCCACTCGCCGATGCCCACCGCATAGGCATCCGAAACGTCAGGCCGGCCGTCCGCACCGAGAGATACGGTCGGCGACGGATAATCCATCACTGAGCTGCGATTTACGATGCTGGCGGCGTAGTTGTGCATGAGGCCGAGGGTGTGGCCGGTTTCATGAGCGGCGAGTTGCCGAATGCGTGCCAGCGCCATTTCGTTGGCCTGCTTAAGGGCAGCCGGGTTCTTGCCGAAGGGATCGAGGAGCCCCTGCGCGATCAGAAAGACCTGGCGGATTCTCAACGCGTCGAAATTCACATGGCCGTTGACGATCTCGCCCGTGCGCGGATCGGCGATGGTGCTGCCGTAGGCCCAGCCCCGCGTCGCGCGTGGAACCCATTCGATGACGTTATAGCGAACGTCCATCGCGTCCACCCCTTCCGGCAGCAGCTTTACTTGAAATGCATCCTTGTATCCGGCGGCGGTGAAGGCTTGATTCCACCACGAAGCCCCTTCGAGAACGGCGGAACGAATCGGTTCGGGAATAGCGCGGTCCACGTAGTAAACGATGGGTTTCACAGGCTCGCTAATCGGGGCGGACGGGTCTTCTTTCGTCAGCCGAAAATGATCGATGTAGCGCTTGACGATCGGTTGGTCGACCGGCGTCGCAAAATCCATGTAGCTGATGCCAAAGAAGCTGGAACGTGGATCGTAGGCTCGTTCGCGAAATCCCACCGGCGGCGCCTGAATGAAAGAGAAGTGCTCGTGCACAGTGATGGCACGAGGATCAGGTGTGACCTGCTCGACCCAAGGGCCTGGATTGTCTCCCACCAAAGTCAGCGTCGATTCCACGTCCGTGTTCTCCGGAAAGTTCTTGGTCCGGGGAAGGTAGATCGCCGACCGCGACAAATCGACGTGGTAGGCGCCTTGCTTGACCGCTGCGAGTCTTGCCGCAACCTCGTGCGCATCGCTCAGGAAGAATGGCGTAGCGTCCACCAGAACAGCTTCCCCATCTTTATCCTCGGCAGCGACTTCGAACCCCCAGAGTACAGATTGAGCAAAGGACTGTTCGACCGCCGTTCGCTGCTCCAGATCGTCGGTAACCGCTCGGTAGCGTTCATTTTCGGCGACGAGCAGAACGCGCGGGCCAATGCGCTCGAAATGGACTACACTCGTCCTGCCGGGCTGGCCGCGATCGAGTCCAACGTCATTCGACCCCACGCCGTTGGGAAGCGACTCGTAATAGAGGAACGGCACGTCCCATTTGTCGATCTGCAGCCAGACTTTTCCTTCACGTGCATCCCAGTAATAGGTGAAAAATCCAGGCAGCTTTTGCATGCCGGTGGTTTTCTCGGCGATGGTCTTCAGGCTGGTTGTCTTCTGCTCCAACGCGGTCGGCGTTTTCGACTGCGTTTCCGTCGTGGAATTCTGCGCAACGGCAACGGCAGCGACGAACGTCAAGGCTGCCAGAGCCGCGATCGGGGCGCGCTTCATCGATAGTTCCTCCTGGGAGAAAGCACGACGCTATAGTAAATGTGTTGGGCGTTTCTGGCTTGGCGGCCGCGGCTCTCATTCGCCGCGGCGGAAACTATCGCTTCGAAATTGGATGATTTTCCGGCGATCCCGTTTTGACGGCCGGCCTGCGGGCAACTCCTCAAATTGCTTCGCGGCCTTCCGCTCCGCCGCCACTATCAGGCGCTGCTCGCGGCTAGCCTCGGTCTCGCGGTAGAGCGTTTGCGCCACCGNNCACCCGCAGCATGTCTCCAATGCGAACCTCGCGCGCAGCTTTGGCGGGCTGCCCGTTGCATTGAATTCTGCCGAGTTCGCAGGCTCGCGCAGCTAATGATCGCGTCTTGAAAAATCTCGCAGCCCAAAGCCACTTGTCCATTCGCACCGAGGTCATGCTTTATTTTGCTACACAAGTGGGCATCAGCGCTTGCTACTCCATTCGGTACTCGATCTTGATTCCTCGCCGTGCGATTTCTTCAAGAAAGGCGTCGGCGGGGACGTCTCGCTCCTGTAGCACTGCTCCGCGCTTGCTCACCGTCCCCGTGCACATCATCTGGAGCACGATGGATGCTGGGAACGCGGTGGTGCGCATCATGGCGCTCATGTCGCTTTTGGGATCGTAGTGGTCGACCATGGTGAAGGTGGCCACCCGGCCTTTGAGTTTGCCGCCGAGCAGGCCGCGGACTCCAGGTGACTTGATGGACTCGTGGGCCTCCAGCCGCATGATACAGACGTCGGGGCCTTTGCCCGCGAATTTTCCTTCGAACACCTTGGACATGAGTGCCCGCGGCGCGACTTCCACGTTGCCGACCCGCATTTTGTCGCTGGAAAACAGGCCGAGTTCCTTCAATTCGCACAGCAGATCGTAGTGTCCGGGATAGCGCAGCGTTTTCTCGAAGCATTCGCCAACCTTGCCCTCGAAGGTCTCGGGCAAAGTCGAAGTTCCGCCAGAAGTTTGGAAAGCGACTAGCGGAGCGAATCCTTCCATATGAAACGGTTCGGGTTCAGTGAGCGCCTCGATAGTGGTCAACTTGCCTTTGCGCAGAATGCGCGCGGGCTCCACGTATTCATTAATCAATCCTTCGACGGAAAACACGAGCTGATAATGAAACGGAGGCATGGGTTTTTCGGGCAAGCCGCCCACGTAGAGCTTGAGCGCGTCGGCGCGGCCGTCGAGGCGGCGCACCAGTTCTCCGCCGAGGATCGAGGCCATGCCGGGAGACAGGCCGCAATCGGGAGCCAGCCCGACGCCTTTCTTCTCCGCCTGTTTTGCGAGCGCGAGTTCCTGGCGGACGACGGTGTTGTTGCCGCCCAGATCCGCGAAGTGGCATCCGGCGGCGATGGCGGCTTTGGCCAAACCGAGGTTCAGGCGGTAAGGAACGGCGGAGAGCGCTCCATCATGGCCATTCATCAGTCGCGCCGCTTCTTTTTCTTTCGAGGCGTCGAGCGCGACGGCTCGAACTTTTCTGTTGCCGGCGATGCGGTTGACGCGTGCCGCAACATCCTTCGCGCGCTGGCGATCGCTATCGGCGAGTGTTACGGAGTCGACGTGGTCCTGACGGGCCATGTCATAAGCAGCGGCGGATCCCATCATTCCGGAACCGATGACGAGCAGTTTCATAAGTGCTCCTTATCTCGAATCTTCAGGCCTTGCGATGTTGAGGTGAATCAGATGACGGATCAGGCTACAGGAAGGCGTTGCAACGCAAAGTGACTTGGCTCACGTCGATGCGGTCGATGGAGAAGGAATGAGCGGGGCGGGATGCGAGGCCACGGGCTTGCTTGCCTGGCGAGGATCCGCCGCGGGCCGAAAAAGCAAGCGAAAAGGAGCGGAAGATCACCGCCGTAGCGGGTTGCACGGAGGGAACAAATCGCCGCATTTTCAGTGGTTTGCTCGCGCGTCCAAGTACCTTCGTACCGTCTCTAGTACCTTAGTTACCCCAACGCCGGTGACCGGGGCTTGACTTGCCATTCCATGTCTATATGTAGGTTATTCCTTGCGAACGTATACAACCTATAGACAATCATCGCAACTACGCATTTTCTGCAATCCAGAAAAACCCCATAAAACCCAGCAAAACCGGGAAATTCACTGGAAGAGTCCCGGACTTCCGGTTGAGATATGCTCAGCACACCAAAATAAACACGAACGCGCAGGGAAACGGAAATGGCCGACTCGCGAGAAGTGATGAACATTCGACAAGCTTCCCAGTATCTGGGAGTGAGTGCGGACACCCTTTACAAGTACGTGAACGAACAAAAGATTCCCGCGTTCAAGTTGGGCAACCGCTGGCGCTTCAAGAAATCGAAGATCGATCAGTGGATGGAAGAGAAGTCGGTGGAAACGGAAGCGCGAGACAAAAAGAAAATCAAGGCGGCGGCGAAGGCCGCCGGAACTCTGTAAACGAACTCGAAGCGAATTCTGAATACGAGGGCGAGCACATGTTTGGAATGGGGACGAAAACGATAGTGGGATTGGATGTGGGTTCTTCGAGCATCAAAGCCGTCGAACTGAGGAAGACACGCACGGGAATCGAAGTGGCGCATCTTGGTCTGGAGCCCATCGCGCCGGACATCGTGGTCGATTCCATGATCGTGGACTCGGGCACGGTTTCGGCGGCAATCGCCAAGCTGTTCACCGATACGGCAATCAAGTCGAAAGCTGTGGCCACGGCGGTGAGCGGACACTCGGTAATCGTCAAGAAAATCTCACTGCCCTCGATGAGCGATCAGGAATTGGCCGAGACCATCCAGAAGGAAGCCGCCCAGCACATTCCGTTCGATCTAGCGGACGTGAACCTCGACTACCAGATTCTTTCCGACGATGCGACCAGTCCGCAGATGGACGTCCTGCTCGTGGCTGTCAAGAAAGACAAGATTTTGAACTACACCAACGTACTCTCGATGGCCGGCAAAACTCCGGCTATTGTGGATATCGATGCGCTCGCACTGCAGAACTGCTACGAGTTCAACTATGAACCCGCTCCGACCCAGGTCGTCGCGCTGCTCAACCTGGGTGCGAGCGTGATGAACATCAACATCGTGAAAGGCACGACGCCGTTGTTCCCGCGCGACGTTTCGGTGGGCGGGCATCAGTACACCGATTCTCTGCAGAAGGAACTGGATCTGAGCTTCGACGACGCCGAGTCGCTGAAGCTGGGACGCAAGGTGGGCACGACCCAGGATGACGCGAAGACGCCGATCCTGCAGCAGGTGACCGAAATCATTGTGCTCGAAATTCAGAAGACGTTCGACTTCTTCCGCGCCAGCGCTTCGGGCGAGCACATCGAGAAGATTTATCTGGCCGGCGGTTCCGCCAAAGTTCCAGGACTGGTGGAAGCGTTGCGGCAGGAGTTCTCAATGCCGGTCGAGTTGTTTAATCCGTTTCAGAAAATAACGGCTCCGGTGGATGGCGCCGGGGCAGAGCTGGTCGAACAGAACGCAGGCCAGTTGGCTGTGGCCGTAGGTTTGGCCCTGAGGAGCTTTGAAAAGCTATGATCCGAATCAATCTGCTGGGATCTCCGAAACCGAAAGGCAAGAGCAACGCCGGTTCCGCCGTCGGCATGCCGAGCTTCGAGATGGGCAACCTCGGCGGCCCGGTCATGCAGGTGGCGGCAGTGCTGTTGATTGCCGGTGCCGTGAATGCGGGGTATTGGTACAAGCTGGATCGTGAAAAGACCACGATCGAAGCTCAGTCCCGTCTGGCGGAACAGAAGAATCGCGAACTGGCCGACATCAAGGTGAAGTACATGGAGCGCCAGAGGCAAGCCGACGCCTACAAGCGCCGGGTGGATGTGATCGACCAGTTGCGCAACGGCCAATCCGGTCCGGTCAATCTGCTCTCCATGATCGGCGATACGGTCAACGGCACCGAGGCGGTTTGGTTGAACAGCATGCAGGACCTGGGCGCGAATGTGGCCATTGACGGCACGGCGCTATCGAGCGATGCCGTCGCCAACCTGATTTCCAACCTGCAGAAGACCGGCTTTTTCAAGAACATCGAGATCAAGGAAAGCTACCAGGACGACGCCATCAAAGATATGCAGGCGTTTCAGTTCACGCTGACCTGCGAAAAGGCGAAGTCGTAAAGGCGGAACCGACTATGAATCTTGGCGAAATCACAGGTGTGAAACTGCTGGGCGTGCTGCTGCTGGTGGCCGTGGTGGCCACGGGCGGACTGTACTACACGGTCTACAAGTCGCAGCGCGACCAAAATGATGCGGCGCGGGTGAAGCTGCAGGCCAAACTGCGGGAAAACGCGGAACTCGAAGCCTATAAGCCGAAACTGGCCGACATGGACCGCCAGCTCGCGAGTTTGAAGCAACAGCTGGATATCGAGCGCCGAATCGTCCCCGATGAAAAAGATGTGGACGATTTCATGCGTATGGTGAGCGGAGAAGCCCGCAAGGCAGGAGTCGAAATCCGCCGCTATACGGCTCGTCCCTACAACGCAAAAGAGTTCTACACCGAGGTGCCTTTCGAGGTGGAGTTGGACGGTCCCTACTACTCGATGCTGAGTTTCTTCGACCGGCTGGGAAAAGTGGAGCGGATCGTCAACGTCTCGAACCTGTTGGTGGCCTCGACCCGCAAGCCGGGCGATGCCAAGGCGAAGCATACCTATCAATACGCGCCGGGGGAGAGTGTTGTCGCGACCTTCCTGACGACGACGTATTTCAGTCATGACCTGGATCCGGCGGCGGCGGGCAAGCCCGCACCCCCGGTGAAGAAATAGGAAGGACAGGATGAAGATGAAGCCAGCGATCACGATCACGACGACAATTCTGGTTTCTGTGCTGGCCGTGGGCACGGCTATGGCCCAGAGTCCCAGCATGATCCAGCACGCGCGCAGCACGATGAACGGCGTGAGCAACCGCGCCACAGCCGCTTCGAATGAGGCGCTGGGCGTTCACGACGGCCCGCCATCGGCGGCGACCGCCCGTGCTGCCGCCAAATCGAGCGCGGCACCGGCAAAGACATCTTCATCGCCGGCGCCTGCGAATTCTGCTTCCATGAAACGCAGAGAGAGGAGAGGGCGAGGCGCAAATCTGGTTGTGCAAAGCGCGCCCACGGCACCCGCAGAAGCAGAAAAGGAAGCGGCGCAAGTTGCCCGGGCGGCGGACAACGGAGTGAGTGGCAACAACGAGGAAAGCGAACAGTCGGTTCTCCCGGACAGCAAGTACAACGCGAACGGCAGGCGCGATCCTTTTATCAGTCCAGTGGTAAGCCACGCTGGCGGTTCCGGTTGCAGCACGGGCAAGAAATGTCTGGAGATCGGCAACGTCAATTTGCGCGGCGTGGTACGGTCCGAAGGCGGTTTCATCGCCGTGGTTAGCAATGGCCTCAATAAAGCCTATTTTCTGCGGGAAAACGACCCGGTGTTCAACGGCTACGTGATGAAGATCACCGGCGACTCCATCGTTTTCCAGGAAACACTGCAGGACCGTTTGGGAAAGACGTTTACGCGGGAAGTAACGAAGAAGATCACGACTCCGGCAGTGTAGGTCTGGAGAACTAGGGCTAAAGAATTAAAGAATTCGAGGAAGCGCATGGAGGCGTAAACGCCTCGCATGAGGAGATAGGGAAATGCGAAAGCAACTGATGGGTCTCTTGGTTCCGGTGTTCGTGTTCGCAGCGATGACGAACGCGGCGGCGGGTGACATGACGGCGAAGGAAGCGGCGGCGAGCGCTCGGTTGCAGAAGATCGAGATCGCGCACGGCCAGGACGGATTGCGGGTCGAGTTCAAAACCAAGGGCGCGCTGGCACCCGCGGTGTCAACGCTCGAATCTCCGGCACGCATTGTCGTCGACCTTCCCAACACCGTAATGGCGACGGCGCAGAGCCACATCAGCGTGGGCAGCGATGGCGTAAAGGATGTCCGCATCGGGATGGACGGCCAAGTTCCGCCTAGCACGCATGTGGTCATCGATCTCGCCGGCGGCGATCCAGCCCGCAGTCGCCAACGGGAACTCGTGATGGGCCCGGACGGCAGTTTCACCCTCGAGATTCATGACGCTGTGTTGGCGCATCGCCAAGCAGCGGCGGTGTCGCAGCAGTTAGCGCAGGCTTCGGCCGGCCCCGTTTCCGCTCCGGTGGTTGCTTCGGCAAGTCCAGTTCNNGTTCCGGCAACGGTTCCGGCAACGGTGATCGCGCCCGCTACGGGAGCGCCAAACCCCGACAAGCCGGCGGAATTCGCCTTCGTCGAGCCCAAATTCTCGGTCAAAGAGGGCAAAGCGGACGACAAAGCGGCCGTACCGGCGGTAAAAGCCGGGGAAGCGGCCAGTCGCTTTGCCGACAAGACAGCGGCGGAGTTGGTTGTGACCAGCGCCAATGCTGCGATGGGGCAGGGGCAAGCTGCGGGCAACGGGCAGGGCATTCAGCCGGCTGTGAATCTGGCGGCGGAACAGAAAGCCGAAATGGCGCAGAAGCCGACGGTGAATAACGGTTCGAAATACACCGGCGAGCCCATCTCAGTCAACCTCAAAGACGTGGATCTGAAGGACTTCTTCCGGCTGATTCACGAGATCAGCGGATTGAACGTGGTGCTCGACCCCATGATCCACGGCAACCTGACCATCGTACTCGATGATGTGCCTTGGGATCAGGCGCTGGACATCGTCCTGAAGAACAACGACCTGTCCCGTCAACTGGACGGCAACGTGCTGCGCATCGCCACCGTCGATACGCTTCGCAAGGAAGCTGAGGGCCGCCGCGCTCAAATCGACGCCGAGGCGCTGGCGGTCGATAAAGTCAGCATCACACGCTTTCTCAGCTACGCGCACGCCAAGGATGTATTGCTTCCCGTTAAGAAGTTCCTGAGCCAGCGTGGCGATATCGTTGCCGATGAACGCACAAATTCGATCATCGTTTCCGACATTCCCGCGGTTCTGCCCCAGATCGACCGCATCATCCAACAGATGGACCGCAAGACACAGGAAGTTGAAATCGAAGCCCGAGTGGTGGCCGCCACCCGCAGCTTCGCGCGCGACATCGGTACGCAACTCGGCTTTGGCTGGGGCAACGGTACAACCGCCGTTGGCGGTGCGGGGGCCGCGGGCAGTTCACCTCTCACCGCCTCAGGTCTGACGCCCAATTACATCCAAAGCACGACTCCCTTGGGGTCGATTCCGTTGTTCTCAAACCTTGGAGCAACCGCGCCCACCAGCGGCTTGTCCTTCATCAACGCCACCAACAACATTCGAATCGACGCTGTCTTGACCATGGCGGAGTCGCGCGGCTTGCTGAAGGTTCTTTCCCGTCCGCGCGTGGTCACGCAGAACAATGTTCAGGCGGTGGTGAAACAGGGTACGAAAATACCGATCATGACGGCGTCCACCATTGGCGCTCCGGCCACGGCTACCTATGTCGATGCCTTCCTGCGGCTGACGGTGACTCCGCAGATCACCTCGGAGGGAACGATCTTCCTCAACGTGGACGTGGAAAACACTTTGCCCGATTTTGGCCACGAAGACACTGCCGGAAACCCCGCCCTGATCACGCAGCAGGCCACCACGCAAGTCCTGGTGACCGATGGCGGCACGGTGGTGATTGGCGGCGTCATCCAGACGCAGAATTCGCTAGCGATTTCGCAGGTGCCTCTACTGGGCGATATTCCGTACCTGGGCAACCTGTTCAAGCATCGGACCGTGAGCACGTCAGACTCGGAACTGATTTTCTTCATCACTCCGCGCATCATTCAGACCTAATTCTGTCAGAAGCGCGAAGTCGAACGAGCCACAGCCGCCGGTCTTCTCGGAGAAACTGCCGAGAGACCGGCGGCTTGCTTTCCAGTCTCAGTTGGCAGGTCGCAGATCTTTGGAAAATCGTTTCGCGGAGTTACAGAACATTGTTGCCATCGCATCGAGTTGAGATTTTGACTTCCTGAGACCCGCTTCCCGCTTCTTGCTACACTTCTCCCTATGGATCACGCTGGTCGCCTGAGTCGCCTTCGATCGGGCCTCGAAGAGAACGATCTGGATGTACTGCTGGTGACGCATCTCCCGAATCTCCACTATCTGTGTGGATTTACCGGCAGCGCGGCTGCTTTGCTCGTTGCCACCGCGGGCTCCATCCTTTTTACCGATGGCCGCTATCGTACGCAGGCGCATGAGGAGGTTCAGGGCACCAGAATTGTCGTCGCGCACAAATCTCCAATCGTCGCGGCGGCGGAGTGGCTGGCCGCGCGGCGACGAAAATCAACTCCGTTCGTGGTCGGCATCGAACCGGAATCGATCACCGCCGCCACGCGCGACCGCTTGGCCTCCACGCTAAAAGGAAAGGCGCGCCTGCGTTCCGCGCCGCCTCTGGTCGAGCGCGCCCGTATGGTGAAGGACGCTGCCGAGATCCTGCGCATTCGGCGGGCGGTTGAGCTTGGCGCCAGTCTCTTCCGGATTGCATGCCGCAAAATTCGGCCGGGCGTGCCTGAGGTCGCGGTTGCCGCCGCCATGGAATACGAGGCGCGTTGTGCCGGGGCCGAAGGCATGTCGTTTCCAACCATTCTTGCGTCCGGCGAGCGCTCCGCGATTGTGCATGGCCGGGCCTCGCGGGCGCGCGTTCCGCGGCGCGGGTTCGTGGTCTGCGATTTTGGTGTTATACTCGCCGATTATTGTTCGGATCGCACCCGAACCGTGCATGTTGGACGTCCTTCGGACGGGGCGCGGCAGTTTTACCATGCCGTGCTCGAAGCGCAACTGGCGGCGATTGCAGCAGTACAACCGGGAGTCACTTGCGCCCAGGTGGATGGCGCTGCGCGTGGCGTGTTGCGCAAGAGAAAACTGGCGCGCTATTTCACCCATTCGACCGGGCATGGTTTAGGATTGGAGATTCACGAAGCGCCGCGGTTGGCGGCAGGGCAAGCCCAGAAGTTGGAGCCGGGAATGGTGATTACGATTGAGCCCGGCGCCTACGTTCCTGGGAAGTGGGGCGTGCGGATCGAGGATGTGGTGGTGGTTACGTCTTCGGGCTGCGAAGTGCTCACGCCGGACAAGAAGGAACTGGTTGTTATTTAGCAGATCGCATTGAACGGATCATAAAACGGATCACAAGAAGAGCGGAACCCGCCTTATCCATGAATCAAAAAGAGCTGAAAGAACTCATCGAGTTCTTAATCGAAAAAGACATTGCCGAATTTGAATTGGAGCGCGGCGACGTCAAAGTTAAGATCAAGCGCGGAGCCGAACTCGCGCGCCTGCCCGACTCGCGATATTTCGCGGTGCATCCAGCGGTCGATTCGTCCGCCCAACTTCCTGCCGCCCAGTCAGCCAAGGTGGAACTCGGCGCAGCTGCCACGCCTGCTCCTGAACCCGAAGAGCATCTGCACATCGTGAAATCGCCCATCGTCGGAACGTTCTATGAATCGCCCTCGCCCGGTTCTCCGCCATTTGTCAAAGTCGGCGATACCCTGGAGGTTGGCCAGGTTTTGTGCATTGTCGAAGCCATGAAGCTGATGAACGAGATCGAATGCGACGTGGCGGGAGAGTTGGTCAAGAAACTCGTCGCCAACGGCCAACCCATCGAGTACGGACAGGATTTGTTTGCCGTCCGGCCCAACAAATAGGCTCTCAGTTCGCAGGTCTCAGCTCTCAAGGAAATCCAGTGCTGTGCAGTCCAGTGATTTTTCTGAGAGCTGAGAGCTGACGGATGAGAGCTTTTACATCATGTTTAAGAAGATCCTAGTTGCGAATCGCGGAGAAATCGCGCTGCGCGTCATCTGCGCGTGCAAGGAACTCGGCATCCGCTCGGTCGCGATCTACAGCGAAGCCGATCGGAATTCGCTGCACGTGCGCTTTGCCGACGAAGCGATCTGCATCGGCCCGCCGCAACTCGCGCAGAGTTATCTCAATATCCCCGCCGTGATCAGCGCCGCCGAAATCGCCAACGTCGACGCCATTCATCCTGGCTACGGCCTGCTTTCGGAAAACGCCAATTTCGCGGAAGTCTGCGAAGCCTGCCACATCAAGTTCATCGGGCCCACTCCTAATGTCATCCGGCTGATGGGCGAAAAAGAAAAAGCTCGCGCCACCATGAAACAGTATGGCGTGCCCATCGTTCCCGGCTCGGACGGTGTCGTCGCCACCGCCGAAGAAGCGCTCGAATGGGCGCGGAAGATCGGGTTCCCGGTCATCGTAAAAGCCACCGCAGGAGGCGGCGGGCGTGGCATGCGTATTGTGCGCAACGAAGACGAATTGCCCACGCTTTACCGTCAGGCGCAGTCGGAAGCGGCGGGTGCCTTCGGCAATGGCGACCTTTACTTGGAACGCTATGTCGAGCACCCGCGACATATCGAGTTCCAGGTGCTGGCCGACGAACACGGCAACGTCGTCAGCCTGGGCGAGCGCGAATGCTCGATTCAGCGCCGCCACCAGAAACTGCTCGAGGAATCGCCGTCAGTGAAGATGACGCCAGAACTTCGCAAGGAAGTCGGCGACATTCTCAGCAAAACATTGAGCCAGGTCGGCTACCACAATGCCGGCACCATCGAATTTCTCATGGATCAGCAGAGCCGCCTTTACTTCATCGAGATGAACACGCGCATTCAGGTCGAGCATCCGGTAACGGAAATGGTCACGGACGTGGACTTGGTCAAGAGCCAGATCATGATCGCCGCCGGCGCCAAGCTGAGCGACGTGCTCCAAGGCCCCATCGTGCATCGCGGACACGCCATCGAATGCCGCATCAACGCCGAGCACCCCGAGAAGTTCACCCCGTCGGCAGGCAAGATCACCACCTTCAACCCTCCCGGAGGCACCGGCGTCCGCATCGACACCGCCGCCTACGCCGAAGGCACCATCCCTCCTTATTACGATTCGCTGATCGCGAAGTTGGTAGTCCGAGGCAAAGATCGCAACGAAGCCATCCAACGCATGAGCCGCGCGCTAGGAATGTTCATTGTCGAAGGAATCTTCACCACCATCCCCCTGCACCGAAGAATTCTCGCCGACCCCGATTTTCGCGCGGGGAACTTCGACACCGGGTTTATTGAGAGGTTCTTGGCGAAGGGGAAGTGAGTAGTTGGTGAAATCGCGAGTGGCTGTTGAAAAAGTGCATGATCGGAATGCCTTCGGCTGCCTGATCGCGCGAGCCGAGTCCAGTCTTCTCACCTTGGCTAAGCGGCAGCTTCTATCGTGGGTGTGGGTCGGCTGAGGAGCCGCACCAAGCGCTTTAGGTTCTGTGCCGCCGCTGCCAGGAAGAACTGCTCCCGCACAAACTTCAGTCTCCGTAGGCGCCGTCTCTCAGTCCCAACTACTTCAAGAACCTGCGGAGCGCCGACAAGGCGCCATACGATACTGCCGTCCAGAAGAAAAAATTAACAACGCTAGAGATGACGAGCATTGGCACGATCTCGACACCGTGAGGGTAGCCGCTAAACATCGCAGAGGCGTACATGCCAAGAATAATTCCCGGCGACAGCGCGTAACCCGAGAACGGTTCCGCTGGCTCGAGACTATACGGTATCAGTGAGCATAAGACCAACACTGCAGCCGAGAGCAGAGACCACCGTAAGATGCTCATAACTGTTTAGAGAAAGGCGATAGCGCCAACCATCCTGGCGCGTGCCGACATTAAAAGCTCGTGCAGACGCATGGCTGAGAAAAGCATAAACTACGACGAGCGGCAATGCTCCTTCCTCGCCTGTACCCCATCCTCGATCCCGATTGCTTCCCCGATGCCGATGCCCTGTTCTCTGCCGCCGAAGAACTAGCCTCTGCTGGCTGCACATTGCTACAGTACCGCAACAAATCCGGCAACGCCCGCCAAATGCTGGAAGACGCCCGCGAACTAAAAGCGCGCCTCGGCCCCAGCATCAAACTCATCATGAACGACCGCGCTGACCTCTGCCTGGCCGCCGACTTTGACGGCCTCCACGTCGGCCAGGACGATCTCTCTCCCAACTCCGCCCGCCGCATCATCGGCCCCACCCGCCTGCTGGGAGTATCCACCCACAATCCCGACCAACTAGCCGAAGCCGACAAAACCACAGCCGATTACCTGGCCATAGGCCCCATTTTCGCCACAGCCAGCAAAGCCAATCCCGACCCCACAGTTGGCGTCGAGGGCCTGCGCCAAGCAAGAAAACTGACCAGCAAACCGCTCGTGGCAATCGGCGGCATCACCCGCGCCAACGCCCGTTCTGTCATCGAGGCCGGAGCCGACTCCGTGGCGGTGATATCCGACTTGATACGGTCTCCCCGCAAATCAGCAGAGGAATTTTTCAGGGTTCTGGGGTAAAGTTGAACAACTCTTGCAGCGACAGCAGTCTCTTAGGAGGTTCGTGACCACGAACGTTCAGCCCCCCGCTCCGAATTCGCGCATCAGCGATTGGGAGCGCCACACTCATCAGGACAAAGAACTAGTCAAAGGCCTCGGCCTGACCAGCGCCACCATGCTGGTGATGGGCTCCATGATCGGCTCGGGCATCTTTATTGTATCCGCCGAGATTTCTCGTGAAGTCACCTCACCCGCGCTGCTGATCGGCGCGTGGCTCATCACCGGATTCCTCACCATCGTTGGCGCGCTCACCTATGGCGAACTCGCCGCCATGATGCCGCGAGCTGGTGGCCAGTACGTGTATCTGCGCGAGTCGCTCGGCCCGCTCTGGGGATTTCTCTACGGTTGGACCCTCTTTCTCGTGATCCAGACCGGCACGATCGCCGCCGTGGGCGTGGCTTTTGGCAAATTCCTCGGAATCTTCTGGCCGGCAATTTCCTCTAGCCATTGGATCATCCACCTCTGGAAGGTGCCAAAGTTCCAGATCGGCCCGATGATGCTTGGCGGTATGGACGTTGGTCTGAACACGCAGAACTTCGTCGCCATCCTGGTCGTGATCGTTCTATCAATCGTCAATATTTTCGGCGTGAAGACGGGCGCTTTCATCCAAAACATTTTTACGACCGCGAAGGTCGCGGCGCTGCTCGGCGTTGTGCTGCTGGGAGTTTTTCTAGGCGAAAATATCCAAGCACTGGCCGCGAATTTCGGTGCGAACTTCTGGCGCAATGCGAGCCTCGGCACGTTGCATGACGTCGGCGAAGGGGTGCTGGTGTCGACCCTCACCGTGCTGGCCATCGCACAAGTCGGAAGCCTATTTTCCGCCGATGCTTGGAACAACGTGACGTTCACCGCCGGCGAGGTAAAAAATCCCAGCCGCAATCTCCCATTGTCGCTCGCGCTCGGTACCGGCGTCGTGATCGCGCTCTACATCGCCTGCAATTTTGTGTATCTAAGCGCGCTGCCGCTGGTCGGCAACCCGGCGGGAACGACGCTGCTCGCGCGCGGCATCCAATA